>JAZBNZ010000313.1:0-3059 GCA_036350895.1 Woeseiaceae bacterium
TTCATCAACCAGTTCGGTAACCCGGACAACCCGCTTGCGCACGAGCGAACGACGGGTCCGGAGATCGTCGATGAACTCGGCGGCAAGCTCGATGCGATAGTCCTCGGCGTCGGTTCGAGCGGCACCGTTTCCGGACTCGGGAAATATCTCGCCGAGCACGCTCCGCACGTCGATCTCGTGCTCGCGGACCCCGAGGGCTCGATATTGGCCGATTACATCAACAAGGGTGAGATGCACGCAGGGGGCAGCTGGCTCGTCGAGGGCATCGGCGAGGACTTCATCCCGTCGATCGCGGATTTCAGCCAGGTCAGCAAGGCCTATTCGATCAGCGATGCCGAATCCTTTGCTACCGCGCGCGAGCTGCTCCGCACCGAGGGGCTCCTGGCCGGCTCGTCGTCCGGGACGCTGCTCGCCGCGGCGCTCCGCTACTGCAGGGAGCAGACCGAGCCGAAGACGGTCGTCAGTTTTGCCTGCGATACCGGCAACAAGTACCTGTCGAAGCTCTACAACGACTTCTGGATGGAAGACCAGGGCTTCATTACCCGCGAGCAGTACGGTGACCTTCGCGACCTGATCGGGCGCCCGCACGGGGAGCGCGCGACGATCACGGTCGGTTCCACGGACATCGTGACGACCGCGCACAACCGGCTTCGCAACGCCGGTTTTTCCCAGCTGCCCGTGATGGAGGACGGCCGTCTCGTCGGCGTCATTACCGAGGACACGATCATCCAGTACGTCTTTGGCAAGCCAGATCTCATGAAGGCGCCGGTCGCCGATGCCATGGAAACGGCGTTTATCAAGCTCGACAAGGATACGTCGGTCAACAATCTCGTCGCGATGCTGCATGTCCAGCCGTATGCGGCGATCATGGACGGGGACGAGTTTCTCGGGCTGATCACGAGATCCGACGTGCTCAACTACCTGCGACGCAGCAGTGAGGTCAACGTATGAGTAATGACAAGGACCTGGCGTTCGCCACGCGTGCCATTCACGCAGGGCAGTCCCCGGACCCGACGACCGGGGCGATCATGCAGCCGATCTACGCGACGTCGACGTACGTCCAGTCGAGTCCCGGCGAACACCAGGGCTACGAGTATTCCCGCACACAGAATCCGACCCGCATGGCCTGGGAGCGCTGCGTCGCCGACCTCGAGTCGGGCGGGCACGGGTTCGCGTTTGCGTCCGGCATGGCCGCGATCGGCACGATCCTCGAGCTGCTCGATTCGGGCAGTCACGTCATCGCGCTGGACGACCTGTACGGCGGCTCGCGGCGCCTTTTCGAGGGCGTGAGGAAACGCAGCGCCAATCTCGATTTCAGCTTCGTCGATATGACGGATCTCGACACGGTAAGGGCCGCGATTCGACCGGCAACAAAGCTGGTCTGGGTCGAGAGCCCGAGCAACCCGCTGCTGAAGATCGTCGACCTGGCGGCGCTCGCGACCCTCGCTCACGAGCACGATCTGCTGGTCGTGGCTGACAACACCTTCGCGACACCGTACCTGCAGCGGCCGCTCGAGCTTGGCGCGGACATCGTCATGCATTCGGCCACGAAATATCTCAACGGGCATTCCGACATGGTCGGCGGGATCGCCGTGACGAATCGCGAGGACCTGGCCGAACGCCTGGCCTACCTGCAGAACTCCATCGGCGCGATCGCCGGCCCGTTCGACAGTTTTCTCGGGCTGCGCGGCGTCAAGACGCTCGACGTCCGCATGGAGCGTCACGTCCGGACCGCGACGGCGATCGCGCACTGGCTCGAGGAGCATCCGCGGGTCACGCGCGTGCTCTACCCGGGACTTGAATCGCATCCGCAGCATGCGCTGGCGGCCCGGCAAATGCAGGGCGGCGGTGGCATCGTCACTTTCTTCATCGACGGCACGCTCGAGCACGCACGGGGATTCCTCGAGAACACGCGGCTGTTTGCGCTCGCCGAGAGCCTGGGTGGCGTGGAGAGCCTCGTCGATCATCCGGCCATCATGACGCATGCCTCGGTGCCGCCGGCGCAGCGGGCCGAGCTCGGTATCAGCGATCAGCTGATACGACTCTCCGTGGGTATCGAGGCCGAAAACGACCTGGTTGCCGACCTGGAGCACGCGCTCAGCCGCGCATTCTGACGCTTTTCGCGCAGACGGCGCGACAGCCAGGTCGCCGCCGACAGCTCCCGGGATTCTGTTAAATCCCGATCTCGCCATAAATCAGTAACTTGACGAACCCGTGCGCCTGACGAGCGGATTCCGTCACGGTTTCGCCCGATTTTCCTTGCCTTCGAGGCTATATATCTGCGAAACTTTGAAGATATTAAGTTCTTAATGTTTGACCGCGGTTGGGGAGCCGCAAACGGGGAGAGCACCATGCCGAGTCGCGTACTCGTCTCCCGGGAACTGGGAGAAGTCTTCAAAGTTCTCGCTCACCCGGATCGTATCCGGCTGATCGAGGAACTCCGCGGCGGCGAGAAAGACGTCAACACGCTCGCCGCGTCGCTGGACCTGCCGGGTCCGCGCGTCTCGCAGCACCTGGGCCTGTTGCGCTTGCACCGCATCGTCGAGGAGCGTCGCGAGGGGCGACACCGGTTCTATCACCTCGTACACCCCGAATTCGCCGCCTGGATCGTCGAAGGACTCGAATTCATCGAAGGCCGGATGACCGGCATCGGCGAGTCCGAAATCAACTCTGCACGGGATCTTTGGTCCGTGCCCGCCAGCTGAAGAGCAGGTAGCTCTCAAGGAGAACGAAATGCCCAAGTTTGCCGCCGGTGTCGTCCGGTTCCAGAAAGAAGTCTATCCCGAGAAGCAGGCGCTGTTCGAAAAGCTGAGCCAGGGCCAGTCACCCGAGGCGCTGTTCATCACGTGTTCGGATTCACGCATCGAAACGGCAATGATCACCCAGACGGACCCGGGTGAGCTGTTCATCTGCCGCAATGCCGGCAACATCGTGCCGCCGCATACCAACCACACGGGAGGCATGACGGCGTCGATCGAGTTTGCGACGGCTGCACTGCAGGTTCCTCACATCGTCGTCTGCGGCCACACCGAGTGCGGCGCGATGAAAGGCGCGATGAA
>JAZBNZ010000314.1:0-4527 GCA_036350895.1 Woeseiaceae bacterium
CGCGAGACCGGGATCCCGGTCCACTTGGAGACGACCTCGGCCGCCTCCTCATCACTGACCTTGTTGCGCAGCAGGCGCGTCTCCTGCTGCTCCGCCTCGGACGCGCTTGCGAGCTGGCGTTCCAGCTCGGGGATGCGCCCGTACTGGAGCTCCGACATCCGCGCGAGATCGTTGGCGCGATGCGCGGTCTCGAGCTCGATGCGGGCGCGCTCCAGCTCCTCCTTGATCTGGGTGGTGCCCTGAACCGCCGCCTTCTCGGCCTTCCAGATTTCTTCGAGGTCGGCGTACTCGCGCTCGAGCTCGGCGAGGTCGGTCTCGAGGGTCTCGAGGCGCTTCTTCGAGGCGTCGTCGGATTCCTTGCGCAGGGCCTCCCGCTCGATCTTGAGCTGGATGATGCGACGCTCGAGCCGGTCCATCGACTCGGGCTTCGAGTCGATCTCGATGCGGATCCGCGAAGCGGCCTCGTCGATCAGGTCGATCGCCTTGTCCGGCAGCTGCCGGTCGCTGATGTAGCGATGCGACAACGTCGCGGCGGCGACGATCGCGGGGTCGGTGATCTCGACGCCGTGGTGCACTTCGTAGCGCTCCTTCAGGCCGCGCAGGATCGCGATCGTGTCCTCGACCGTGGGTTCGTTGATGAGCACCTTCTGGAAACGACGCTCGAGCGCGGCGTCCTTCTCCACGTACTGGCGGTACTCGTCGAGCGTGGTGGCGCCGACGCAGTGCAACTCGCCGCGGGCGAGTGCGGGCTTCAGCATGTTGCCGGCATCCATCGAGCCTTCCGCCTTGCCGGCGCCGACCATGGTGTGCAGTTCGTCGATGAACAGGATGATCTGGCCTTCCTGCTTCGCGAGATCGTTGAGAACGGCCTTCAGCCGCTCCTCGAAGTCACCGCGGAACTTGGCGCCGGCGATCAGCGCGGCCATGTCGAGCGACAGGATGCGCTTGCCGCGCAGGCCTTCCGGCACCTCGTTGTTGACGATGCGCTGCGCGAGTCCCTCGACGATTGCGGTCTTGCCGACACCGGGTTCGCCGATCAGGACGGGGTTGTTCTTGGTCCGGCGCTGCAGGATCTGGATCGTGCGGCGGATCTCGTCGTCGCGGCCGATGATCGGGTCCAGCTTGCCCTGCTCGGCGCGCTCGGTCAGGTCGATCGTGTATTTCTCCAGTGCCTCGCGCGTATCCTCGGCGTTCGGGTCGTTGACCTGCGCGCCGCCGCGCAAGTCGTCGACCGCCTTTTCGACGGCACCCCGTACGACGCCGGCCTGGTCGAAGACCGCCTTCAGCGGCGACGAATCGTCCAGCGCCGCCAGCACGAAGAGTTCGCTCGAGATGTACTGGTCATTGCGCTTCTGGGCGAGCTTGTCGGTCAGGTTGAAGAGCTTGCCGAGATCGTTGCTGACGTGAACTTCGCCGCCGGCGCCCTCGACGCGCGGCAGGCGGTCGATCGCCTCGCCAAGCTGGGAGCGCAACAGGTTGACGTTGGCGCCCGACTTGGTCAGCAGGCCGCGTACGCTGCCGCCCTGCTGGTCGAGCAGCGCCACCATCAGGTGGACGGGCTCGATGAACTGGTGATCCCGGCCGACGGCCAGCGACTGCGCATCAGCGAGCGCCATCTGAAACTTGCTGGTCAATTTGTCCATTCGCATGATGAAACCTCGTACGGGGTCCCCCCCGAATTTTCCGTTGCACAGAAAATGGCGGCGCAACGCCGGTTTTCAAGATGCGCCAGGGGCCGGGCAAGTACGTATGGCAATGACGGTGGCCATGCGACCGCACTGGCCATCGCGGCGATACGAGAAGAATCGGCCGGCGTCGGCGTGGGTACACCAGCCGCCACCATAGACGCCGGCCACCCCGGCACGCTGCAGCCGGCGGCGCGCGAGTGCGTACAGGTCGGCCTGGTAGCGGCCCCGCTCGTTGCTCTCGAAGGCCGTCCCGGCGCCCTCGTCCGCGGCCATGAATGCATCGCGGACCTCGGGGCCCACCTCGAACGCCGGCTGGCTGATGCCGGGCCCCAGCCAGGCCAGGAGACGGTCCGGGGGCGCCGGCATGGCGGCAATCGTGCACTCGAGTACGCCCGCGGCGAGACCGCGCCAGCCGGCATGTGCCGCGGCGACCGCGGTGCCGTCGATCGTGCTGAACAGCACCGGCAGGCAGTCGGCCGTCAACACGGCGCACGCAACGCCGGACTGCGTCGTGAACGAGGCATCGGCCGCGGGCGGTTCGTCGCCGGCGCCGGCGGCATCGACAACGATCGTGCCGTGAACCTGCGCGAGCCAGCGCGGTTCCGCCGCGAGCCCGAGCGCCTCGCGCAGGCGGCGGCGGTTCCCGGCGACCGCGGCCGGGTCGTCACCGACATGAGCGCCGAGATTCAGGGTTCCGAACGGTCCCTCGCTCACGCCGCCCGTGCGCGTCGTCGAGGCGGCGACGACGCCGGGCGGCGCGGGCCAGTCCGGCCACAAACAGTCATTGGGCATCGCATCGCTCATGCATCGTCCTCACGAGCCGCCTCGCGCAGAACGGCCATCAGTCGCTGCATGTCGTCCGGGATAGGCGCCTCGCACATCACCGGCTCACCCGTCACCGGATGGGGAAATTCGAGCCGCGCCGCGTGCAGCGCCTGCCGCCGGAAGCCGCGCAGCGTCTCGATCACGGCGTCGCTCGCGCCCTTTGGCAGGGCCAGGCGGCCACCGTACACGGGGTCGCCGACCAGCGGGTGACGCTTCCAGGCGAAATGCACCCGAATCTGGTGCGTGCGGCCGGTCTCGAGGACGACGTCCACCGCGGTATGCGCGGCATAGCGCTCGCGAACCGTGTAATGCGTAACGGCCGGCCGGCCACTCTCGCGCACCGCCATGCGCGTCCGGTCGACGGGATGCCGGCCAATCGGCGCGTCGATCCTGCCGCCGCCGGTCAGCGCACCCTGGACGACCGCGACGTAGCTGCGCCGGATCTCGTGCCCGGCCAGCGCCCGGGTCAGAGCCGTGTGGGCCTCAAGCGTCCGCGCGACGACCAGCAGGCCGGTCGTCAGCTTGTCGATGCGGTGCACGATGCCGGCGCGCGGCACTTCGGCGAGTTCCGGGGCGTGGGCAAGCAGGCCGTTCATCAGCGTCCCCCGCGTATTGCCCGCCCCCGGATGCACGACCAGGCCCGCCGGCTTGTTGATGACGAGCACCGACTCGTCCTCGTGGACGATGTCGAGCGCCATTGCCTCGGGCAGGCTTTCGACGGCAGCCTCGGATTCTGCATCGAGAACGACCTCCTCGCCCCCGGCAATCTTTTCGCGGGGCTTCAGGGCCCGGCCGTCGACGCGGATCGACCCGGCCTTGACCCACGCGGCCAGCCGGCTGCGCGAATATTCCGGAAACATCTTCGCGAGCGCCTGGTCGAGGCGAAGTCCGGCCAGGTCGTCGGGTATCGTCCGGGTTGCTGAAGGCATAGTGAAACTATCGGGCCAATGGATTGTCGGCAGTTTACGTTATACTGCCGCGCTCGGCCGCCCGCCGACCTCGAGCGGCGACAATTCGACGGCCGGAACGCGAACTCATCATGATCAGCTTAGCCTCCACATTCAGAACGCGGCTCCCGGGCCTTGCCACGCTGGTACTGGCCGCGGTGCTGCTGGCCGCCTGCGGCGGGCAGGACGAACAGCGCACCGTGATCCAGGATATCGCCGAAGCCTACGAACAGGCCCGCGAGTCGGTGGCGCGCGGCAACTACCGCCGCGGCATCCAGATCTACGAGGCCATCCAGGCGCGCTACCCATTCTCCGAGCTCTCGCGGCAAATCCAGCTCGAGCTGATGTACGCCTATTACAAGGCGGGCCAGAAGGAGCTCGCGATCGAGGTCGCCGAGACCTTCATGCGCGAGAACCCCATCCACCCGCGCGTCGACTATGCGATGTATATACAGGCGCTGTCGTATTTCGAGGGGGGACCCGGCTTCCTCGAGCGCTGGTTCCGCAAGGACATCAACAAGCGCCCGCCGAAGGACGTTGAGCAGTCCTACGTCACGCTGCGGCGCCTCGTCGAGCGCTACCCGGCGAGCGCGTACGCCCCCGACGCCCAGCAGCGCATGATCTACCTTCGCAACCGGCTCGCCGCCTACGAGAACTACGTGGCGGACTACTACATCCGGCTGGGTGCCTACGTGGCGGCGGTCAAGCGCGCGACGCGGGCCGTCGAGGAATACAACGGCGCGGATTCGACCGCGAAGTCGCTGAAGACGCTGGCACGAGCCTACGACGCGCTCGGCATGTCCGACCTCGCCGAGGACACGCGGCGGGTCCTGGCAACCAACTATCCCAACGAAAGCTAGCGGCTTTAATCCGTAGCACCGGCCGGCGCGATGCGGCCGTCCTGGCCCTGCCCGGGGCGTCTACGGTGGAATGGCTCAGGAGCTGAAACGGTAGCCCGAGGTGATCGGGTAGCGCCAGTCGCGCCCGAAAGCGCGGCGGCTGATCCGGATGCCGGGCGGCGCCTGCCGGCGCTTGTACTCGTTGCGCTTCACCATCTCGAGCACACG
>JAZBNZ010000315.1:0-10843 GCA_036350895.1 Woeseiaceae bacterium
CGTCGCCGGTTCCTGGGGGCCCAGCGCATCGTCGCTGCTGCTCGACCGGGACAACCGCGCGTGGCACCCGGAGGAATAAATGCAGTTCAAGACTTTCGAAACCCGCGAAGCCGCGTCCATCGCTGCGGCGGAGGCGATCTCGGCGCTCCTCGAGCGGCGGCTCGACGCGCATGAAAAGGCCTCGCTCGTCGTGAGTGGCGGTACAACGCCTTCGCGCTGCTTCGCTGAGCTGGCCAACCTGGAGCTCGACTGGGACAACGTGCACGTCGTGCTCAGCGACGAGCGCTGGGTACCGGCCGACAGCGACGACAGCAACGAGAAGCTCGTGCGCGAGACATTATTGACCGGTCGCGCTGCCGGCGCGTCGCTGCTGCCCGTTTACCGGGAAGATACGGATCCGGCGGCACGCAGCGAGGAGATCGACCAGGCGATACGATTGCTGCCGTTCCCGTTCGCCTGCTCGCTGCTCGGCATGGGCGAGGACGGTCATTTCGCATCCCTGTTTCCCGATGCCGGGAACCTCGAGGCAGGGCTCGATCCCGACAACACGACGCTCTGCCTGCCGGTAAGTACTGCGGCGAGCCCGCATCCCCGTATCAGCCTCACGCTGTCTGCGCTGTCACGCAGCGACGAGATCATCCTGCTGATTTTCGGCGCGGCGAAGCGTGCCGTGCTCGAATCCGCCGCCAGCCTGCAGTCCGAGCTGCCTGTTGCACGGCTGCTGCTGCAGAAGCGCGCGCCGGTCAACGTCTACTGGGCACCCTGAAAAAACGTCAAGGAATACCAATGCACCCCGTACTCGAACGAGTCACCGATCGAATCCGCGAGAACAGCCGCGCCAGCCGCACCGCCTACCTGGAGCGGGTCGCGCGTGCCGCCGACGAGGGGCCGGCGCGCGGTTCGCTGTCCTGTTCCAATCTCGCCCACGGCATGGCCGCGGAAGGGCGCCGGGAGAAAGAAATCCTGGCTGGCGGGAGGATTCCGAATCTCGCGATCGTGACGGCCTACAACGACATGCTGAGCGCGCACCAGCCCTTCGAGGGCTATCCGCAGCAGATTCGCGAGGCGGCACGCAATCAGGGGGCGGTGGCCCAGGTCGCCGGGGGCGTTCCGGCCATGTGCGACGGTGTTACCCAAGGCCAGGACGGTATGGACCTGTCGCTGTTCAGCCGCGACGTCATTGCGCTGTCGACGGCGGTGGCCCTGTCGCACAACATGTTCGACGCGGCGGTATGCCTCGGTATCTGTGACAAGATCGTTCCGGGCCTGATGATCGGCGCGCTGTCCTTCGGGCACCTTCCGGTCGTCTTCATTCCGGCAGGCCCGATGGTCAGCGGCCTGTCCAACAAGGAAAAGGCCCACGTGCGGGAGCTCTACGCGGCGGGGAAGGTCGGTCGCGACGAGCTGCTCGCCGCCGAGTCCGCCGCCTACCATGCGCCAGGCACCTGTACCTTCTACGGCACGGCCAACAGCAACCAGATGCTGATGGAGTTCATGGGCATGCAGCTGCCCGGTGGCTCGTTCGTCAATCCGGGTGCGTCCTTGCGCAAGCACCTGACGGCAGACGCCGTCAGGCAGGTACTGGAGCTCACCCATCTCGGTGATCGTTACACGCCGATCGGTCACGTGATCGACGAGAAGGCGATCGTCAACGGCATCGTCGGCCTGCTGGCCACCGGCGGCTCGACGAATCACACGATGCATCTCGTGGCGATCGCGCACGCTGCCGGGGTCCGGGTGGACTGGACCGATTTTGCCGAACTGTCGCAGGCGGTGCCGCTACTGGCGCGCGTCTATCCGAACGGTTCCGCCGACGTGAACCATTTCCACGCGGCCGGCGGGCTCGGCTTCGTCATGCGGGAACTCCTCGCTGCGGGCCTCCTGCATCGTGACGTCACGACGATACTCGGCGAGGGCCTGGACCGCTTCCTCGTGGAACCGTATCTCGAGCAGGGTGAGCTTCGCTGGCGCGATTGTCAGCAGTCGTCGCTCGACCGCGAGATCGTCCGGCCGGTGGCCGAGCCCTTCGATGCCGAAGGCGGCATCAGGCTGGTCGAGGGCAACATCGGCCGCGCCATCGTCAAGGTGTCTGCGGTGGAAGCGGAACACCGGTCGATCGAAGCGCCGGCACGAGTCTTCCACTCGCAGGAGGCGTTCACCGAGGCCTTCAATCGCGGTGAGCTGGAGACGGACTTCGTCGCGGTGCTCTCGTGCCAGGGGCCGCGCGCCAACGGCATGCCCGAACTGCACAAGCTGACCCCCTACCTCGGCGTGTTGCAGAATCGCGGGTTCCGCGTCGCCCTCTTGACCGACGGCCGGATGTCGGGAGCCTCCGGCAAGGTGCTCGCGGCGATCCAGGTGTCTCCGGAGGCCGTGCTTGGCGGCCTGATCGGCAAGATTCGCGACGGCGACAGGATTACGATCGACAGTGCCGGCGGCACGCTCAGCGTCACGGCCGGCGACGACGTCGCAGCCCGCGAAGCGGCGGAGGTAGATATCTCCTCGAATCACGTCGGCATGGGCCGCGAACTGTTCGCCGCGTTCCGGACGCAAACCGGCGTGGCCGAGGCGGGCGCGTCGATCTTCGGAGTCGACGGATGATCGACGCACAGGCATTGCTCTCGGGAGTTCGCGTCGTCCCGGTGGTCGCCATCGACGAGCTAGATACGGCCCGGCCACTCGCCGAGGCGTTCGTCGAGGCCGGTATCGGCGCCATCGAGGTGACGCTGCGGACACGCATTGCTCTTCAGGCGATCGAGGCGATCGCCCGCGATGTCCCGGACCTTATCGTCGGCGCCGGCAGCCTGCGGACGACAGCGCAGGTCAACGACGTGTCACGAGCCGGCGCACGCTTCGGCGTCAGCCCGGGGAGCACGACGGCGCTCGTCGCGTCGGCGCGGGACGCAGGTCTGCCATTCATACCCGGTGCCGCTACCGCGTCGGAGATGCTCGCGCTGCTCGAAGAGGGCATCACGCTGCAGAAATTCTTCCCGGCGGAACTCGCCGGCGGGGTGCCCTACCTGAAGGCAGTCGGTGCGCCGCTACCCGAGCTTCGGTTCATGCCGACCGGGGGGCTGACGCCGCTGAACGCAGCCGATTACCTTGCGCTCGACAATGTCAGCTGCATTGGTGGTTCCTGGCTGGCCCCTCAAGGCCTGTTGCGCGACCGGGATTTCGCCGCGATCACCCGGCTCGCGCAGGATGCAGCCCGGCTCGGGGTATGAGAGCATTCCGGCAGGTTCCGGAATCGATCGACCATGCCAGACGCAAGCCACCTTATCGGTGATATCGGCGGCACCAACGCGCGTTTCGCACTAGCGGACGAGGCCGCCGGCTATCGCGACGAGCAGATACTGCAATGCGCCGAGTTCGAGTCGTCGATCACGGCGATCCGCCATTACCTCGAACTGATCAAGGCGCCGGCGCCGGACGTCATTTGCCTCGCGGCGGCCGGGCCGGTCGTCGACGGCAGGGTCTCGTTCACGAATAACCACTGGGTGCTGGACGTTGCCGAACTCGTGGGCGAGTTCGGCATCGACGAGATCGTCCTCATCAACGATTTCGAGGCGATCGCCTGGTCCATTCCCGCCCTGCCCGCGGAAGAGTGCCTGACCATCGGTCTGCCGGCACCGCGCTCCCTCGACCGTTCCGATTTCACGATCGCGGTTGCCGGGCCCGGCACCGGTCTCGGCGCGGTCGGGCTCAAGAAACTCGCGGGACAGCTGATAGCGATTCCCGGCGAGGGGAGCCACAGCGGATTCGCACCGGAGAACCAGGTCCAGATCGAGATCCTGAAGGCGATGCGGGAGCGCTACTCGCGCGTCTCGTTCGAACGCCTCGTGTCCGGTCCGGGCATCGAAAACCTCTACTGGGCGCTCTGCCTGGTGCACGGTGAGCACAGGCAGCAGCTGGGGGCGGCCGAGGTCTTCGCCCGTGCGGCCGACGGCAGCGATCCGCGCGCGGCCGAGGCGGTCCAGGTCTTCTTCGAGATTCTCGGGCAGTTCGCCGGTGACCTCGCGCTGACGCTCAACGCGCATGACGGCGTGTTCATCGCGGGCGGCATCGCCAAGCGGTATCCGGAGCTGCTCGAGAACAGCCGCTTTCGCAATGGTTTCGAAAGCAAGGGCCGCTACCGGCCGCAGATGGAACGCATTCCAACACAGCTCGTACTGCACGATCACCCGGGACTGCTGGGGGCGAGTTTTTGCGCCCGGCAGCAGCTGACGGGCAGCTAGCGACGCGGCGTCAGCCGCTCGTCGGGTTTTCGTCGCCGCCGTTGCCGGGGCGTGGAGTGGCAGTGATGCCGGTGGCGTGCCGGGGAAACGCACTGGCGTCGATCGTGTCCAGGTAGCCGTGCCAGGCCGCGTAGCCGATGACCGGGATGATCACGACCAGGCCGACGAAGGCGGTCGCGACGCCCAGCAGCAGTCCGAAAACGATCAGCGACAGCCAGACGATCATTGCACCCTTGTTGCGCAGAACGGCGTTGATGGAGGTGACGATCGCCGTCACGCTGTCGACATCGCGATGCATGATCATCGGCAGGGAGAAAGCGCTCGCGGAGAACGTCACGCCGGCGAAGATCGCGCCGATCGTCGTCCCGAAGGCCAGAAAGCCCGCGATATCCTCGAGCGTCGCTGCGCCGTCGGTCGGGAAGAATACCGTCACCATGATGGCGGCCCGGGCCCAGACCAGGAAGATCACCAGCAAGACGAGCGTGAATACCATCTCGTTGGGAAAGTGCCTCCTGAAGGCGGCGCGAAGACTCCGCTCGAGCGACGGCGCCTGCCCGCGTTCCAGCTGCGCGCTGATGGCGTACAGCCCGATGCAGGTCAGCGGCGCCAGGAATACGAATCCCCCGAGCATCGCGAACATGATCCACTGGCTCCCGCGTGACCAGGCGAGCAGGGATACGACCGCAATCAGGATAGCAACGGCGAGACCGTAGACGAGGCTCTGCTGGGGTGCCCGGAGCAGATCGGCCACGCCGCGCCGAATCCAGGCAAAGGGCGCGAACAGCGTCAGCTCCCGGCAGGGTGCGACGAAGGGCATGTCGTCGCGTTTGAAAGAGTCGGCTTTATCCTTTTGCATACGTATCCCCCGAGACGCATGCCTTTGATCGGTCGATCATCGGCGATTCCGCGGTTCGCTGCAACGCCGTTGCTCGCGGGCACGGACATTTTTGTGCGCTGCAATATCGCGCGGCATAATGACCGCAACCCGCGGGAGAGCGGCGGCACGAAACTCATAAAAACTATTAATTACAAAAGGTTATACTAATGGATCTTACCAGCAAGACGATCGTTATCACGGGCGGTGCGCGCGGACTCGGCGGTGCGATGGCGCTAAGGCTCGCGCGCAGAGGCGCGAAGCTCGCACTCGTCGACCTCGACCAGGACCAGCTCGAGGCCATGGCCTCAGAGTGCCGTGAGTCGGGTTCGCCGGAGGTCCGCACCTACGTCTGCAACGTGGCCAGGGAGGCCGACGTGGAAGCGCTGTTCGGCGCCATCGCGACCGACTTCGGCGCGCTGGACGGCCTCGTCAATAACGCCGGCATCACCCGCGACGCCATGCTGCTGAAATACAAGGACGGCGAACAGGTCGGGAAGATGACACTCGAGCAGTGGCAGACCGTGATCGACGTCAACCTGACCGGCGTCTTCCTCTGCGGCCGGGAAGCCGCGGCGAAGATGATCGAGCTCGGCAACGGCGGCTGCATCATCAACATCTCGTCGATCGCGCGGGCCGGGAACATGGGCCAGACGAACTACAGCGCGGCCAAGGCGGGTGTGCAGGCGATGGCGGTCGTCTGGGCCAAGGAACTCGCCCGCTACGGCATCCGCGCAGCGGCCATTGCGCCCGGCTTCATCGGCACGGAGATGGTGATGTCGATGAAACCGGAAGCCCGCGAGCGCATCGAGGCGATGATACCGGCGCGTCGCGTCGGCGATCCGGACGAGATCGCCCGGGCCGTGCAGTTCATCTTCGAGAACGACTATTTCAGCGGCCGCTGCATCGACGTCGACGGTGCGCTGCGGCTCTAGGCACTGCCGGCCCAGTCGGGGTCGGGCACCAGTTCTTCGTAGAGCCGGATCGTTTCGTCGATCGTCGTCTCGTTCCTGAAATCCTCGCCGATGCGACGCCGGGCCGCGTCACCCATTGCGCGGCGTCTCGCAGGGTCGCGGTACAGGCCGGTGAAGGCGTCGGCAAGAGCGCTGGCGTCCTTAGGCGGCACGACGATGCCCGACGTACCGTCCACGACGAGCTCCGGGCTGCCGCCGCTGTCGGTGACGACCGGCGGCACGCCGTAGGCCATCGCCTCGATGACCGAGCGCGGGAGGCCCTCGCGCTTGGTCGACGGCAGGCAGAATACGTCGCAGGCGGCGCTCAGCGCCGGCGCGTCGTCGCGGAATCCCGCGCGATGGATACGGTTGCGCGCGGGGCTGTGCTCGATGACCCGGTCGAGTTTCTTCGCGTCCATGTTACCGACCAGCAAGAGGTGCGCGGGGATATCCTCGGGCAAGAGCCCCATTGCCTCGACGAGAATCTCGATGCCCTTGCGGGGGCGGTAGTTGGCCGTGCAGCCGATCACGAAGGCATCGGCCGGTATCCCGAGCGTCGTCAGGTCCGCGGGCTCGGCGTCGTACCACTCGAGCTTGTGCCCCTTGTAGATGCGCACCGGGCGTGTCGCCGGCATCCGCAGAAACCACGGCTGCATCGCCAGGAAATGATCGCGGATGGCATCGCAGACGCAGATAATCCGGTCGATTCCCGGGTTGAGGTAGCGCATCCACGACATGGGATCGAGAAAGCCCACCGCGCCGACGATGCCGCGATAGGCGACGACCTTGACGGGCAGGCCGCGGCAGGCGCGCAGGCCGTTCGTGATCGCCTTGTTGTTGAACGTGTGCATGATGTGGAAGCGGCCTTCCACGAGCAGCTGGCGCAGCCTGGCGATGTCGGCGCTGTCGAAATTCTTCCTGAACGACATGTCGATGACGGGCACACCCGCCTCGACGAGTACCGGGTAGTTGGGGTGGTCGGCAGGGCAGATCACCGTTACCTCGATGCCTCGCCGGTGCATGCCGATGAAGCTTGCAACGGTAGGGCGGTCGGCGCCCTGGGTGATGCACAGGGAACGGATGGCCATCGACGCGCGCAGACTCCGGGAACCAGGAATGCAGCACGCTACCACATGTCGTCCGGGCGCGGGTCCGGAATATACGGGCCGGAGCGGCGGTGATGGTGATTGTCAGGCAGGGGATTTGATACAGTTGGGCACTGGAACCGAACCATACCGGGGGCACCACCTCATGCGCGCTATCCTCGTTCCCGTCGCGGGCCGGCCCGAATGCGAGCGGGCGCTGCCGATCGCCTTCGACCTCGCCGACCGTATCGGTGCCAGCGTCAACGGCTGCCACATGCGACCTCATCGCCACGCAGACTCGGGCTACGCGCCCGACAGCGCCGAATCTTCCTGGAACAGGAAGACCACGCCCAGCAGCCGTGCCGCAGCCCGATCACTTTTCGAGAAAGCCGCCGGCAAGAGCAACTACCCGCTGTCGAAGAGTCCCCGCTCGGAACCCGTCGCCATCTGGACGGAGAAAGTCGGCGCACCCGGAAAGCTGATGGGCATCGTCGGTCCGCTCGCGGACATGATCGTCGTCAGCCGCCCGAAAAAGCGCGGCACCGTGGCAGACATGTTCCTGGGCGCGGCACTGCTCGAGTCCGGCCGCCCCGTACTGATACTGCCACCGTCGGGCCGCAAGTCGATCGGCCGCCATGTCTGCATCGGCTGGAACCAGACGTCGGAGGGCGCACGGAGCGTCGCAGCCGTCATGCCGCTGATTGCGGCAGCCGAAACGGTGACGGTGGTCAGCTGCGGTCCCGAAGATCGCGCCGGGCCCAAGTCGACCGAGCTGGTGCGCTACCTTAAGTATTACGGCGTCAAGGCCGGTCGTGTCACGACGCCGGGCCGGGACATCGAGGCCGAGCTTACCGCGACCTGCAATGAGCAGGGCGCTGATCTTCTCGTCGGAGGCGCCTACAGCAAGAGCCGCTGGCAGCAGAAAATTTTTGGCGGAACGACGGAGTGGCTCGTTCACGAGTGCAAGCTGCCGGTGTTGCTGCAGCACGGCTGAGCCGGAACGGGGATTGGTAAATGACCGGAAGCAGCAGTCTGAACGCTGCCGGAATGTGGAACGGGATGGTCTCGCCAGCAAGACTGCGTTCATCGTAAACTATGTCCCGCAACCCAAATCACCATCACCTCGGGTGATGATTCATCCAAGCACGGGAGACAGTAATGCCAGGCAAGTTCGAAATCTATAAAGACAAGAAAGGGGAATTCCGTTTTCGGCTGAAAGCAGCGAACGGACAAAACATTCTGAGCAGCGAGGGTTACGGCAAGAAAGCGAGCTGCGTGAACGGCATCGAGTCCGTCCGCAAGAACTCGCAGAATCCCGACCGCTTCGAAAAGAAGACGACGGCTGCCGGCAACTACACCTTCTGCCTGAACGCCTCGAACGGACAGGTGATTGGGGTTAGCCAGACTTACAAGTCCTCATCGGGCTGCTCGAACGGCATGAAGAGTGTGGCAACCTGTGCACCCGGTGCAACGGTCGACGATCAGACCGACTGAATTCGGCTGACTCGAAAGACGAGCCCGGCAGACGTTGGTCTGCCGGGCTTTTTTTTGCTTTTTTCCAGGCCTCCCGCTCCGACGGCCGCCGCCATTGGCGGCGTTCGACTCGTGCTGCGGCCGCAAACTCATCGGCCGTCAACCGCAGGTACCGTGACTTGCCGTGCGACCGTGTCAACCGGTTACCGTCGCTCGCGTTGAAACTGCGTTAGACCACTGCAACCATGGAGACGGAAACATGAAGAAAAGCACACGGATGTTATTGCTGCTGTTACCTTTCGCAGCGTCGGTCGGAATGGCCGACGAGGCGCCGGCAGCGGCCGAGCGACTCGACAGCCGCGGCGATCGTATCGAGCATCGCTTCGATCGTCGGGGCGATCGCATAGAGGCGCGTCTCGACCATCGCGGCGACCGCTACGAGGCACGGCGTGACGGGCAGGGCGACCGTGCCAACCGGCGACTCGACCGCCGCGCGGAGCACGCGGAAGCCGCGGGATACGACAATCTCGCGGGTCGTCTCGATCGCAAAGGCGATCGTATCGATCAGCGGCTCGATCGCAACGGGGATCGCGTGGATCGCCGCCTCGACCGACGCGGCAACCGGGCGGATCGACGGCTCGATGTGCGGGGTGAGCGGGCAAACCGTCGCCTCGACAGGGCTTCTCGACGTGGAGGCTATCGCGGTTAGCCCCGGTTGCGCCACGCAAGCAACGGCGGACGCCGGCGGGCCTTCTGCCTGCCGGCGTCCGGTGTAACACTGTCGGTATTCATTCGGGACATGCCGCCGCTTGACGCTGCAGCCCGGGCGCTTACTGGACGCGCACCCGGAAACGCAGCCGGAACTCGCGCTCGAGACCATTGTCGGCGGCCTGGAAGCTGCCGAAAGGACGGACACGGACGAAGCGAACGGCGGCGTCGAAGCCGTCGGGATCCGGAACGGGCGTATAGGCGTAGCTGACGCCGTCGGTCGAGAACTCGAGACTGTCGCCCGGATCGGCGAGCCCGCCGAAGACGTAGCTCAGCCCGCTGGCGGCCGTACCCGCGCCGTCGGTGAATTCGACCGGGCCCGTACCGCCGCCGAGGTCCCCGACGAACAGGGCGACGTTGGCGGGCAGGGGTTCGGTAACGACCAGCGAGTCGGGGTCGGAACTGCCCGCGCCGGCGTTGACGGCGGTGAGCGTGTACTCCACCCAGGCGCCCGGGATGGCCTTGGCATTGGTCGTCGTGTTGACCGGGTCGAACACGGTCAGTGATGACTTCGTCAACGCGAGGATCGGCGACAGGATCTGCGCCGTCAGTGTGAGTACGGGTTCGTTGCCGACGTAGCGGCGGATGAGGATATTCCTCAGCCTCGCTCGATCCTGTGCCGTCATGACGGCCGCAAAACCGCGGTTCGAATTTTCGTTGACGGCATCGCTGCCCTGGGCCTGCAGGTTCGACGCCGCCGGATAGCCGAGCGCAGGCCAGGAGGCGGCGTCGTCGCTGTCCCAGAAGGCGAGGTTGGTCGGCCCGACCGACCAGGCGGCGAGCCCCTGGCGACGCCAGCCGTTTCTTGGAACGTCGGGCGGGTTCGTGCCCGCGACGACGATGTTCGTCCGGTCGTTCTTGACGATGCTGCCGTCGTGCGGGTATCCGCCTGCCGTGCAGTTACGGCTGGGCCCGACGTTCGGAAACTCACCCCTGTTGGACGCGTAGTAGTTGTCGGAAACTTCCCCGCCACCGCTGCCGCTGGTGATCGCGCCGCGGACCATCAGGCCTGTCGTGATGTTGAGGGCGTAGCAGCGTCGGTGCTGGAACTCGGCCTCGATGTAGACGTCCCGCTCGTTGACCTCGCGCCGGTAACCACTGGTGAAGTTGTCGCCGGTATCGTAATCGTAGCGATTTCCGCGGTGGACGAGCGAGTCGTCCCAGCCGGTACCGTGCCAGGGATCGATGCGGCCGCGCACGTAGGCGCCGGAGCGGTCGGTCGAGGCATCGTCGTACCAGAGGTAGACGTTGGTCTCGTTCATGGCCGGCAACGGCCCGGGCGCCGGGTTGCCGTGGTAGAGGTAATAGTTGTCATCGAGGCCGGCCGCGGCGATGTCTTCCGAGAGCATGAAGCGGATGTCGGTGGTCGGCGAATCGCAGTCGATGACGTGCCGCGGCAGCTCCGTCCAGGCGAGCCCGTCGTAGTAGACGATCCGGAGGTCGCTGCAGTCGGGC
>JAZBNZ010000316.1:0-6505 GCA_036350895.1 Woeseiaceae bacterium
CGGCAGGTAGGCATAGCCGCCCGGAATCAGCTTGACGTCGCCGACGGTGAGCTCGCCTTCGAGCACGAAAATCTCGAGGACGCCGTCGGGTGTGCCGCTGCTGCTGCCGCTCCAGTCTGCGGGCAGGTCAACGCGAAACCGTCCGGTTCGGGCCGCATAGTCTTCAGCGTAGCGCTTCGCCCGGACGCCCGGCAGGGCCGCCATGAATACGTCCGGCAGTTCGTCGGTCTGCACGAACGCGGGATAAGGAAGCCGCGGCGGCGTGGAGCTGCAGCCGATGGCAAGAAGGGGAAGAAGAAGGACGTAAAGATGTGCCTTGCGCATGTCGCTCAACCCTGCGTTCCGGCGGACACGCCGCTTCCGGCGACCGGAACGAAAAAAGCCGCCCAGTAACTGGGCGGCATAACAAGCGGAAGAATACTCAAACCGACAAACCGTTTTCGTCGAGGCATCGAAACGTCCGTGCTGCGACAGGCCCTGATTTTCGGATTGTCAGCGAACGAACCACTTCTCCAAACGCACGGACCCGCGTACAGGAATACGGGTCGCCAGGGTGACGTGTTGAGAGGTAGCACGAAACACCCGCGTCCAGATCATGCATCCGGCATGGTGACTCGCTCGCACTGCCTTGAGCATCTCATCTCCGTGCGTACCGGGTTGGTACGCGGCAATGCTACTACATCTGGTATGCAAAGGCGAGATGATCACAAGATGTGTAAAACACAACGAAGATCACGACGGTCGTGGCCGTTTCAGGTAGGCTCACCGTCGCCACAATCGCGAGCAGGTCAGCGACAGTGAACGACAACGAAGTACAAGCCGGCCGCAGCCGGCACCAGCTGATCGGCCTGTTCGCAGGCCCGCTACTCGCACTGATGCTGCTTCTGCTCGGACCGCCGGAGGGCCTCCCCGAACCCGCCTGGCGCACGGCCGCCATCGGTCTCCTGATGGCGACCTGGTGGGCGACGGAAGCCATCCCGATCGCAGCGACGGCGCTGATCCCCATCGTGTGCTTCCCGCTGTTCGGGATCAGCACGATCCAGGACGCGGTCGCACCCTACTCGAACAAGGTGATCTACCTGTTCCTCGGCGGCTTCATCGTCGCCTTCGCAATGCAGCGCTGGGACCTGCATCGCCGGATCGCGCTCAACGTGCTCAGGCTCGCCGGCGCCCACGGACGTTCCCTCGTCGGCGGCTTCATGCTGGCGAGCGCCCTGATATCGATGTGGGTGATGAACACGTCCACGACCATGATGCTGCTGCCGATCTCGGCATCGATCATTACGATCATCATCAACTCGCATCCCGAGCTGTCCGATAAGCAGCAGTCCGACTTCCGGCACTCGCTCCTGCTCGGCGTTGCGTACGGCGCGACGATCGGCGGCATCTCGACGCTCGTCGGTACGGCACCGAACGCCATGCTCGCCGGCTTCCTGCAGGAGAACTACGGCACCGAGATCGACTTCGCCCGCTGGATGCTCGTCGGCGTCCCGCTCTCGGCGTGCATGCTGCCGCTGGCGTGGCTGTGCCTCACCCGCCTCGTCTTCAACGTGAATTTCTCGACGTCCGGCGAAGGTCAGGACCAGCTCGAAAGGATGCGCCTCGAGATGGGCGACCTAAGCACGCCGGAACGCCGCGTCGCAATCGTGTTCACCGTGATGGCCGCGCTATGGGTCTCGCGGCCGGTGCTGACCACGCTGCCCGGGCTCGGCATGCTCGACGACTCGATGATTGCCATGGGCGGCGCGATCGTCCTGTTCCTGATGCCGAGTGGGGACAGCAAGGATCCGCTGCTCCTGCGCTGGGAGTACGCCGAGAAACTGCCGTGGAGCGTACTGATCCTGTTTGGTGGCGGCCTGAGCCTCGCGGGCGCCGTCCAGCGCACCGGGCTCGCGGAATGGCTCGGCACGAGCCTGCAGGCGATCGGCACGCTGCCGCTCGTCGCGATCGTCGTCATCGTGGCCACGATGATCATTTTCCTTACCGAGCTTACGAGCAACGTCGCGACCACGGCCACCTTTCTGCCGGTCGTCGGCGCGATTGCGATCGAGGCCGGCTACGATCCGATCATGCTGACCGTTCCGGTGACGCTGGCCGCGAGTTGCGCCTTCATGCTGCCGGTGGCAACGCCGCCCAACGCCATCGTTTTCGGTTCGGGGATGCTGACGATACCGAAGATGGCGCGTGCCGGCGTCGCGCTCAATCTCGCCGCCATCGTCGTCGTTTCCGCGGTTGCTATTCTGCTGGCGCCGAGGTTTCTGCACGGCCCGGTATGACCGACGGAAACTGGCTGTGCTCGGCCTCCAGCCGTAACAGGGCGGCCTTCGTATCGAGGCCGCCGCCGAATCCCGTCAGCTCGCCGTGGCTGCCGATGACGCGATGACAGGGCACGAGGATCGGCAGCGGGTTCCTGCCGTTCGCCGCGCCGACGGCTCGTACCGCCCGGGGGCGGCCGATCCGGCGCGCGATATCGGCGTAGGACGCGGTCTCGCCATAGGGAATCCTGAGCAATTCCTCCAGCACGCTGACCTGGAATTCGGTCCCGCGGAGGCAGAGCGGCAGATCGAACTCGCGGCGCTCGCCGGCGAAGTACTCCCGGAGCTGCCCTCGCGCCGCCGCGAACGGCTGCTCGTTGAAGATCCAGTCGGGCTCGGGATCGCGGCGCATCTTGCCCTCCGGGAAGCCGATGACATGAAGTCCGTCCGAGTCGCCGGCCAGTAACAGGTCACCCACGGGCGACGGTACGTAACAGTAGTGCATGCTCATCCTCCAGCCGCGGCGTGCTTCCACAGCAGCATCGCGGCATAGGCTCGCCACGGCCGCCAGGCCCTGGCACGTTGTTCGATCTGCCTCCTGGCCGAGGTGTCGCCGGCGCCCAGCGCCTTGACCAGGCCCAGGTCTGTCGCCGGGAACGCGTCCGGATCCTTCATCGCGCGCAGCAGCGTATACCGGGCGGTCCACGGCCCGATGCCTTTGATGTCCGTAAACGCTTTCTCGAAGTCATCGCCGTCGGCCGCCGGCCCGATCTCCAGTCGCTGCTCGATAATGTCCGTCGCCACACGCCGAATCGTCGCGGCGCGCCCGGACGTGATGCCGAGAGCTTCCAGGCGCGCCCCGGCGAGCCGGGTCGGCAGAGGGAACAGCCGGGTGGGTCCGCCCTCCCCGGCGAGGTCGGCCGATACGGGCTCTCCGTAGCGCTCGGCGATCCGCGTCGCCAGCGTCGTTGCGGCCCGTACCGACACCTGCTGCCCGAGGATGGCCCGTACGATGCTTTCGAAGCGGTCGAAACTGCCCGGGACTCGAATCCCGGGGTGCTCGCGGAGAAGCTTTGCCAGCAGGGCGTCTTTCGACAACACGGCCGAGATGTCGGCGATCGGCGCATCCGTGTCGAACGCGTCCTTCAGGCGCGTGACGAAGGCATGCAGGTTGCGCGCGGCGACGCCGGCGACGGTTGCCTGCAGCGAGCCACCGGCATCACGCACCGTCACGAGCGCGGGGCCGTCGGGGCCGCGCACGACGCGGCGGTAGGCGTCGGTCTCGACCTGCTCGATACACGGGATGGCCCGGGTCCCGAAGAAATCGAGCATCGCCTTCCAATCGTAGGGTTCGTAATACGGGAGCCGCAGAACCAGCCCGTCGCCGAATCTGCCGGGACGCTCGAGGCGGCGGAGCTGGGTCGGCGTTCGCTGCCAGGCCCGGCGGATCGCGTCGTTGAAGCGCCGCGTACTGCCGAAACCCGACGCCACGGCGATATCGGCCATCGGCATGGTCGTCTGGTCAATGAGACTCTTGGCGAAATGCAAACGCTGGGTGTGCGCCACCGCCTGCGGACTGGCGCCGACATGATCTGCGAACAACCGGCGCAGATGCCGGGCGGTAACGCCGAGACGCTCGGCGAGTGCGTCCACGTTGTCCGTCTCGAGCGCGCCCTCGGCGATCAGCCGCAGGCCCCGTCGGACGGTCGTCGAGGTCCCGAGCCAGGCCGGGCTGCCCGGTGCGCACTCCGGGCGGCAGCGCAGACAGGGCCGGTAACCGGCCTCGCCGGCTGCCGCCGCGCTCAGGAAGATCTGGACGTTTTCGCGACGCGCGGTGACAGCCGGACAGACCGGACGGCAGTAGATGCCGGTGGTCCTGACCGCGACGAAAAAGCGACCGTCGAAGCGTGGGTCCCTGGCCTGGCGGGCGCGTTCGAATCGGGTTTCGGCATGCATGCGGCCAGTATACGCGGCTCACCGCAGCGAACTAGCCATAATCGGACCTGTACGGCGGCGGGCACTCGCGCACAAAAAAGGCGCTGCTTGCGCAGCGCCTCAGGGGGTCGGGCAGAGGCCCGTGGCCGGCTCAGGGGGGAGACTTAACCGGCCGGGTTCTTTGCGCCGGGCTCAGGCCGCGCTCTGGCGCTCGATGATGCCGTTGGAGTCGAGCCAGGCTTCGAGGTCGTCGGCGCCACCGATGCGCTGGCCGTCGATGTAGACCTGCGGGAAGCTGAGCTCTTCGGAGACAGCGCGCAGCGTGCGGTCCGTGTAATCGCGGTTCAGGACGAGTTCCTCGAACTCGATGCCGGCGTCGTTCAGCAGGCCCTTGGCCTTCGCGCAGAACGGGCAGCCAGGACGCGAGAAGACGGCCACGTCGAACGGCGACTTCGCTTCCGGATCGAGGTACTTGAGCATCGTGTCCGCGTCCGAGACGTGGAACGGGTCGCCCGGCTCGTCCGGCTCGATGAACATCTTCTCGACGACGCCGTCGCGGACGAGCATCGAGTAGCGCCAGGAGCGCTTGCCGAAGCCCAGGTCTTCCTTGCCGACCAGCAGGCCCATGCCTTCGGTGAACTCACCGTTGCCGTCCGGAAGGAAGGTAACGCGATCAGCGTTCTGGGCACGCTTCCACTCGTCCATGACGAACGCGTCGTTGACCGAGACGCAGATCACGTCGTCGATACCGTGCTCGCGGAACAGCGGCACGAGCTGGTTATAGCGCGGCACATGGGCCGACGAGCACGTCGGCGTGAACGCGCCGGGCAGCGAGAAGATGACGACGGACTTGCCGGCGAAAACGTCGTCGGTGCTGAGATCGACCCACTCGTGGTCGCGACGCGTCTTGAACGTGACGTTCGGGACGCGCTTGCCTTCGATATTGTTGAACATACTGGACCTCCTGAAGGTCTGTGAATTCGGTACGCGCCGGCGCCTGAAAAGCCTGGAGCCTGTACGCGCCCTCGTGAACTTGAGGCTTACAATACGGCAGTGTAGACTTTTTATAAAATGGTTTATTTCAATCACTACGTTCGGTTTTATAGATGCAAAACGTCAGGCTCCCTTCCACCAAGCAGCTCCGGTATTTCGTGGCGCTGGCCGAGATAGGTCACTTCGGCCGCGCGGCGGAAGCGTCGTTCGTCTCCCAGTCGGCTTTCAGCAACGCGATCCAGGAATTCGAGAACCTTCTCGATGCCCAGCTCGTCGACCGGACCAACCGCAACGTCACCATCACCGCGCTGGGGCAGCAGATCGCAGTACAGGCGAGACTCTGCCTGCAGGACATCCAGGCGCTGGTCGAGATGGCCGGCGGCCAGCAGCAGCCGCTGACCGGCGAACTCAGGCTCGGCGTCATACCGACGATTGCGCCCTTCGTCCTGCCGAAGGTCCTGCCGCGGCTGCGCAAGGCCTACCCCGAACTCAAGCTGTTTCTCGTCGAAGGCCAGACGCAGCGAATCGTCGAGCGCATGATGGATGGCGAGATCGACGTCATTCTCCTGGCCCTGCCCTATTCGATGCGGGGCGCCGAGGAGCTATCGCTGTTCAAGGATCGCTTCTGCCTTGCCTATCGGGAAGGCACCGACCGGGTCGACCCGGAGCACTACCGGTTCAGTCGCCTCGACGCCGACAGCATCCTGCTGCTCGAAGACGGCCACTGCCTGCGCGACCACGCCCTTGCGGCCTGCAAGATCCGGAATACCCAGAAGGTCCGCAGCTTCGCAGCGTCGAGCCTGCTCACGCTGGTCGAAATGATCGACGCCGACCTCGGCATCTCCTTCCTGCCGGAGATGGCCAAGGACTCCGCGCTGCTCAAGAACACGCGCGTCAAGCTCAAGCCGCTCGAGGCCTCCAGCTACCGGACGATCGGCCTCGCCTGGCGCAAGGGATCCCGCCGCGTGGAGGAATTCGAACTGCTGGGCAAGTTCCTGACGGAGAATCGCTGATGCGGCGGCGCCGTCGCGATTACTCGGGGCTTGCGCTCTGCGTTGCTGCCCCGGCGGACCAGACGCGGTAGCGAACGTCGAAGCCGTCGGGCACGTACACCACCAGCGGCAAGCGGCTGTTATAGGGAACGAGCGAATCGCCCAGCGGCGCCGAAACGAAGCGGCGCTCGCGGGTTTCTTCGGGGCAGGCCATCATCGTGCTCAACGGGCCGTCGATGCGGTCTATCACGTAATAGCTGTAGCCCCAGCCACTCGCGACCTGCTCGGAAAGGACGGCACCGAAACGGTGGATGTTGCAGTCCACCTCGA
>JAZBNZ010000317.1:0-2073 GCA_036350895.1 Woeseiaceae bacterium
GGCAACAAGGGCGTGATCTCGCGCATCGCCAGGCTCGAGGACATGCCCTATCTCGAGGACGGCACGCCGGTCGACATCGTGCTCAATCCATTGGGCGTGCCGTCGCGGATGAACGTCGGCCAGATCCTCGAGACCCATCTAGGCTGGGCCTGCGCCAATCTCGGCCGTCAGCTCGGTCAGCTGGTCGACCGGCTCGACGAGCCGGACGTCCGGGAGGCCCTGCTGGCCAAGTACGAGACGATCTACGGGCCGGAGATCCGCGAGGAGGTGGCGCGCTACGACGACCGCGAGTTCGGCGAGCTCGGTCGCAACCTCAGCCATGGCGTGCCGATGGCCACGCCGGTGTTCGATGGCGCCCACGAGCCCGACATCGTCGAGCTCCTGGAGGCAGCGGGCTGCCACGCGTCGGGCCAGTCGACGCTGATCGACGGGCGAACGGGCGAGCCCTTCGACCGCGCGGTCACCGTGGGCTACATCTACATGCTCAAGCTCGGCCATCTCGTGGACGACAAGATCCACGCCCGCTCGGTCGGCCCCTACAGCCTCGTCACCCAGCAGCCGCTGGGCGGCAAGGCGCAGTTCGGCGGCCAGCGGTTCGGTGAGATGGAGTGCTGGGCCCTGCAGGCCTACGGCGCCTCCTACAGCCTGCAGGAGATGCTGACGGTGAAGTCCGACGACGTCTCCGGCCGCACCAAGATCTACGAGGCCATCGTCCGCGGCGAGGATACCTTCGAGGCCGGCATCCCCGAGAGCTTCAACGTGCTCGTCAAGGAGCTGCAGGCCCTCGGCCTCAACGTCGAGCTGCAGCAGGAAACGCTGGGCGAGGATTGAGCATTCCCGCCGTCGATCCCATCCAAGGCCCGGACGGTCCCGCCCCGACCGTCCGGCGCCTCCTTTGAAGCGGCGCTAGAGAGCAGGTTCCCATGAACGATTTGCTTTACCTCTTCGGCCAGCCCGCGACCGGTCAGAAGTTCGATCAAATCCAGATCTCGATCGCGAGCCCGGACCAGATCCGCGAGTGGTCGTACGGCGAGGTCCGGAAGCCCGAGACGATCAACTATCGCACCTTCAAGCCGGAGCGTGACGGCTTGTTCTGCGCCAAGATCTTCGGGCCGATCAAGGACTACGAATGCTTGTGCGGCAAGTACAAGCGGATGAAGTACAAGGGCATCGTCTGCGAGAAGTGCGGTGTCGAGGTCATCCAGTCGAAGGTCCGCCGCGAGCGGATGGGCCACATCGAGCTCGCCGCCCCGGTGGCCCACATCTGGTTCATGAAGTCGGTGCCGACGCGGATCGGCATCCTGCTCGACATGACGCTCAGGGATCTCGAGCGCGTGCTCTATTTCGAGAACTGGGTGGTGATCGAGCCCGGCCTCACGCCGCTGAAGCAGCATGAGCTCCTCAACGAGGAGCAGGTGATGCGCTACCGCGACGAGTTCGGCGACGACTTCCAGGTCGGCATCGGGGCCGAGGCCGTGCGCGACATGCTGAAGTCGCTCGACCTGCCGCGCGAGCGCGAGCAGATGCGCGCCGATCTGGTCGAGACGACGTCGGAGGCCAAGCGCAAGAAGCTCGTCAAGCGGCTCAAGCTGGTCGAGACCTTCCTCGAGTCGGGCAACAAGCCTGAATGGATGGTGCTCGAGGTGGTTCCGGTCATCCCGCCGGAGCTCCGCCCGCTGGTGCCGCTCGACGGCGGCCGCTTCGCGACGTCGGACCTCAACGACCTCTATCGCCGCGTGATCAACCGCAACAACCGCCTGAAGCGGCTGATCGAGCTCCGCGCCCCCGACATCATCGTCCGCAACGAGAAGCGGATGCTGCAGGAATCGGTCGACGCGCTGTTCGACAACGGCCGCCGCGGCCGAGTCATCACCGGCGCCAACAAGCGTCCGCTGAAGTCGATGTCCGACATGCTCAAGGGCAAGCAGGGCCGGTTCCGGCAGAACCTGCTCGGCAAGCGCGTCGACTACTCGGGCCGCTCGGTCATCGTCGTCGGTCCCGAGCTCAAGCTGCACCAGTGCGGCCTGCCGAAGAAGATGGCCCTGGAGCTGTTCAAGCCGTTCGTCTATGCCA
>JAZBNZ010000318.1:0-2988 GCA_036350895.1 Woeseiaceae bacterium
GATCATGCGGATGCCCCCGTTGTCGCCAGGTTCAAAACACGCGGCGGAATGCGGTTGCGCCGGCACGAGATGTGGCGTCGGCGGCGGTCGCGGCTTGAAGAGCCGCTCCTACAGCAGAAACGTTCGACAATCCCGGATTCGTGGACTGTAGGAGCGCCTCTTCAAGGCGCGACTGCGGTGATCATGAGGATGCCCCCGTTGTCGCCGGGGTCAAAACACGCCAAATAGTGTTGGGCAGCTGCCGAAATCAGTTCGACCGTGCCGGCAGCGTCCGGATCGGGTTGCCGTCGGCATCCGTCGTCAGGGTGCCGTTCTGCTCGAACGAGCGGGGGCCTTCGCCCACCTGGATCGGGATCGCCATGACCGTCGAGGACGTGCCCATCTCCGATTCGACCGACACGGATACGTTGAGGTAAAGGCGCCCTTCGCGCTGGGGGATCACCGTAACCTGCTGCGTCGACACCGCGGAACCGCTGTCGGGCAGAATCGTGGCACGTGAGAGCTGCTGCTCGGGGAATGCGAGCGCGGTCGCGTCGTTGATGCGGTAGTCGACCACCATCGGCCGAGAGCTGCCGCGAGACTCGAGGCTCAGATCGATCAGCAGCGGCTGCCCGACCACCGGCGTGCCGACGAGCTTGTGGCTGATCGTGACCGGTCCGCCGGGGCTGACCGGCATGTCGCTCGCTATGCGCGCCTTCTCGTCGGCGGAGAGCGTCGCCACGGAAACGGCGTTGTCGTCGCTTCCGCAGGCGACCAGCAGCGCGGCCAGTGCGGGAACCAGGATTCGAAGAGGTGCTTGCATCATCGTGCTGTCCATTGTCGTGGTCCGCCTAGTTCGGCGCAATCGTTACGTCGAAGCAGACCCGGTCGGGGAAGCCGGCGACCGACTCGTCGTCGCGGTAGCGGAACTCGTGCAGGTCGGCGACGTGGATGCCGGGGTTGAGGACCAGCTGGGTCGTGAACGACTCGCGGTTGGCCACCCCGCTGTTGCCGAAGCCGACCAGGTTACCGCGGTTGAAGATGAAGATGTCCGGGTCGCTCTGGTCGCGCGGATCGTCCGGGTCGTCGACGATGCCGATGTCGGTCGTCGTCGTGACGGTGACGTCGTAGCGCGACGACGTCGGCACCGTAAAGCGAAGGTAGCGGCGCTCCGCGAGCTTGTTACCGGTGTATTCCGGCTGGCCGTTGAACTGGTCGAAGCCGTTGTTCATGCAGATGTTGGTCGGCGTGCCGTCGGTGGCCACGTCCGTGTACAGCGGGAAGACGTCCTGCCCACCGTTCGCATCGTTCAGCTCGCCCTCGCCCCACAGGTTGAAGCCCGGCGTCATGTCCTCACGAATAAGCTGGTCGTCGAGGCCCTGCCGATCGGCGGCGTCACCGAGCGACGAGCGCAGCGCGCTCGCGAAGCTGAAGATCGTCGTGAACGCCTGGGTGTTCGCCTGCGCGCCCACCATGATGTTGTAGATCGGTGCGAAGCCGATCGAGACGTTATCGGTGCCGCCGTCGGTGCCGGTGTCGAACATGTCATAGAGAAAACGCACGACGGAGATTTCGTCGTACCAGCCGCGCGCGTCGTAGCTGCCGGTCTCCGCCCCGATGCCGAAGCCCGTGCCGGCCCCCGCGGGACCCGTGTCGCAGTAGACAGGATTGTCGAGCGCCATGCCGGCGTAGGCGGTGGCCCAGCCTTCGCCGAACGCGAGCCGCGCATCGAGCCGGTCGCCCACCGCGTGCGGGCCCCCGATCGAGTCCGTGCGCGCCAGCACGTCTTCGAAGTAGTGGCCCCACTCGTGGACGACGACGTGGTCGTCGTATTCCTCGGTGTCGGTCGCCGCGTCGCCGGTCAGGAACAGCTCGCTCGCATCGCCGCTGCGGTAGAACGACGCGGTCAGCTCGCCGGCCGAAACGTCGAGCGTGCCCGAGGTAATCAGCTTGTTGTTGACGCTCCAGTAGGCCGTCAGCGGATCGAAGTCCACACCCGGATCGACATCGACGATGTAGCGCATGCCGGAGTAGATCGCGTCGAGGACAGCGAACGGTGCGGCGGCGCGCGGCGCAGTGTAGCTGCCCGTGCTCGAATTCCAGCCCGACTCGGCGAGCAGGTTGCGCGTGAGCGTGCCGGTGCCGGTATCGAAGCTCCCGCCGTCGAGCACGTACAGCGGTCCGTCACGGAACGGGGGATTAGTCGGGTCGTCGTCATCGCTGCCGCCCTCGACGAAGTTGTCGCGCACCTCGACGTCCCAGTCGCTGCTGCCGATGCCCTCCTTGAGCTCGGCGCGGACCTGCAGCGATACCTGCGTGTCTTCCGGGATGTTGACGAACGTGTAGGCGCCGGACTCATCGGCCGCGGTGCTCGCGATGACTGTGCCGTCGCCGGGATCGACGAGCTGTACGGTCGCGCCGCGAATGGGTCGCACGAAGGTCGACGCGAAATCCAGGCCCTGGCAGTTGGCGTTCGGAGGCACGAATTCGTACTGCAGGGTGCCCGACACGGTCACGGTGCCTGGATCCGAGACCGGTGGCGGCGGGGGCGGCGGTGACGCCGGGGGCGGCGGTGAAGCAACCGGCGGCGGTGGCGACGTCGGGGCCGACGTATCGTCGCCCCCGCCTCCGCCACCACAGGCGGCAAGGCCGAGTCCCGCAATCACGAAACCGACGAGTTTCGTGATCGATTTGATCGAAATCGAGTCGCTCACGACGCGCTCCTCTATTTTGACGCCTGCCCAAAGGCGGAGTGACCGCCGACGTTCAACCCAAAAGAAATCGGACCCTGCCCGACGTGCTGTGACCAGTGTAGCGGCCCCGCCTGAACCGAAACAGAACCAGAACCGTCCGTTTTCGGCGACAAATCGCCACTTTCGCGCCGCCGGCCTCACATAACATAGTGCGAAACAGGTCCGCCTGCGCGACCTGCAGTATTGCTACACTCCGAACGCAAATCCGGTGCAGGGTTCACATAAATCGACTCTATTGCCAGAGTCTAGCCATTCC
>JAZBNZ010000319.1:0-3675 GCA_036350895.1 Woeseiaceae bacterium
AGACCGCCGTCCGAGCGCAGGATCGCAAGCGCGACGTCGTCCCGCAGGCGTTCCTCGAGCGAAGACTGCAGGTTCGCGACGTAGCGGGACACCTGCGGCCGGACGTAGGAGTTCACGACGGTCGTCTCGGTGCGTTCGTATTCCTGCATCTCGGGGACGACCTCGCTCGAAATCGAGATCGGGATATCGCCGAAGACCTTCTCGGCGATATCGCGCGCTTTAGCTTCGTGCACGCCGTTCACGTAGGAGTTCAGGAGACAGATCGTCAGCGCCTCCACTTCACCCTTGTCCCTGAGCGCCTTCAAATCCGCTTCGAGCTGTTTCTCGTCCAGCGGCTTGATGACCTTGCCAGACGCGTCGAGGCGCTCATCGGCCTCGATCGTCAGCTCGAGCGGCGCCATCAGCGGCGCCTTGACGTAGCTGACCCAGCCGCCCAGGCCGCCGGGACAGAACGAGCGGGCGACCTGCAGGACCTGGCGGTAGCCGCGGGTCGTGACCAGGCCCACCTTCGCGCCCTTGCGGGTCAGCACGGCGTTGGTTGCCACCGTGGTGCCGTGCATGACTTTCCTGACAGCTGTCGGGTCGATACCGGACTGCTCGCAGATGCGTTCGATGCCGTTGAGCACGCCGACCGACGAGTCCTCCGGGGTCGAGGGCACCTTGGCCATGAATGTCTCGCCGCTGGTTTCGTCAACCAGCAACAGGTCGGTGAACGTACCGCCGACGTCGACTCCGAGACGATAGGTCATCAATGGTCTCCTAAACTAATGCTTGCAGTGATCCGGGACCCTCCGGGGGCCCGGGTCCGTCCGGGCGACGGTCAGATGATCGACCTGCTCTCGAGATCTTTCAGCTCTTCGTCGCTCAATCCCAGTATTCCCTTGTAGACTTCTTCGTTGTGCGCACCGAGCGTCGTGTTGCCGGTCCAGCGGATCTCGCCCTGCGTTTTCGACATCTTCGGGAAAATGTTCTGCATCTTGAGGTCCGGCCAGTCATCGGTCGGCGTGTCGACGATGGCTTCGCGAGCCTTGAAGTGCGGATCCTCGAGCATCTCGGGCGCACGATAAATCCGTCCCGCCGGTACGCCCGCCTCCTGCATCAAGGTGTCGATCTCGTCCATCGTTTTGGTCTTCGTCCACGCGTTGATGATCTCGTCGAGCGCCTGCATGTTGGCGCCGCGCGCGGTGTGCGAGCTGAACCGCTCGTCGCCGGCGAGTTCCGGCCGCCCCATCGCCTCGGTCAGCCGCCTGAACACGGTGTCCTGGTTCGCCGCGATCAGGAAGATGCCGTCCTTGCAGTCGTAGATGTTCGACGGAGCGACGCCCGGCAAGGTCGCCCCGGAGCGTTCGCGGATATGGTTGCTGACGGTGTATTCGGGGATCGTCGCCTCCATCACGTTGAGCACCGACTCGTAAATGGACGCATCGACGACCTGCCCCTCACCGGTCCTGTCCCGGTGATGGATCGCGGCCAGGGCTCCCATGCAGGCGTAGCTCGCCGCCAGCGTATCGCCGATGGACAGGCCGGTGCGGCTCGGCTGGCGATCGGGTTCGCCGCACAGGTAACGCATGCCGCCCATGGCTTCGCCGATGGCGGCATACCCGGCGCGCTTCGAGTACGGTCCCGTCTGACCGTAGCCGGACACGCGGACCATGATCAGGCCGGGCTTGTCCCTGCTGAGCTCCTCGTAGCCGAGCCCCCAGCGCTCCAGGGTTCCGGGGCGGAAATTTTCGAGCACGACGTCTGCCTCGGCAATCAGCCGACGCACCAGGTCCTGCCCCTCCGGTTCGCGCAGGTTGGCAGTCACCACGCGTTTGTTCCGGGCACAGACCCGCCACCACAGCGGGTAGTCGCCGCGACCCCACTCCCGCATCGGGTCGCCGGTACCGGGCGGCTCGACCTTGATGACGTCGGCGCCCATGTCGGCGAACAACTGGCCACAGAACGGGCCGGCGATCAGCTGGCCCATTTCGATCATTCGGATATCGGTAAGCGGGCCTTTCCGCGCCGTACTTTCTGTCATGTTCGTGTGTTCTTCACAGTGAAGCCGGCGCGGCCGGCACAACTCGGATGGCTTGACGCGTGCGGCCCGGGTCGGGGGCAGGTGCGCCGCAAGCACGCCAATATAGCGACACGCCCCTGACCGCGCAATTGACCGCGCCGGCTCTGCCGATCCGCCGGATAGGGCCGCCATCACTGCGGAAGCCTCTGGCCCCCCATAGCCACATGGGGCCGGCGCTGACGCCGTCAGGCAGCCGGGACGCCGCCCAGGTCGACGAGTATCCGCCCCGCCTCGACCTCGACCGGGAACGAGCGAATCGGCGCAGTCGCGGGCCTGCCCAGCGCCGCACCGCTGCGAATATCGAAACAGGCACCGTGCAGCGGGCACTTCAGTCGCTCACCCCGCAGGCGGCCGTCGTCGAACCGGGCGAAGGCATGCGAGCACAGGTTCTCGACCGCGAAGACCTCACCCTCGAACCGTGCGATCAAGACCTGCAAGTCGCCGTGCTCCCGGACGATAAAGCCCTTCGCGGGCAGTTCGTCGACGCCGGCGAGATCGATGAATTGCGCGTTGCTCAATGCTGTTCCTCGGCTCCCGGCCGGGCCGGCCAAAGGGGATACGACCGTTCTCGACATGCCCTCGCCCGCGATGCTAACACGAGCCGATTCGAGCCACGGAACGGTCACGGCCAGGACCCGGGACGCCAGCATTTCGGGAACGCATCGTCGCCGGATTCGGCCCGGGCCGAGGCCAGACGGTGCTACCATGACCAAAAACGATGCCGACTCCGAAGAAAGACCGGGCCTCCGGACCCGGCCAGCCGCAGGCCGGCGTGCGAGCCCGCCTCGTCCCGCCGATCACGAACTGTCCGAACGGCGCGAGACGGTCTGGGTTCTTCGATCTCGTCGCCTGATTTGCCAATCTCCGCAACACGGACCCGATCCATGAAAAAACTGTCGAGCTTCCTGTCACTGGCTGTCGTTCTCGTTGCCTGCAGCGGCGGCGAGGCGCCCGTCGATTCGGAATACGCACGCCTTGCGGCCCGCGCGGAACGCGTCACGATCATCCGCGACGATTTCGGCGTTCCCCACATTTACGCCCCGACCGATGCCGACGCGGTCTTCGGCATGCTGTATGCAGAGGCCGAGGACGACTTCCCGCGGGTCGAACGCAATTACGTCTGGGCGATCGGTCGGCTCGCGGAAGTCGAGGGCGAAAGCGCCCTGTTCAGCGATCTCCGGGCACGCCTCTACATGACGGAGGCCGAGGCTCGCGCGGCCTACGACTCGGCACCGGACTGGCTCAGGGCACTTTGTGACTCCTTCGCCGACGGTCTCAACTGGTACCTGATGACACACCCGGACGTCGAGCCCGCGCTACTCGATCGCTTCGAGCCGTGGATGCCGATGTATTTCTTCGAGGGCTCCATCGGCGGCGACATCGAGCAGATCCCGCTCGAGGGCATCCAGGCGTTCTATGGCGGCGAGGAACCGCGCGATCGACTCGCTACGACGGCGGCAGCCGCCGACACCGCAGAACCGCGCGGCTCCAACGGCTTCGCGATTTCGGGCGAACTGACCGCGAGCGGCAACGCGATGCTGCTGATCAACCCGCATACCTCTTTCTATTTCAGGCCGGAGATTCACGTGGTCTCCGACGAAGGGCTGAACGCC
>JAZBNZ010000320.1:0-15063 GCA_036350895.1 Woeseiaceae bacterium
CGCCGTGCCGGGTTGTTGACCAGCGAAACCGTGCCGTCACTTTTCGCAGCGATGAAGGGGACGGGCACGTGACGGACGACGGTATCCAGGTAGCCCGCCTTGAGGTCACGCTCGGCGCGGGCATCCTGGAAGCGTTCGAGAATCCGGTTGAACGCGTCCTTGAGTTCGGCATCGACGTCGTCTTCCACAAACCGCCGGGTGAAGTCTTCGTAATTGATCGCGGCGAAAAAATCCTCGAGGTTATCGACGTGGGCGTGGACCGAATGAATCAGGACCAGCACCTGGATCAGGACCACCACGGCCAGGATGAGCGGCACCGCCAGGAAATCGGTTTCGAAGAGGGCGGCCATCGTCAACGCGATCGTCAACGCGATCAGCAGGACCTGCAGCACAATGTTGCGTCGAAACCGTCGCCGGAACTGCTGCTTCACAGGTCGAATTTCTCGATGCGCCGGTACAGCGCTGCCCGGGTGATACCGAGTTCTTCGGCCGCGCGGGAGATGTTTCCGGCGTGTCGGCCGAGCGCGGTGGTCACGAGACGTCGCTCGTTGTCCTCGAGGTTGAGCGACTCCGATGCCGGCTCGGAGCGGACTCGTTTCAGATCGAAATCCTCGGCCCCGAGTTGCTCGGCATCGGTCAGGATCACTGCGCGTTCGATCGTGTGGGAAAGCTCGCGGACGTTGCCCGGCCAGGGGTAGGCGGCAAGGCGCTCGAGCGCGTCCGGGGTCAGTGCCTTCGGCTCCATCCGGTATTTTCGACAGGCGCTTGCCACGAACCGATCGACGAGCGCAGGCAGGTCATCGAGCCGGTCCCGAAGCGGCGGCAGTTCGATCGTTATCGTGTTGATCCGGTAGAGCAAATCCTCGCGGAACTCGTTCGCCGCCACCATGTCTTCGAGCGGCTGGTTGGTCGCGGCGATCAGGCGAACGTCGACCTCGACGGGTTCGTCACTGCCGAGAGGAGTCACCTCCCGGCTCTCCAGGACCCGCAGGAGGCGCGTCTGCAGGTTGAGCGGCAGGTTGCCGATCTCATCCAGGAACAGCGTGCCGCCATTCGCGGCCTGGAAGCGGCCTGCCCGGTCGCTGTCGGCGCCGGTAAATGCACCCTTGCGGTGGCCGAACAGCTCGCTCTCGAACAGGGTCTCGGCGATTGCGCCGAGATCGACGCTGACGAGACCCTTGCTCGCCCGCGCCGAGCGCCGGTGCAGTTCCCGCGCGATGAGTTCCTTGCCGGTACCGTTTTCGCCGCGTACAAGGACGGTCGCATCCGTCGGCGCAACCCGCTCGACGACCGACATCACCCGACGCATCGCCGGGGCGTCGGCAACCATGTCGCTCGCGGGTGGTGGCTCGCTGAGGGCCGACACCCGTGCCCGCGCCTGGCGTAAATCGGCAGCGACGTTGACCGTCGCGAGCAGCTTGTCATTCTGCCAGGGCTTAAGCACGAAATCGGCGGCACCCTCGCGCATGGCGCGCACGGCCGTGTTCAGGTCGCCGAACGCGGTCATCAGGATCACGACCGCGTCCGGATCGCGCCGCCGTATCTCACCGAGCCAGCGGAGCCCCTCCTCGCCGGAGTTGCGACCGATCGCGAAATTCATGTCGAGCAGGAACACGTCGACCCGGTGCTCGTCCATGAGCCGGGGAATGTCCTCGGGATTAGCGGCCGTGAGCACGCGCGAAAAATGCGCCTTCAGGAGCAGGCGGGCGGCGGTCAGCACATCGTCGTCGTCATCGACGACCAGCAGGGTGGCGGCACGGGACATGGGGGCACTGTAGCCGTTCGGGTGTCCGAAATCGATCACCAAGGTTCGAAATCGAACACCCGTATCGGCCGGCCCGTCGGACAAGTCATTGATTTTACGCCCTGCCTGGCATGGCACGACACTTGCTCCTGTATTCACATGACCACGAATTCCGCAAGCACGGACACGATGGACCGGCGCATCGAGAAGAATCCGCGGCCCCGCTGGCTCGTCGGCGGTGCCGTTGCCGCCGGCGTGATCGCGGTCGGCGGCTGGCTACTCGCGACGGACCACTCGACCTCGTACACGCTCGACGGGCAACGAATCCGGACCTCGGTGGTGGAGACCGGTGTCTACGAGGACTTCATCCCGCTGCGGGCGGCGGTCGAGCCCGAGCGAACCGTGTTCCTCGATGCCATCGAGGGCGGGCGCGTCGAGGCCGTGTTCGTCGAGGAAGGCGCGTTCGTGACCGAGGGCGAGCCGCTGCTCGAGCTCAGCAATACGTCGCTGCAGCTCGACGTCATCGCGCGCGAGGCCGAGGTCAGTGAGCAGCTCAATAATCTTCGCAATACCGAGCTCGCGATCGAGCAGAATCGACTGAAGCTGAAGGGCGACCTCATCGAGATCGACTACCAGGTCCTCCGCCTCGAGCGGCTCGTCGAGCGCTTCGAGGAACTCGAGGGCAACCAGTTCGTCTCGAAACGGGAATACCAGGACGCCGTCGACGAACTCGACTACTGGCGGAAGCGCCGGGTCGTGACCCGGGAGAGCCAGGCCCAGGACGAACGCATTCGTCTCGCCCAGATCCAGCAGCTGCGGGCCTCGGTCGACCAGCTCGAGAAGAACCTGGTCCTCGCCCGCGCGAATCTCGAGAACCTGCTGGTTCGCGCGCCCCGCGACGGCCAGCTCACCTCCCTCGACGCCGAAATCGGCGAGTCGAAGGCGCGCGGCGAGCGCCTCGGCCAGATCGACGACGTGGATCGCTTCAAGACGGTGGCGCTCGTCAACGAGTTCTATCTGAACCGGGTGCACGTCGGCCAGCGCGCCGAACTCGAGAAGGACGGCCGTGTTTACCAACTCGAGGTCAGCAAGGTCTATCCCGAGGTCGAGGCCGCCCAGTTCGAGGTGGACCTGCGCTTCGTCGACGCTGCGCCACCCGATATCCGGCGGGGCCAGACGCTGCAGATGCGCCTCGTTCTCGGCGACGCCGCCGACCAGGCCACGCTGCTGGCGAACGGCGCTTTTTTCAACGACACCGGCGGCGCCTGGGTCTTCGTGCTGAATCCGGACCGGACGATAGCGACCCGTCGCACGGTCGAACTAGGCCGTCGCAATCCCAACCAGATCGAGGTGATTGCGGGGCTCATACCGGGGGACGAGGTCATCACGTCTTCGTACTCGAATTTCATGACCGTCGATCGACTGCTAATCGATCGATAGCCTAAAGGGGAATACAAATGATCCAGCTTCACGACCTGACCAAGGTATACCGCGCGGCCGAGCTAGAAACGACGGCGCTGAACAAGGTCAATCTCGAAATCAGCGCCGGTGAATTTATCGCGGTGATGGGGCCGTCCGGGTGCGGCAAGTCGACGCTCCTGAACGTACTCGGAATGCTCGACTCACCGACATCGGGCAGCTACCGATTCCTCGACCAGGACGTGGCCGGCCGCTCCGAGCGCGAGCTTGCCGGTATCCGGAAGAGCAACATCGGCTTCATATTTCAGAGCTTCAACCTGATCGACGAACTGTCGGTCCGCGAAAACGTGCAGCTGCCGCTCCTGTACCAGAAGGTCCCGACCGCCGAGCGCGAGGCGCGCGTGCAGGCCGTGCTCGAGCAGGTCAACATCGCCCATCGTGCCGATCACCGGCCACAGCAGCTATCGGGCGGCCAGCAGCAGCGTGTCGCCGTGGCCCGCGCGGTCGTCACGAACCCGGCGCTGATACTCGCTGACGAGCCCACCGGCAACCTCGACTCGACGAACGGCGAGGAAGTGCTGTCGCTGCTCAACACGCTCAACGAAAACGGCACGACGATCATCATGGTGACGCACGACACGACGCACGCCGACCACGCGAGCCGCATCGTCAACATGCTGGACGGCCGAATCCTGTCCGAAAACGTCATCAGCATGCCGCCCGTGAGCGAGGCACGCCATGTTTCGTAACTACGTCAAGATCGCGATCCGGAATATCGCCGGCAATCCGCTGTTCAGCCTGATCAACATCGTCGGCCTCGCAATAGGCCTTGCCTGCTGCATCATCATTACGGTGTTCGTGAACTACGAGCTGTCGTACGACAAGCACTGGAAGGACGCCGACCGGATTTACAGGGTGACCCGTGACTTTTTCGGTAACGACCTGCGACTCGCACGGGTCGCGCCGCCGATCGGCCCGCTGCTCGCCGCAGACTTCCCCGAGATCGAGGACATGACCCGCATCCTGCAGGCGGCTGGACTGAGCCTGAGCCGTGAAGACTCGATGATCCGCGAGGACAATATGGTGCTTGCCGACGGCAACGTGTTCCAGTTCTTCGATCTCGAGTTCACCAGCGGCGACCCGGCCACGGCGCTGGCAGCGCCGTCGAACATCGTCTTGTCGGAACGCGCGGTCGACCGCTATTTCGGCAGCGAGGACCCCATGGGCAAGTCGATCAATGTCATGGGCCAGGCCGACCTGACGGTGACGGGCGTGTTCAGGGACTTGCCGGACAACACGCACATGGCCTTCGAACTCGTAGGCTCGATACAGATACTCCCGATCATGATGGGACCCGATGAACTCGAGAACTGGGGCAGCAACAACTACTTCACTTACCTGCGTCTGCCGGCCGGCTACGACGCGGAGCGACTGAGCTCACGCTTCGACGACTTCCTGATCAAGCACCGCGGCGAAGAGGCGCCATCGGGTACGGCCCTCGGTCTGCAAAAACTCCCCGACATCCACCTGACGTCCAACCGCGACAGCGAATGGCGCAGCAACGGCAGCATCGCGGTCGTCTACACGTTTTCCGCAGTCGCCCTCGTGGTCCTGTTGATCGCCTGCGTAAACTTCATGAACCTGACGACCGCACGCTCGACCCAGCGCGCCAAGGAAGTTGGCATACGCAAGGTCGTCGGTGCGATGCGCAGCCAGGTGACCGCGCAATTCCTCGGCGAATCAGTGCTCCTGACCGCCTTCGCAATGCTGCTGGCCGTTGCCATCGTCGAACTCACGTTGCCGGCCTTCGGCGCCTTCCTGGAGAGACCCCTCGTATTCTCTCTGGCCGATCCGCTCACGCTCTCTGCGCTGCTCGCGGGCGTGATCATCGTCGGACTACTGGCAGGCAGCTACCCGGCGCTCTATCTCTCGCGGTTCCATCCGGTCGACGTCCTCAAAGGCTCGGCCTCCGGCAGTGGCTCGGGAACGTTGCGGCGCGCACTGGTCGTCTTCCAGTTCGCGACGTCGATCACGCTCCTGATCGCGACCGGCGTCGTCATGGCCCAGATGCACTACGCCCGGACCATGGATCCCGGCTTCGACCGTGAGCGGAACATCGTGCACGGCTTACCGTTCTTCAGCGATTTCTGGGAGCTCTACGAACCGTTAAGGGCCGAACTCGAAGCGCATCCCGATATCGAGTCGGTCGTCTATTCCTCGCGCGTACCGAGCATGCAGAACCTGGATGGCTCGGGTTACGTGCCCGAGGGTGTGCAGATCACGAATGACACGGTGCAGGGCCTGTCCGACATCAAGGTCGACGCACACTGGTTCGAGCACTACGGCGTCGAGTTCCTGGCGGGGCGGCCGTTCCGCCCCAACGAGATGCACATAGAAGTTCCGACCGAGGAAAACCCGGTCACGAAAGGCTGGGCGATCCTCAACGAGTCGGCGGCAAGGCGCTTCGGCTGGACCCCCGACGAAGCCGTCGGCAAGGTCCTCAGGCAGCCAACGAGGAGGGAGATGGACCGGTTCATCGATCGGGAGATCGTCGGCGTCATCCCGGACATCCACTTCTCCTCGCTGCACGATGAGCGGAAGGCGACCATCTACGCGGAGCCCAACCCGAACTACGGCCGGAACGTATCGATCAAGGTCGCACCCGGAGACCCGTCGGCGGCGATCCGTCACATCGAGGCGACCTGGCAGAAACTGGTACCCAACGAGCCGGTCGACTGGCAGTTTCTCGACGACAGCTTCGACGGCCGCTACCGCGCCGAGCAAAAACAGGCGCAGATGTTTGCCCTGTTTTCGGCGTTCGCGATCTTCGTTGCGACCCTCGGACTGTTTGGCCTCGCGTCGTTCACGACCGAACGCCGCACGAAGGAGATCGGTATTCGCAAGGTCATGGGCGCATCGGTCGCCGACATCGTGCTGCTGTTGACGTCGGACTTCACGAAGCTCGTCCTGCTCGCGAACCTGATCGCGTGGCCCGTCGCCTGGTATTTCATGAACCAGTGGCTGATGCGCTTCGCCTACAAGGCACCGCTCGGCGAGTGGGCCTGGGTATTCGTGGCGTCAGCCATCGCGGCGCTGGCCGCCGCGTGGGTAACCATTGCCTTGCAGGCCGGCCGCGCCGCGACGTCGCGGCCCGTCCTGGCGCTCCGCTACGAATAAGCACGACCCTTATGCAGGGCTTCGGCGGCCGGGGACGAATGCCCCGCGCCGCCTTTTTTCTGCGGCCACCGGACCGCCCACCGGTAGCGCGTCGGTGACGATGCTGGCACGATCGCGCACTCTGCCTGCAGACCCGAGCCCGCCATGACCGAAGAGATCCGCGGCGTCGCCCTGACCGACGTCCCTACAAACTCGCAGCGAATGTTCACCCGCTACCTGCTGGCGGTACTCATCGACCTGACCGTGCTCAACCTGTTCGACGAGTACTGGGCCCAGGTCACGGTGGACTCATTCACGATGTCGATCCTGGCGGCAATCCTGCTGCAGGTGCTCCTCAAGGCAACGCTGGCGCTCGAGCATCGCGTTGCCGCGTTCTTCAATTCGAAACAGGGTGCCTTCGCCCGGTTCCTGCGATTCTTCAGCGCCTGGCTGATCCTGTTCGGGTCGAAGTTCGTCATGCTCGGTGCCATCGACCTGGCGTTCGGCGACGACATCGAATTCTCGGGGCCGCTGCACGGAGTGCTCGCCTTCATCGTGGTCGTCGTGGTCATGCTCGCAGCCGAAGAGCTGACCGTCCGCATCTATCGAAGTCTTGCCGAAAAACCGGGCCAGCGAGCGCCGACATGAACGACATCGAGGGCAGTGTGCCCGCCGGTATCGGCATCCGCCCGAGCGAGCCGGCCGACACGGCAGCGATCGAACGACTTTACCAGGCGGCGTTTCCCGACGAGGACCTCGTGTCGCTCGTACAAAGTCTGCTCGACGCCGTCGACGTGGCGCTGTCGCTCGTGGCCACGGTCGATGGAACGGTCACGGGCCACGTCATCTTCACACGCTCGGAGGTCGCGGGTTCCGGTGCGGCAGCCGCCCTGCTGGGGCCGCTGGCCGTCGCACCGGCGCAGCAGCGCCGGGGCATCGGCCGCACGCTTGTCGAGGCGGGATTCGAGCGCCTCGGCGCTGGCGATACGGCCCTGGTGCTGGTGCTCGGCGACCCTGCCTACTACGGCCGTCTCGGTTTCGCCGCCGAGCGTGGGATCACGCCGCCGTACCCGCTACCGCCCGAGTGGGAAGGGGCCTGGCAGTCCCGGCGGCCCGGTAACGGCACATCGGTCCCCACCACTGGAGAACTGCGGGTACCGCGGCAGTGGCAGCAGCCGGCCTTGTGGTTGCCGTAGGCGGCGCGCGGGGATGCGGCCGGCGTCCTGCTATCATGCACGCCTTTTCAGGACAGGACCGAGCGACGTGCCGGACAATCAACTCATCGACAACATCGGCAAGACGCCGCTGATTCGCCTGAACGCCGCGTCGGCTGCGACCGGCTGCGAGATCCTCGGCAAGGCCGAGTTCATGAACCCGGGCGGCTCCGTCAAGGACCGTGCGGCGCTCGGCATGGTGCTCGCCGCAATACAATCGGGCGCCCTGGTGCCCGGCGCCCCGATCGTCGAGGGCACGGCCGGCAACACCGGCATCGGCCTCGCGATGGTCGGCAGCGCGCTCGGGCATCGCACGATCATCGTGATGCCGGAAAACCAGAGCAAGGAGAAGATCGACACGCTCAGGGCCTTCGGCGCCGAGCTCAGGCTCATCCCCCCGGTGCCCTACAAGGACCCGAATCACTTCGTCCATACATCGGGCCGGCTCGCCGGGGAACTCGGCGGCTTCTGGGCCAACCAGTTCGAAAACATCGACAACCGGGCCTACCACGAACTGACGACCGGGCCGGAAATCTGGGAACAGACCGACGGCCAGGTCGACGGCTTCATATGCGCGGTCGGCACCGGCGGGACGCTCGGCGGCGTCGCTCGCGCGCTCAAGGCTCGCAATCCCGACATCCTGATCGGGCTCTCCGATCCCGAAGGGTCCGGCCTGCACAATTATTTCGCCGAGGGCGAGGTTCGCATCGTCGGCAGCTCGATCACCGAGGGCATCGGCAACAGCCGCATCACGGCCAACTTTGCCGACACCCCCGTCGACGTGAGCTACCAGGTGCCGGACAGCGAAGCGATACCGCTGGTCTACGAGATGATCCGAACGGAAGGGCTCGTGCTCGGCGGTTCGAGCGGCATCAACGTCGCGGGCGCGATTCGCCTGGCCCGCGAGCTCGGCCCGGGCCACACGATCGTGACGATCCTCTGCGACTCGGGGCTGCGCTACCAGGCGCGGTTGTTCAACCGGGAATACCTCGAGTCGAAGGGCCTGTCGCTGCCCGACTGGTACGGCAAGTCGGCTTGAGCGCCTCGCTGACCGCCGCCACGGCGTGTATCGCCGTGGTATCGAACAGAGGCACATCCGTATCGTCCTGCCGGACGAGCATGCCGATCTCGGTACAGCCCTCGATGACGGCGCCCGCACCGCGTGCCGCAAGCCCCTCGATGATCCGGAGATACGCGTCGCGGGACGCCGCGCGGATATCGCCCCGGCACAGCTCGTCGTAGATCACCCGGTGGACGCACTCGCGCTCCGCCTCGCCGGGCACCAGCACCTCGATGCCGTGTTCCGCCAGCCGACCCGTGTAGAAATCCTGCTCCATCGTGAAGCGGGTGCCGAGCAGGCCGACCCGGTCGTAGCCGGCCGCCTGGACCGCGCGCGCGGTCGCATCGGCGATGTGCAGGAAGGGGATGTCGATCGCCACCTCGATCGCCGGCGCGACCCGGTGCATCGTATTCGTGCACAGGACGAGCAAGCCGGCACCGGCCGCCTCGACGCGGCAGGCCGCCGCGGCGAGTTCGTCGCCCAGGGCATCCCAGTCACCGGCGTGCTGCAGGGCCTCGATCGGCTGGAAGTCGACGCTGAGCATCGCGATCGGCGCCGAGTGCAGGCCGCCCCGCCGACGCCGCGTTTCCTCGTTGATCAGCCGGTAATAAAGCGCGGTGCTTTCCCAGCTCATGCCGCCGAGAAGACCGATCGTCTGCATCGGATGCGCGACCGCGACCTCAGCTCGCGTCGACGGCCAGCAGGGCCTCAAGACCCGCGCGCGCGGCGAGAGCCCACCGGTCGCAGACGCGGTCGACGTCGTCCCAGCGCGTAATCATGTCCGTGCCGTCCACTCGGGCGGCGCCCGTGACGCCGGCCGTATCGACGCCGCGCGCCAGCACCGCGCCCGACTCGGAATCCCGGACCTCGAGGATGAGCGTAACGTTGCCGGTCGCCTCGAGCGCGATCGCGCCGCGCCCGCCGCGCGCCACGGCCCGGGGCGGGACAGTCACGGCGATGTCGACGACGCGAACGGTGAGCGTCACCACCTCGGGACCGTCGTGATTCACGACGGCGACCCGGCCACTGGCCGCAAATTCCTCCTGGAAGGCGCCCGCGAGCATGTCCCGGAAGCGCGACTTCTGCTCGTCGTCGAGCGGGAACTCCTGCTGCGCCCGGTCGATGGGCCTGAACTCGAGTTCGGGATCGAGGATGTGGACGGCGTCGTAGGCCGTGAAATCGACCCCGGGGCGGGCCCGGACGGTCTCGAAGCGCGTCGAACGCACCTCGACCAGCCCTTCGTAATCGGGCACGGCATCCGCCCGGATGCCGGGTTCGGCGGCGCAGCCACCCAGCAGGAAGGCCATCAAGAACAGGTACGGGAATAGCGGGACCGTTTTGCGCTGCATGCCGGGACTCGACTCGGGGCGACTCGTTATCCTAGCGCAGAATGCGCGGCGCGTTCACGGCATACCTCGCCAGTGCGGCCGGACCCGCGCGGCAACGGCCTAGTTGCCGTCCGGACGCACCTCGACCAGCACCTCGTTGCGCCGGAACCAGGGCAGCGCGAACGGGCTGTTGTAGCGGGCAAGCGTGTAAGGACCGATGGCGTCGATACCGTCGGCGGCGAGTGCGGCGGCGAGTTGGGCACGATGGCGCTCATAGTTGTCTTCGCTCCAGCGACCCGAATACCTGAGCGCGGCGACAAGGCGCTCGGGTTTCTCGCGTATTCGGATGCGCGGGTCGGTCGGCTGCGGCAGCGTATCGAGGGAGTACTTCCGCTCCATCACGAACGCGTAGGTATAGGTTCCGTCGCTTCCGGACGACTCGACGGGCGCCGTCATTTGCATCTTTTCGCCGCCGTCCGGCTCGGTCATCTCGACCGGCGCGGTCATTGCCATCTTCGTCTGCGGCTGGTTGTCACCGAAGATGTAGCCGGCAAGGATACGGAAGGCCTCGCCGCCGGCGCTTTTCTCGGTAGCCGCCACGACATCGACTTCCGCGACGAGGTACGGCTCGTAACGCCGGATCTCGTAAGCGTCGGTCTCTTCGACCACGGTAAACTCGGGCTCTTCGATGGCCAGGGCATGTCCTCCGAGCAGCAGGCCAGTCAGAGCGACCAGGACACACCGGGCAGCGCGCGACAGGCTCACCCGAATGATAGTACCGCGGAACATCAGAATTCGATCCGCTGGCCGTCCCAGGCGAAAAAGCCGCCCGAGTCTTCCGGCTCGAGGCCGTCGATCACGTCGATGAGGTAGTTCGCGGATTCCACCGGCGTGAACAGCTTGCCGTCCGGCACGTTGCCGGAGAAGGGCTTCGAAAGGCCGGTATCGACCGTTCCCGGGTGGAGACCGACGACGATCGATTCCTTGCGGCGCCGGCCGTGCTCGATCGCGAAGGTCTTCAGGACCATGTTGAGCGCGGCCTTCGACGCACGATAGGACGTCCAGCCGCCGAGCCGGTTGTCGGCGATGCTGCCGACGCGGGCGGAAAGCGCTGCGAATACCGTCCGGCGGTCCCGCGCCAGGCGCGGCAGGAAGTGCTTCGCGATCAGCGCGGGTGCTACGGTGTTGATGCGGTATACCTCGAGCATGGCATCGCCGCTGACTTCGCTGATGCGTCGCTCCGGGCCGTAGCTCTCCGAGTGCAGCGTGCCGGTAGCGACAATGACGATATCGAGAGCATCTTCGACGGCGGCCGCTGCCGCCTCGAGCGATTCGTCCGACGCAATGTCGATGCTGCGGCGATCCACCTTCGGGTGTGTCGATGCAGCGGCCGTTCGCGAATACGCCAGGACCCTGGCAACTCCGGGACGCGCCGCCAGGGCTTCTACAAAAGCACTCCCGATACCGCCTGAGCTGCCGAAGACAGCGATGCGGTACCGGGAGTGAACGTCTTGCCAGTTGAATGGCATGAAGGGATCTGTGATAGAGCCGGCACGTCCCTGTGCCAGCAAATCGAAGTGCTTACGGCAGGATGACGGCGTCGATGACGTGAATCACGCCATTGCTCGTCATGATGTCGGTCTTGACGACGTTGGCATTGTCGACCTTGACGCCGGCATCGGTGGCCGTGATCGTGACCGACTCGCCATTGACGGTCTTTGCGCTGTCGAGCTTGACGACGTCGGCGGCCAGCACCTTGCCGGGCACGACGTGGTAAGTCAGGACGGCTACCAGCTGGTCCTTGTTTTCCGGCTTCAGCAGATTTTCGACCGTACCTTCAGGCAGTGCCGCGAAGGCGGCGTCGGTCGGTGCAAAGACCGTGAACGGCCCTTCGCTCTTCAGCGTGTCGACGAGGCCGGCCGCGTCGAGTGCTGCCGCGAGCGTATTGAAGCTGCCCGCGCTGACCGCGGTGTCAACGATGTCCTTCTGCATTTCCTTGCTGCCACCGTGGTGGTCGGCGAGCGCGATGGACGCGAACGCCATCGTAAGGCCGGCAACGGCGGTGGTGATGACTTTCCTTGCGAAAGCTGACATTTGGTTCTCCGTTCAGAGGTGGGTTTGTCGTGCGAGGGGGGACAATAGCAAGCTGCGGCCGGGTTTCGGTTTCAGCACTGTGTAGCTTTGTTTCAGGTCGTAACGCGACCGGCCGCGTTCAGGCGTCCGCCGTCGTGTGCTCGTCGAGAAAGCGCTCTGCCGCCGCATAGATTCGCTCGAGCCTGTCCGGCTTCTGCCGGTCGAGCGCCTTCGGCATCAGTGCGAGCCGGGGATTGCCGGCGAAGAAATCGCGGTGCCTGTCGATGAATCGCCAGTACAGGCCGTCGACCACGTCGCACCAGTCACCGCTGCCGTAGTCACTCATCTTTTTCAGGTAGTTCGAACCACAGATATAGGGCTTGGTCGCGAACAGCCCGCCATCGCTGAACAATGCCATGCCGTAGACGTTGGGGCCCATGACCCACTCCGACGAATCGACGTACATCTCCATGAACCAGCGATGCGCAAGGTCGGGCCGTATCTCGCACAGCGTCATCAGGTTGCCGGCGACCATAAGCCGCGGGATGTGATGCGTCCAGCCGAGCCGAGTAGCGGTTCGTATCGTGTCGTCGAGCGGCACGATCCCCGTGCAGCCCTCGTACCAGCTGTCGGTCATGCCGCGCCGGTGATCGAAGAAATTAGAGGACTCCATATCACTGCTGCGTTCGCGATATACGCCGCGAATGAACTCGCGCCAGCCGATCACCTGGCGCACGAAACCCTCCACGCTCTCGAGCGGCAGGTCACGGCTCTCGAACGCGGCGATCACCTTGCCGACGACTTCGCCGGGCGTGATCAAGCCCATGTTGAGCACCGGGCTGATCGCGCTGTGGAACACGGTCGACGAGCGCGTCGTCATCGCGTCCTCGTAAGGACCGAAGCGCTCCAGCCGCTCGTCGACGAACTGGTCGAGCCAGGCCAGCGCCTGCTCCCGCGTCGTCGGCCACCAGAAGTCCCCGGCGTTACCGGGATGCGCCGCGAAATGTTCCGCCACGATCGCCTGCACGTCCGCAACGTGCTCTGTTGCATCCGGCGGGCGAATCGCCGGCGGCTCGACCTGCTTCGGCAGTTTCTTGCGGTTCTCTTCGTCGAGGCTCCAGCGACCGCCGAGTGGCTCGTCGTCGCCCTCGAGGAGGAGATTTTGCCGGATTCGCTCATCCCGGTAGAACGAGGCCATCCTGAGCTGCTTCCTGCCGGCGGCGAACTCGGCAAAGGATTCACGGCTTGTCAGGAACATCGGCGACGACCGCTCGTCCCGGGTGATCTCCAGCGCGCGGGCGAAATCCCGAATGCGCGTCTCCATCGCCTTGTCCTCGATCTCGAAATGCACGAGCGTCGTTGCGCCGGTGTCGTCCAGGGCCTCACCCAGCCGGTCCTCGTACGCTGCCGATTGCCCGGGGTCGAGTTCGGTGTAGCGAACCTCGAAACCCGCCTCGCGAAGCGCATCGCGGTAGCTCCGCATGGCCGCAAGAAACAGCACGATTTTCTGCTGGTGATGGCGAACGTAGGTGCAGAGATCGACGTCCTCTGCCATGAAGACGACGTCCGGCCTCGCCGCCTCGACGTGTTCGAGCGGAAACAGCTGGTTGCCGAGCACCACGAGCAGGCGCTTTCCTGCGTTCGCCATGCCTTGAGCGAGGCCCGTTACTGGCGCAGGTAGGCCAGGCTCTCGCTGTCGAAGCGGGCCGGCGACCGGTGCGTGAGCAACTCCACGTCGTCGGTGTCGACCTCGTTACCCTCCGCGAGCATCGTCAGCTGATCACGCGTGACCGGAAAGAAGGGCACCCAGTCGAGCAGCGTCGCACCGATGCGCATCAGCTTGATAGGCATCGGCAGTACGAGCTTCTTGCGGCCGGTCGCCGCCGCAACGCGTTCGAGCATTTCGGTCCAGCTCAGCGACTCCGGGCCGCCCAGCACGTAGGTCTTGCCGATCGTCTTCGGGTCGGCAAGGGCCTCGGCAAAGGCCGTCGCGACGTCCTCGACGTGCACCGGCGACATGTGGATCTGCCCCTTGTCCGAGCTCCAGCCAGTGTGGAAGCCGACGCCGGGCAGCGGCGTCGCGACCATCTCGCGGTGCAGCTGGGTCGCGAATTCGTAAGTGCCGCGGGGATCGCCGAAGATGACCGATGGCCGGAAGATCGTCACGTCCATGCCGCTGTGGCGGGCAAACTCCTCCGCCCGGAACTTGGTCTCCTGGTACGGCGTGCCCGGCACGCGGACGCCGTTGGCGCTCATCAAGAGGAGCCGGGACACGCCGGCGCGCCGCGCCGCCTCGATGACCCGGACAGCGCCGCGATACTGCAGACGCTCGAACGTAATTCCCTTGCGGGGATGTTCGCGGAGTATGCCGATGTTGTAGATAACGGCGTCGACGCCGTCGAGGGTCTCCTCCACGGCGCGCAGGTTGGCCAGGTCGCCCTTGACGATGCGGACTTCACCTTTTTGACGAACCTTGTCCTCACTGCCGGCACGAACGAGCAGCACAGGCTCATGGCCTTTGCTGATCAGGGCGTCGACGATATAACTGCCGACGAAACCGGTGCCGCCGAATACTGCTACTTTCACGTGGATCTCCTTCAGCCCGCAACGTTAGCAAAAGGGCACAGCGGGAAGTTCGGCGGTGTCTGCAAAGTTACAAATCTTTACACCGGCGCCAGGACCGGCCTCAGCCGCCCCGGGGTCGGACTCGGGGCCCCGTTGGGTGTAGAATCGGGGGCTGGTTTTCAACTATCAGGAATTGACGTGAGCTTCGATAAGCAACTGGAAAAAATGCGCACCCAGCCCGGATTCATCGCTGCCCTGGACCAGAGCGGCGGCAGTACCCCCAAAGCGCTGGGGCTCTACGGCATCGCTGAAGACGCCTGGAGCAACGACGACGAGATGTTTGCGATCGTCCACGAGATGCGGACGCGGATCATCACCAGCCCGGCCTTCACCGGCGAGCGTATCCTCGGCGCTATCCTGTTCGAGAACACTATGGATCGCGAGATCGAGGGCCAGTCGACGGCGACCTACCTGTGGAACGTCAAGCACGTCGTGCCCTTTCTC
>JAZBNZ010000321.1:0-3502 GCA_036350895.1 Woeseiaceae bacterium
CGTCCGTGTCGGATATGCAATTCACGAGTGCCTACCGCGTGCCGTTCCAGTTCAGGTCGATCGTGCAGCAGCACCTGCCGTCGAGCGCCTTCGCAACCGAGACCGATGGCGTTCGTGTCCGGGACGCCGATGGGAACTGGGCGTACGACCTGTCCGGCTCCTACGGCGTAAACCTGTACGGCTACGATTTTTACAAGGAATGCATCGAACGTGCGGTCGACGACGCCGGCAAGCTCGGGCCGGTCCTCGGCCCGTATCACCCGCTGGTGGCCGCCAACGTCGAGCGCATAAAGTCGATCTCCGGCCTCGACGAGGTGTCCTTTCACATGTCGGGCACGGAAGCAGTGATGCAGGCTGTCCGGCTCGCGCGCTACCACACGCGGCGTCGCCGCACGGTCGTCTTCTGCGGGGCGTATCACGGCTGGTGGGATGGCGTTCAACCCGGTGTCGGCAACCAGCGTTCGATCAGCGACATCTATACGCTCGAGGAGATGAGCGAGGCGACGCTCGCCGTACTCGGTAGCCGCAAAGACATTGCCTGCGTCCTGGTCAATCCGCTGCAGGCACTCCATCCCAACTCCGGCGCCAGCAGCGATGCGATGCTCATCGCCTCCGATCGCGGCGGCCACTTCGACCGGGAGGCCTACACCGCGTGGCTGCACGAGCTGCGGGAGGTGTGCACGGCTCGCGACATCGTGCTGATCTTCGACGAGGTCTTTGTCGGCTTCCGCCTCGGCCTGGGCGGTGCGCAGGAGTTCTTCGGCGTCGGCGCCGACATGGTGACCTACGGCAAGACGCTGGGCGGCGGTCTGCCGGTGGGTGTCCTGGCGGGCCGCCGGGACCTCATGAAGCGCTTTCGCGACGACCGGCCGACGGACGTCTGCTTCGCGCGCGGCACCTTCAACTCGCACCCCTACGTGATGGCGGCCATGAACCGGTTCCTGAACTACGCGATGGAGCCCGCGCAGGTCGCGGCAGCACGCGCCGCCGATGCGCTCTGGGCCGGCCGTGCGGACGAGATGAACCGCGCTCTGGAAGCTGCGGGGCTGCCCGTTCGCGTGGTCAACATGAGCTCGATCTGGATGCTGACCTACCTCGAACCCGGCCGCTACAACTGGATGTTCCAGTACTACCTGCGGGGAGAGGGCCTCGTGCTGAGCTGGGTCGGCACGGGGCGCTTCATCTTCAGCCACAACTACACCGACGAGGATTTCGCCGTGGTCCGCGAGCGGATCCTCGTGGCCGCACGCGCCATGCAGGCGGATGGCTGGTGGACACCGGGCAGCGAGATGACCAACAAGTCAATCCGCAGGCAGGTCTTCCGGGAGCTGCTCGCGGCACGTTTCAGCCGGCGGCCGGCGGTCGAAAAAAAACCTGCGGTCCCTCGCGAGGAACCGCAGGCCGATACGGCGTAAGGAACCCGCGGTCAGGCCATCGCCGGCTCGTCGTCATCCTCGGAAGGCTCGATCCCGGCGCGAACGTCGAGCATCGGGTCGATCATCTCCCCGCGCATCAGGTACCACGGCGACTTGAAATAGATTTTGAAGTCGTGGAACGGGTCGGTCAGGATCTTGGTAGCCCACACGAGCCCGGTCTGCACGCCGTAAATGAAGAACAGGTGTACGGTCCGCACTACCAGCGCGATAACGGCCAGCCAGATCCACAGCAGCGCAAGGTTGTAGAGGAACTCGTCGAAGCCGGTGTGGGCTTCGAAAACCCCGAAGAACGTCGGATTGATGTAGAGCACGAACGGCGTCAGCGCCCAGGCCGACTGCAGGATACGCTTGCGGAAGAGATTATAGCCTACCTTGATGTCTTCCTTGTGTTCGTGCGTTGCGTGGTTCACGTCGTCGTAGGTCTTCGGCTCAAAGAAGAAGTGGCCGATCTGCCTTGACGTCATGGCTACGATCCAGCCGAGCAGCGCCGCGACGGTCGGGTTGATGAGCAGCAAGGCGTACGTGGTCAGGAAGCTCGTCGCGCTCAAGAGGTGCAGCGACTGGTTGATGCGGCTGTGATGATAGTAGCGATGGTCGTCCCAGCGCTGTACCTGCAGTTCCTCGAGGAATGTCATCTTCCTGTCGGTCGGGATCGAAGGCTGTTTCATAATCGGATGTCGCCAGGTTGCCGGAAAGTGACAGGCTAGGAAGATTCTGTGACGGTACGGCTACGACAATGTTTCAAACAGGTTTAGCCGGCACGAGCAGGGGCTGACCCATCCGGATGACCCGGCCGGTGACGACCGAATCGACGAACTCGAATTCCGCGGGCGCGAGCAGGACGATCGTGGAGCCGTGCTCGAAATACCCCATGTGCTCGCCCTTGACGAAGTTCCGCTCGAGCATGATGTCGTTCGGGCCGCGATACTCGAGATCGAGCGGGAAGTCGAGACCGTCCAGGCGCAGGCTGGCGACGAGAATGGCCGCCACCGCGACGAGCGTCACCGGGCCGCCGCGGGGGCGCTCGATGGGGATCACGACGCGTTCGTTACGACAGAACAGCCGCTCGACGACCTTGAGCGCTACGGGGTTGACGTTCCAGGTGTCGCCGGTGATGTAGCGAATGCCCTCGACCCTGCCGTCACAGGGGGCGTGAAAATGGTGATACATGCTGGATTTCAGGCGCAGGGTCACGAAGCGGGCATTTCGGTAGACCGCAGCGTCCGCATCCGAGCCGAGTAATTCCGGCAGCTCATAAGGGAAGCCCTTTGCCTGTATCACCTCGACGTCGCGAACGCTGCCGAACTCGCCGACGACGGCATCGCACGGGCTCGTAACGATCTCCGGGCGTGGATCGACGGGCCTCGCGCCTTCGGCGAGCTCGCGCACGAAGCACTCGTGCAGGCTGCGAAAACTCGACCGTTTCGCCTCGTGGAGCCTCAGGTCGTCCGCGAACAGGCGCCAGACGGCTATGGACATCCGTGCCAGCAGCGGATTCTCGATCTTCGAGAACCGGCCGGTCGCGAGCGTCAGCCAGCGCCGCGGCAGCCGGTTCGTAACGAGAAAGTTGAGACGCTCGGCGAGGCTGAGACTCGCGAGGGGGCGGAGGTCTGGCACGCGTGGATCCGGATCGTCGACGAAGCACGAGGATCACCCAGCCGTGTTGCGCAGGTGTTACAGGCCCTTGGCTGCCGAGCGGCGAATTTCGAGTGTCGATGCGTGTACAATCGCAGCTCCGATGACAACCAGCAGGAAATGACGTGAGTTTCGAACAACAACTGGAAAAAATGCGCAACCAGCCCGGTTTCATCGCTGCCCTCGACCAGAGCGGCGGCAGCACGCCCAAAGCGCTGGGCCTTTACGGCATCTCCGAAGACGCCTGGAGCAACGACGACGAGATGTTCGCGATCGTCCACGAGATGCGGACGCGGATCATCACGAGTCCGGCGTTCACCGGCGAGCGTATCCTCGGCGCTATCCTGTTCGAGAACACTATGGATCGCGAGATCGAGGGCCAGTCGACGGCGACCTACCTGTGGAACGTCAAGCACGTCGTGCCCTTTCTC
>JAZBNZ010000322.1:0-26555 GCA_036350895.1 Woeseiaceae bacterium
CGCCTCGGCAGGAACCTGGTCGTCTCGGCGCTCGACCGTGACGATATCGTCCAGGGCATCGAGAGTACGGAAGGACCGGTCAGGCTCGGCGTGCAATGGCACCCGGAGTACATGCCGCAGCGGGCCGATCAGCGGGCCCTGTTCGCGTGCTTCGTCGACGCGTGTCGGCGAACGGCATCGGCGTAGGCATCGAACAGGCGCGCCTGCCGGCGATCCCACGGCGGCACCTCGGCGTGCCACTGCACGCCCAGCACGAAGCGGCCGTCCGGCCCGCCCGTCTGCTCGATCGCCTCCGGCGTCCCGTCGGGCGAACGCGCCACGATCTCCACGCCCTCACCCGGCAGGGCGACGTGCTGGCCGTGCCAGGTCGTCACGTCATCGAGCCGATTCGTGCCGTAGATGGCCCCGAGCCGGCTGCCCTCGACCAGGCGAACCGGGTGCCGGCCGAATACGTGAAGGTGCCGACCATAGCGTGACGCGTCGTCGCGAAAGTCGCCGAGCGTCCCGCCGCGGAAGACGTTCAGGAGCTGGGCACCGCGGCAGAGCCCGAGCACCGGCAGGCCCGCGTATTCGGCCGCCGCCAGGAGGCCCAGCTCGAAGCGGTCACGCGCCGGCTCGACGCCGCGGGTGACCGAGGGATCGCCGCCGTAACGGGCGGCAGCCACATCGCCGCCGCCCGTCAGGACGAGGCCGTCCGCGGCCGCTACGAGCGCCCTCGCCTCGTCGTCCAGCTCGACGGCCGGCGTTACCGGGAACGGCAGCTCGATGGTCCGCAGACCGCTTCGCCGCAAATGGCGAATATAGGTGAAGCGATTGAGGCCGACGCGATTCCAGAGCGAACGATCGACCGATACGAGCACCGCCGGCGCCCCAGCTTTCGGGTTGGGCTCGTACAGAGCCACCAGCGACACGGTAGCCGTCAGCGCGAGCAGTGCGAAGGCGGTCGCTACCGCGCGCAATAGACGCCTCTGAGGCGTGCGTTCCGGTTTTTTGCCTGGCTTATCCGTCATCGGTTGTCACGACAATACAGGGTAGAAGCGTCGTATGCCCGCGAGCCGCGTTTCAGTCCGGACGTCGGCGCGGCAAGCACGCAAAAGAAAACGGCGGCGTTTTGCAACGCCGCCGTTCTCCGCTTACCGGCCTGGCCGCAGCCCGGAAGCCCGGTCGGCTTCCGCTAGGGGCCGCGGAACGGTCTGGCTTTACCGGCTTGCGACAGCCGTGGTGGCTGCGCTTGCGTCGACGTCGAAGCGGTCGAGCATCATGACCTTCGACCACGCGTCGACGAAGTCACCGACGAACTTCTGTTCGCCGCCGGCTTCGGCGTAGACCTCTGCAATCGCACGCAGCTCGGCGTGCGAGCCGAACACGAGGTCGACCGGCGTTGCCGTCCACTTGATCTCGCCCGTCGCACGGTCACGACCTTCGTAGATGCCTTCTTCCTTCTCGGAACGGGTCCAGGCGACGTCCATGCTCAGCAGGTTGGCAAAGAAATCGTTGCTGAGTGCACCGGGCTGGTCCGTGAAGACACCGTGCTCGGAGCCACCGGCATTCGCGCCCAGGGCGCGCAGGCCACCGACGAGTACGGTCATTTCCGGCACGGTCAGCGTCAGCAGGTCTGCCTTCTCGACGAGCGCTGCTGTCGGCGACATGCGTACACCCTCGCCGTAGTAGTTGCGGAAACCATCCGCGCGGGGCCGCAGGAATTCGAAGGACTCGATGTCCGTCATCGCCTGCGTTGCATCCGTACGCCCGGGCACGAAGGGTACTCCGACTTCGTAACCGGCGTCAGCAGCTGCCTTCTCGATAGCTGCCGCGCCACCGAGGACGATCAGGTCCGCCATCGAGACTTCCTTGTCGCCGGAAGCCGACTTGTTGAAGCTCTTCTGGATGCGGCCGAGCCGCTTCAGGACCTTGTCGAGTTCGTCCGGGTCGTTGACGTCCCAGTTCACCTGCGGTGCGAGACGAATACGCGCACCGTTGGCCCCGCCGCGCATGTCGGTGCCGCGGAAGGTCGACGCCGATGCCCATGCCGTGCGGACGAGCTCCTGGACGCTCAGGCCGGAATCGAGGATTTCGGCCTTGAGCTCGGCGACGTCGGCGGCGTCGATGAGCGCGTGGTCGACCGCGGGTACGGGGTCCTGCCACGTGAACACGACTTCAGGAACCTCGGAGCCTACATAGCGGGCACGGGGACCCATGTCGCGATGCGTCAGCTTGAACCATGCCCGTGCGAATGCCTGCTCGAACTCTTCCGGGTTCTCGAGGAAGCGCTTCGAGATCTCGGCGTAGGCAGGATCCTCACGCAGCGCGAGGTCCGTCGTAAACATGATCGGCGCGTGGCGCATGCCGTCGACATGTGCGTCGGGGACGATGTTGCCCGCAGCGGGGTTCTTCGGAATCCACTGCGTCGCGCCGGCCGGGCTCTTGGTCTTGACCCAATCGAACGCGAACAGGTTCTGCAGGTAACCCATACTCCACTGGATCGGCGTGGCGGTCCAGGCGCCTTCGAGACCACTCGTGATGGTGTCCTCGGCGTTGCCCTTGCCGCACTTGTTGGTCCAGCCGAAGCCCTGCTCCTCGATACCGGAGGCAGCCGGCTCCGCGCCGACGCAGCCGGCGGGGCTCTTGGCACCATGAGCCTTACCGAAGGTGTGACCACCGGCGATCAGCGCGACGGTTTCCTCGTCGTTCATCGCCATACGGCCGAAGGTGTCGCGAATGTCCTTCGCGGCAAGCAGCGGATCCGGATTGCCGTTCGGGCCTTCCGGGTTGACGTAGATAAGGCCCATCTGCACGGCGGCGAGCGGCTTGGCAAGCTCACGATCGCCTTTGTAGCGCTCGTCTGCCAGCCATTCCTGCTCGGGACCCCAGTAGACGAGATCGGCTTCCCAGTCGTCCTCGCGGCCACCCGCGAAGCCGAGGGTTTCAAAACCCATGGACTCCATGGCGACGTTACCCGTCAGGACCATCAGGTCGGCCCAGGACAGCGCGCGGCCGTACTTCTGCTTGACCGGCCAGAGCAGGCGGCGGGCCTTGTCGAGGTTGGCGTTGTCGGGCCAGCTGTTGAGGGGCTCGAAGCGCTGCTGACCGCCGCCGGCGCCGCCGCGGCCGTCGAACGTGCGGTAGGTTCCGGCGCTGTGCCAGGCCATCCGGATGAAGAACGGACCGTAATGACCGTAGTCCGCCGGCCACCAGTCCTGCGAGTCCGTCATGACGGCCGCGATGTCCTTCTTGACCTCGGCGAGATCGAGCTTGGCGAACTCTTCGGCGTAGTCGAAGTCAGCAGCCATCGGGCTCGACTGGTCGGCATGGTCACGCAGCGGGCTCAGGTCGACCATTTCCGGCCACCAGAACTGGTTGGACTTGGCCATGCCCTGTGCCTCGGCAGGACCGGAAGCCAGCAGCGGTGACATCGCCACGGCGAGCGTGGCAATCAAGCTAAGTGTGGTTTTCTGCATTTCAGTTTTTCCCCTTGGGGTTGGAAACATAGCGTGTCAGTACATGTATTAAATCGCATATACCGGATATAAACGATCCATAATATCGATCGCTATACGCTACGAAAGCGATAAGTCGGCAACCGTGCGGGATCGGCACTGCCGGTCGCCTGAACGCCGTCCCGAGCGTATCGTCGACGACGTCCGGGGGGGCGTGTTATGTAAGACTGATTCTAACTCATTTCAGGTGAAAGCGATATCCGCTTTGAAGCGCGGCGGGCAAGATCCGACCGTCCCCCGAACACGCTGCGGTGAGACTTTCGGCGGGCAGCGAGGCACACTCCCGTAATCACTTTCACCACAGTCGCTACGGGCAGATCGATGGCAAAACTCGTCAACCCGGCCGAGCTCGAATTGCTCGCCGAGACCCTCGACACGCTGCAGCAGGGCTACGCGGACCTGCCGCCCTTCGAAACCGACTTCGATACCGATGCGGCAGCAGCGGTCCTCGCCGAAGTCGCCACGAAAATGCAGGACAACTATCCCTATTTCCATCCCCAGTACGCCGGGCAAATGCTGAAGCCGCCGCACCCGGTCGCGCGGATTGCCTACGCGATGGCGCTTTGGATCAACCCGAACAACCACGCCCTCGACGGCGGACGTGCCAGTTCCGCACTCGAGAAGGAATGCATCGTGGACCTGGGCAGGCTTTATGGCTGGGAGCAGCCGCTCGGCCACCTGACGAGCGGCGGCACTATGGCAAATCTCGAAGCACTCTGGGTCGCCGGCACGCTCCAACCGGGCAAACGCATCGTCGCCTCCGAGCAGGCCCACTACACGCACAGCCGCATCTCGAGCGTCCTCAAGTTGCCGTTCACCTCCATCCCTGTCGACCAGGCCGGCCGCATGGACTGCAGCGCACTGGAACGGGAACTCGAAGCCGGTGACGTCGGCACGGTCGTCGCGACGATCGGGACGACCGGCCTCGGCGCCGTCGATCCGCTGCCGGCGTTACTCGAACTGCGCGAGCGCCACGGTTTCCGGATCCATGCGGACGCCGCGTACGGTGGCTACTTCGGCCTCTGCGAGTCGCTTGCGCCGGCGACGCGCAGCAGCTTCGACCGCCTGGCCGAGGTCGATTCGATCGTCGTCGACCCGCACAAGCACGGCCTGCAGCCTTACGGCTGCGGCTGCGTCCTCTTCAGGGACGCGTCGGTCGGGAAGATCTACCTGCACGACTCGCCGTACACGTACTTCAGCTCCGAGGAATTGCACCTGGGCGAGATCAGCCTCGAGTGTTCGCGGGCCGGCGCCGCCGCGACGGCACTCTGGGCGACCATGCGTCTCTTGCCGCTCGAGCGGGGCGGAGAATTCTCCACCCTGCTGGAGCAATGCCTGTCGGCGGCCCGGCGCTTCCACGCGAAGCTCAAGGCGAGCCCGGCCTTCGTGCCGCTCTACGAGCCGGAGCTCGATATCGTGGTCTATGCCGTCAGCGCGGCCGACACCGCCACATCCGCCCGGCAGGCGAGGCGGCTTTTCGAGCGGGCCGCGGCGAAAGAGCTGCACCTGGCGCTGATCGAATTGCCCACCCGGGCGCTCGGCGACCGGCTCGGGCCGATCGAGATCAACTCCGAGACGGTAACCTGCCTGCGCTCGGTGCTGATGAAGCCGGAGCAGGAGGACTGGATCGACCGGATCGTGGCGCTGCTGGAGGAGGCCGCCGCCGAGCTGTGACTGGCCCCAGGCTCGGTCGCTAACGGCCGGCGAGGAACGCGAGGTACTCGCTGATGTACTTCGCGGCGCCGTCGCCGGCGATCGCCACGGCGGTCGCTGGCTCGGCCGCGTCGCGCAGCGCGGCGAAAACGACGGCGCCGGTGGTCGGGCCGACCATGATCCCCTCGGTGCGCGCAAGCCGGACGCCGGTCTCGAAGGCCTCGTCATCCGTGACCGAGACGATGTCATCGAGCACGTTGCGGTCGAGAATCTTGGGAAAATGCTCGTCCGGCAGACCCGTTACCCGCTTGAGTCCCGACAGCTTGTGCTGCCGACTCGCCGGCTCGACGCCGATGATCCTGACGTCGGGGTTCTGTTCCTTGAGGTAGCGGCCGACGCCGGTAAGCGTGCCGCCGGTGCCGATGCCTGCGAAGAAGTATTGAATCCGGCCTTCGGTCTGGCGCCAGATCTCCGGCCCGGTCGTGCGGTAATGGGCCTCGACGTTCAGCAGGTTTTCGTACTGGTTCGGGCTTACGTAGCGGCCCTGGTAAGCCTCGCTCTCGACCATGCTCTTGACCACGCCACGGGCGCCCTCGGTCGGAAACAGGGGGCAAACCTCGTCCTCCACTTCGATCAGCTCTGCACCCAGGAAACGCAGCATCGCCTTCTTCTCTTCGGGCGTACCGTCGGGCACGACGATCTCGATGGGGCGGTTGCGCGCGTTGGCCAGCGCGGTGAGTGCGATGCCCGTGTTGCCGGCGGTCGGCTCGACGACGACCTGGCCATCCTCGAGGTCGAGCCCGTTCAGCATGAACAGCGCCGTGCGGTCCTTGATCGATCCAAACGGATTCTGCGATTCGAGCTTCAGCAACAGGTCGAGCCCTGACCGGTGATTCATGCGCGCACCGAGCCTGAGCATCGGCGTCGGATTCTCCGGATTGGGCGCGAGATCGACGATGCTGTCGTACACCCGTCGCGCCCGGTCCACGTCGGCATTGGCGGCCGTCCCCGTCCGCTCCGGAAACGGCGTTACCTCGGTGGCCTCACCTTTCTCGGTGAGAGGTGACGGTTGCTGCTGGCTGTTCACGGACATGGTGTCTGCGGAGTCTCCGGGTCACGAATCACGGCGAAGAAGTCTATGCAGAGCGACGCGGAAAACCCACGAATCCGACAGGCCGGTTGGCTATCCGCTTATAACCTGAGGTAATAAGCGCGCGGCTTGTTGCGATTTGCTGCCGAAATACCTTGACACGGCGTGCAGACACTCTATAGTCAGCCTCGCCTGACAGTGCGCGTTACTCTATGCACTCATTTCCAAGGCTCTGCAGAGTTCTCTGCCGTAGTTCCTCGGTTTGTATTTCATAAGTTATTGCTTCACTTTCGGCCCAACGCCCTGGGACAGGGCGACTTTACTTTTGAAAAACTGAGGAAAACACCATGTCCACATTGAATGGCACCGTAAAATGGTTCGACGAATCCAAGGGATTCGGTTTCATCGCCCAGGATGAGGGCCCCGACGTATTCGCACATTTCAGCGCGATCTCGGGCGACGGATTCAAGACGCTCGCTGAAGGCCAGCGGGTGGAATTCACGATTACGCAGGGCCAGAAAGGGCCGGCGGCAGCGAATATCGTTCCGCTCTAAGCGTTAATCGCTTGCAGTACCACGAAGGGCCCCAATCGGGGCCCTTTGTTTTTGGGGCCGGCCACGCCCCCGGATTCGCTCAATTGCCGGGCTTGCCGTCACCGCCGCCTGCGAACCCGAACGCCGAACGCGCCAGCGCAGCCTTCTCTTCCAGCGTCTCCGTCGTCTCCGAGGCGTTCAGGACGTTCCAGCTGTCGCGGGCGAAGCCGACTCCCGCCTCGCTGAAATAGTTGTAAGTCACGTCGCAGCCCGCCGCGAGAATCGGCTCACGTTCCTCTTCCCAGACGTGCGTGGCCGCAAGGAGACCGGCGTAACCGCTTGCCCGTAGTTCACGGCTTGAAATCTGCTTGGCCTCGAGATCCGGCAACGCCAGCAGGATCGCGCGCAGCCGACCGGTATTGAGCTGCTGCCACAGCGTGGGGTCCTCTGCGTCAGCATAGACGACGCGGCGTCCCTCGCCCACGTGCTGCCCGACCTTTACCGGGTCACTGTCGATGCCTACGACCGTTTCCCCGCGTTCCCGCAGATGGTTGTACGCGCCGGTGCCTACCCGCCCCATCCCGACGACGAGGAATTCGGCACTGCCGATCGTGACGGGTTCGTCATCCGGGTGCCGCTTGTCGCGTTCGAGGCCGGCCAGCCACCGGCCGAGCCGCGCATAGAGGGGATGCGCGATCGTGTTGAGCGGCGCGGCAAGCAGGAACGACAGCGCCACCGCGATCGCCCCCGCCACCAGCCAGTCCGCCGGCAGGACACCGCCGTCCACGGCCGCCTGCGCGACGATGAGCCCGAATTCGCTGAAGGTCGACAGGACGGCGGCCGAAAGGAAGCTGGTCCGCGCTCGCAGGCCGAGCGCGAGCAGAAGAACGAAGAACAAGAGCCCCTTGAGCGGCAGCAGCAGCAGCAGCAACAACGCATGCCCGAAAATTTCCGGCGTCGGGATGCCCGTCAGCCCGATACTGAGGAAAAAACCGATCAGGAAGAATTCCTTCAGGCTCCATATGGCGAGTCCGAGTTCATGGGCATTCTTGTGGTCGGCGAGCAGCATCCCCAGCACGAGCGCCCCCAGTTCGGGACTCAAGCCAACCAGCTCGAAGCCGTGGCCACCCGCCGTCACGGCAACGACGACGCCGAACAGGACCAGCAATTCACCGTGCCCGGCAAAATCGAGCAGGCGATAAAAGACCGGTCGCAACAGCGGCAACAGGAAGATTGCCAGCGCCCACGGTGATGGCGTACCCATATCGAGCAGCGCGAGCATCCCGACCGCGACGATGTCCTGGACGATCAGCACGCCGATCGCGATACGGCCGTGCAAACCGCGGACCTCCCGCTTTTCCTCAAGGACCTTGGCCGCGAATACGGTACTCGAGAAACCCATTGCGACAGCGAGCGCCAGCGCCACCTTCCAGCCGCTCGTTGCGCCGGCGATGACGGCGTAGCCGAGCCCGCCAATGATGGCAAGGTGGATGAGCGCCGTCCCCCAGATCTCCACGCGAAACAGCGTTCGGAGCTTGAGCTTCAGGCCCACCGCGAAAAGCAGAAGCAGTACACCGGCGTGCGAAAGCTCGTCGAGAACGGGCGTCGACTCGACCCCGGCGGCGCTGAACAGGAAGCCGGCGCCCAGGAATCCGACCAGCGGGGGCAACCCGAACAGGCGGGCGATCAGGCCGAGCAAGAGCGCGCCGGCAATCCAGGTGGCGAGCATCGGGGAATTCTCCGAAATCGGATGACGATGACGATTATGCCGTATCCACGTATGCCGGACAGTCAGTAAGAATCGGATCGACCTTTGGCGCGGCCGTTAGCCCTCTTTCGGATAGTGGGTCTCGAGGCGCTGTCGCATCTGGACATTGGCGAGATTAATCGCATGTCCGATTGCAGAGTTGCCGGCCAGGTGTCGTTGCCGACGTGGAACAAGGCAAGTCGCATGCCCGCGCGGTACGATATCGTCACTGTCACTCTGAGGATCGCCGTGCTCGAAGGCATTCGTATCATCGAACTCGAAGGGCTGGGACCCGCGCCGTTCGCCGGCATGCTACTCGCCGATCTCGGGGCGGAGGTCGTGGTCATTCACCGGCGCGGCCCGCAAGGCGGCACGGCGCCTCTGTGCAGCCTGCTGGATCGGGGCAAGAAATCGGTCGAGCTGGACCTGAAAAGTCCGGACGATGTCCGAGTGCTCAAGCGGTTGGTCGGGACCGCAGACGGCCTGATCGAGGGATTTCGGCCCGGCGTCATGGAGCGCCTGGGGCTCGGGCCGGATGCCCTGCGGGACTGCAACCCGCGGCTAGTGTACGGCCGGGTGACCGGCTGGGGCCAGGATGGGCCGAAATCGTCGCTGGCCGGCCACGATCTCAATTACATCGCGCTCTCAGGTGCCCTTGCCTATGCCTCCCGCCCCGGTGATTCGCCCCGCTCTCCGCCGACGCTGACAGGCGACGTGGGCGGCGGCGCGCTCTACCTCGTCGCGGGCATGCTCGCCGGCCTGCTGCGGGCGCAGCGAACGGGACAGGGGACCGTCGTCGACGCCGCCATCGTCGACGGGTCGGCACACATGTTGAACCTGCTCAGGACCGCCGAAGCGGCCGGCCTTTTCGATCGGGCCAGTGGCAAGAACATCATCGACGGCGCACCGTGGTCGCGCTGTTACCGCTGCGCCGATGGGGGCTGGCTCGCCGTGCAATGCCTCGAGCCGAAATTCTATGCACTGTTTCGGGAGAAACTGGGCGTTGACGGCGATGCCGCGCTTGCACAGAACCCGGACCCGGCCGCCTGGCCGAGTATCGCGGCCCGGTTCGAGGAGCTCATCGCGAGCAAGTCGCGCGCCGAGTGGTCGGCGATCTTCGACGACAGCGATGCCTGTGCCGCTCCCGTGCTCGAGCCGAATGAAGCTGCGAGACACCCCCACATGGCGGCCCGGGGCACCTGGTTCGAGCGCGACGGCCAGCTGGAGGCCCGTGCCGCACCCCGATTCGACGGCGAGAAGCCGCGTGACCCGAAGAGGCCGCCGCGCCGGGGCGAGCATACGGCAGAGATCCTGGCGAGCCTCGAAACCGGTTAACAACCACTCCCTGATGCGCCGGCGGCCGACCCGCAACATCCGCCCTTCCCGGCTACATTACCCGCATCATCTTGCTGTGCCCGCGACCGACAACGACGTCGATATAGCCCGAGAGCACTTCGTCGAGCCCGCTGTCGCCGGTATCGACATGCAGTGCCGGTAGCTGCATCAGCTTGGCGCGGTCGGCGATCACGACGATGTTGTCTCGACCGACCCGGCGCAGCACCTCGGGAGTGAACTGCTTGTTGCCGCGGCCGAAGATGAAGCCGTTGCCGCCGAGCGGCGTCACGACGACCACGGCGCGCTCGTAGCGGTCGAGCAGCTCGAGGATCGCCTGCTCGTTGAGGTCGGCGCCCACGAGCTTGCCGTCGAGCACGGCATCGACACCCAGGAGGGTCTTCTCGACGCCCAGCGCATCGGCGACCGCGCGCACCGTCGTCCCGGAGCCCAGCAGGTAGAGCGTACCGGGGACCAACTCCTCGGCGACGGCAGCGGCCAGCTCCCTGCGTACCTCCGGGGATGCACCGCTCGATGCTTCCTTGCCCCCCTGCAGCAGGCGCTCGACTTCGGGCACCAGCAGGTAGCCGTAATGCCGAGCATCGACACGGCCGGCACGAAACGCGTCCTCGTCGATATCGAGTACTTCCGCCTCCTCGGTGTCGGCCCCGTCGATGAACGCCTCCAGGAGTTCTGCCGCCGCCTGCGGCGTGTAACAGAACACGGCGCTGTAAACCTTGACGCCCGAGGGAATCGCGACGACCGGAACGCGCAGTCCGACGGCATCGGCAACGTCGCGCGCCGTGCCGTCACCGCCCGCGAAAACCAGCAGCTCGGCGCCCGCCTCGATCAACGCCGTCGCGAGCCGCCGCGTGTCCTCGGCGCGAGGCGGGTCGCCGATGGCACCGACGACCTCGTGCTTGATTCCGGCCGCTTTCGCGTGATCCGCCCCCATGACGCCGGGCGCCACGAGCAGCCGAAGCGCTTCCCGCCGCTCGACATGGTGAAAAAACTCGGCGACGCGCAGAGGGCTCACGGGCCGGGCGCCGAGCGCCACGGCCTCCTCGAACATCGCGCCGTCGGTTCCCTTCAGGCCGACGCTGCCGCCCATGCCGGCGACGGGATTGACGATCAGCCCAACGGTCCGCATAGGGATTTTCTCGAATTTCCGTCCATCCCGGCGAAGCCTAACCTGTATCACTCTCCGGACGAAGGCCCGGCAGACTTTTGACGACTGAATGAAACCGTTCAGGACCGCGAACAGGCAGGCTCACGAGCATTTTGCAGGCACGACGATCATGAGCTCATCGAACAAGCGATGGTCCGCCAAGGTGACGCATGAGAGTCATGCGCTCGAGCTAGAGGAAGGCGTGTTCACCTGGGACGACCCGAAGCGGATTGCGGCATCACTCAAGGCCTCGGCGGAAGCGAGTACGGCACGCAAGGCGTCACCCTGTCGTTCGGCGATGTCGGTGCTGGTCTTCTACATCAATCGCGCCGGCAGGAACCTCGACGATACCCGGCGCCATATCCTCGAACAGGCGAAGGACGAGCTTCGCGCGCTGTATGGCAAAGACTGAAGACTCGAGGACTGCTGCGAGCGGGCCGGGCGAGTGAGTGCCCGGTCCAACTAAACCTGGTAGTCGCCGAGAATGAGATAGTCCTGCTCGCGCTTCTCGAGCGGGTGCGTGTAGGTACGGCGCAGGAAACCGAGCAGGCCGGCGACCGTCCAGACCAGGACGATCATCGTCTCGAGGCCACCCAGCCTGCCGGGACTCCCCGGGGCAAGCATGAGCACCAGCAGGGCCACCGCCATGAACGCACCGGCGGAGAGCGCTGCCGTCGGCGCACGAAACGGACGTTCCAGGCCGGGGCTCGTCCGACGCAAGCGGATCGCGCTGAAGCATGTCACCGTCATTGCAACGGTGAATGCAAACGAACTGCTGTTGACGATCGGGCTCAGCGCCAGCTTGCCGACGAACGGACCCGCGAAGGAGATTGCGCCGACGAACAGGAGTGCATTCCGGGGCGTGTGGTGTTCCGGATGCACCGCAGCGAACCAATGCGGCAACATGCCGCCGCGCCCCATCGAGAAGAGCAACCGCGAGGATGCGACGTACACGCCGTTCAGCGTAGACACGAGACCGAGGAAAGCCGTGAACAGGACCAGCTTCGCAGCCCATGTGTAGCCGAGGGCCGACTCGAACACGGCCGCGGTCGTCATCGGCAACGTGGCGGCCTCGGGCCACGGCATGACGATCGCCACCGAGAATATGATCAGGACATAGAACAGCGAACCACAGGCAATGCTGATGAGGATCGCCAGCCCCAGGTCGCGCAGCGGCATACCGACGCGAGCCTCCTCCGCGGCCTGCGGGATCGTATCGAAGCCGGCCATGAAAAACGGAACGATAACGAGCACCGAAACGATCGCCGCCAGCACGGCTGTCGCCGAGGTTTCTCCTCCGGCCGGGTTCGCGAACAGCGGCCGAAGATTGGCAAGCTCACCCTGCCACAGGGCCGCGCCGCAGAATATGGCCGTGCAGGCGAGCATCATCACGACGATCGCCATCTGGATGCGTGCCGAATCCTTCGCGCCGTGCCAGTTTGCCCAGATCAGGAGGCTCGCGATCGCGCAGCCGGGCAATACGGTGGACAACGCGACGCGTTCCTCGTCGCCGCCGATCCGGACGCTATAGAGGGTCTCGGTTGCGAGCCCCGGCAACAGCGCCTCGAACATCGATCCCATCGCGATGGTCTCGAAAGGAGCAACGGCCGTGTACGCGAGCGCGAGGAGCCAGGCCGTCATGAAGGCGAGCCGCGCCCCGAATGCCTTGTAGGCGAACGAGAGTTCACCGCCGGCAAGCGGCAGGGCCGATGTCATCTCGGCGTAGCACATGCCGATCGGCAGCAGCAGGATACCGCCGATCAGGAAAGCCAGCATCGCTCCGGCGGGTCCGCCGGTCGTGAGCCACTGGCCGCTGTAGACCACCCAGCCGACGCCGACGATCACGCCGACGCCCAGCGCAACGTAGGTGCGGAACTTTATGACGTGCTCGAGCGTTTCGCGACGCGGCTTTGGTTCGTGATTCATCGATGGAAAATCCCGGTTCGACTGCGGTGTATCAGGGCTATGCGCAAAGAAATTGGTCGGGCAACAGGCTGGTTGCAAGGGTGACGGCGTTGATGTCCTCGTGTTCCTGCCATGTGTTCGCTTTCTGACTGGCGGGCTGACGCCAGAAGGCTTCGATCGTACCGGCAAGCGGCAGGTACTGCCCGAACATCTCCAGCTCACGGGCCAGCGCCGTGGCAAAAACGGACCGGTCCTGCTCGACGACAGGCAACACCCGGGTCACGGCATGCAAGCCGATCGACAACCCGAGCTCGCGAAACGCGAGCCGATAGTCTGCCGGTAACCGCAGCCCCGGATCGCTCGTATACGCCGCAAGGCTTTCGCGGGCCGCATTGAGCAGCGTGGCGGCCAGCTTCGAGCCATCCATCGAGCCTGCCGCCGTCAACCGAATGATGCGATTCGCATCGAACAACAACCCGCCGATCCCGAGCGGGTCGGTCGTAGCCCACTCCCGGTCCTCGATCATGGTCGCGAGTTCGGCCAGTTCCGGGTCGAGCGACGCCTCGTCCGTCCCGGCGATCTCCCTGAACGTGACGAAGCCGTCCAGCGGATCGTGAGCACCCGACGTCGCCACGAGCGGCCGGGCCAGGTCGATGCTCATCTTCCAGCGAAGGCGCTTGCCGCCAGGTGCGGCTGCCGCGAAGCCTGCGTATGCGGCCTGCGCGAGTTCGACGGCCCAGCGGCGGTAGACAGCCTTGCCGGTTGCCGCCGAGACGCGGCAGAGCGCATGCATCCACCTGGTGAGGTAATGAAAATACTGGCCGTCGCGCTCCCACTCGAGGCGCTCGTCAAGCGGATCCGTTCGGCGCCGCTCATTGAGTGACTTGCCGATCCGGAGTCCACCGGCCGTCGGATGCTGGCGACCTTCCTCCTCGGACAGGCCGCTGATCCAGCCCTCGCGCGCATCGTCGTCCCGGTGTCGGCCGAGTATCGTGTGCACCTGGTCGACCAACTCGAGCGCAAGCCCGAGGTAGTCGTCGTTGCCGGTCGCGACATGGAGGCTTAGATACGTGCACACGGCATGGGCATCCGTCCAGAGGTAGCGCCGGGCCGGATTATCCATATTCGTAAGGCCGGTCCGGTCGGCGAACGCGAACATGATGTCGCGGACATACGCAATGTCCTTGTCACTTGCCACTGGCCACGCCTTCTTGTCGAAACGTCAAACGGAGGCCGGCCGCCGGCCTCGCAGGTAGCCCTGGCGCATCTCGCCACTGTCGATCACGACCAGCATCGCTCGCCAGTTCTCGACGAAATGCTCGGCGTCTGCCTTGCCGAGCAGCTCCACCATTGTCGGATAGAGACGGCCCCGGATGAGCCCGTATTCGCGACGGGCTTCGTCGCGGTACCAGTCTGTCGCGTCCTCGGTGGAGACCTCGGTGAAACCGGCATCGTCGAGCAGGGCCCTGTACTGGGCGAAGGTTTTCATTGCGTAGGTCAGGCCCTCCATGCGAAACCAGTAGTGCATGTCCTTGGAGTATTCCCGGTCCGTGCGCAGCCACTCGTAACAGCTGAGCCAGCCGCCCGGTCTCAGCACGCGATGCGCTTCCGCGAAGAGCGCGCCGGCATCCGCCGTCTGGGTCACGGCGCCGGAGCTCGTAACGATGTCGAAACTCTCGTTGTCGAAAGGCAACGGACCGGGCACCACCACCTCGAACGCGCAGCGCTCTGCAAGGCCTGCCCTCTCCGCCGCTGCCCTGGCCCGATCGACGAGCGGCGCCTCGAGGTCGATGCCGACGACACGGGCGCCGTGCGTCAGCGCCATCTCCAGCGCCGGTCCGCCGAGACCGCAGCCGATATCGAGTATGCACAGGTCCCGGGCGCCGATACCTCGCAGCAGCTTCGCGACGTTGCCCGGCCCGCCCGGCGCCATGTAGCCCTCGCCCCAGATGAGCTCGAGCATGCGAACCATGTTGGCGTGGTACTCGTCGTCGTGGCTCAAGCGTACCTCCCCCTCGGCAAGCATTGATTCTGCCGCCCTTGCGGCCGGGACGCCATGCATCGGCTCGCCGGGTTTACGCCACGGTCAGCCGATTCCCGGCCTCTTCCTCCTGAGCCGGGTCCTCGCGATCGCGCCGACCACGAGCACGGCGATGAAAGCCGCAAAGCCGATCGCTCCCGCCATCGGGTCGAATGCGGTCAGGATCCAGTGACTGAAGGTCAGCACGCCGCCCGCGTAAACCCAGCGGTGCAGCTGCTTCCAGCGACGTCCTAGCCGACGTACGGAGAGACTGTTGCTGGTCAGGGCGAGTGGCAGCAGGACGAGCAGCGCCAGCCAGCCCGTCAGTATGTCAACGGAAAGACTGTCCGCGAGAATGCGCGAAACCGCATCCGCATTTTCAAGGTATGCCACAGTGTGCGCCGCAGCGTAGACAAACGCAGCGAGGCCGACGTCCCGGCGGTGCCGCAGCAGCCAGTTGGCCGCCTGCCATCGCGGCAGCAGCATCCTCAGGGGAGACAGTGCTACCGTGGCTATCAACAGGTACGCCGCAAGGTCACCCGACCAGTGCACGTACTCCCCGTAGAAAACCGCTTCGCTACGGTAGCGGTACGTTTGCACTGCCAGTGGCGCCAGCAGGGCCAGCCAGACGAATGCCCTGTGCAATCGAATCTCGCCTAGTCGAGGACGAGGTAACTTTCCAGGCGCGCGACTTCGCCGGCATCGACGTACTTGCCGATTTCACGACGAAACTGCTCGATGCTCTCGTAGGGGCGGTATTCCTCGAACTCGTGCACCATGCGGTCCGTCATGCCCGGAATGGTCATGAGCTGCGCGGAGCTTGCGGAGTTCAGGCCGAGCGGGACGAAGACGTACTGCTGGAGGCGCGCCACCTCATCGGCGTCGACGTACTTGCCGATCTCCCGACGGAACTGCTCGAGCGAGGTATAGGGCCGATACTCCTCGAACTCGTGCACCATTCGATCCGTCATGCCGGGGATCAACATGATCTCCTCCCCGGTCGCCGTGTTGAGATCGAGATGACGGAATAGCCTGCCGTAGATCGCGGTTCGCTGACCGTCATCCAGGCCGGAAGCAGCCAGTACCTCGTCCAGCGCACCCGCGCCAAGGTACGGACGGCCAGCGACGATCGCCGCCGCGATTGCCGCATCGACGCCGGGTAGCGATTCCAGTTCCTGCGGGCTCGCGAGATTCGCGTCCAGCAGTGCATCGGCGGGGCCGACCTCTGCCGCTGCGGGACTCGCAGCCAGCAATCCGGCGATCAACAAGCTAAGCAATCGGTTCATCGGGAGAATCCTCAGTCGAGATGGGAACATGGCATCGACGTCGATGCCGGCAGCGAGTGTCCAGCGGACGCTGCTAGATGGACCATCGATCGGACGGAATAATAATGATTCTCATTTGCATATCAAGCCCTGCCCGCGCTGAGTGAGCCGCGGGAACCCGCCGGCTACCGCGCAGGGCAGAAGTCCGTCAAGACGATCGTCTTGGCGCACGACTCGGCCTGGCGCATGTCCGGCCGGGACCCCGGTCAGGTCAGGGCGCGCCTCGCTCGCCGAGGCTCAGCACGTGCCGGGCGTACTCCGCCACGTCGTCCCAGTCGGTGTAGTCGATCACGGTGCTGCGGTCGGTCGGCCCGCCGGTGAACTTCATGATCATCTGGATCGCGAGGGTATCGAGCCAGCCCCACGAGGGGTAATTGACCTTGCCGGCGAACACCTTCAGGTCGCGGGGCTTCCAGGGAGACAGTTCCAGGAATTTCTGCATGTAGCGGTTGCCTTCCACCGTCGCCTTTTCCGGTGTGCGTGCCGTTACCGAGACATTGAAGAAACTGTGCGGCTTCGACTCGAGTACCGGCTGGTGCGACCGGATGAAGTCGAAGACGGTGTCATCGTAATTGCCGTAGTAGACCGGGGCGCCGAGGACGACGACATCGTAGCCGTCGAGGTCGACCCCTTCGTGCACGGCTTCCACGGCGTCCATCATGTCAGCCTTGCCGCCGGCCTCGCCGATCGCGCGGCACATGTGCCGCGCGATTCGCGCCGTGTGGCCGCTGCGGCTTTTGTAAAGTACCAGAACCGATGTCATGCGCTGAATGCCTCCTGTTCCGCGGCAGTTCGGCCTGCCTTGGTACTGCGCCCTAGTACTGCCCCATCCGCGACTTCAGTGCCCGCAGCACGTCCCGGCGAGAGATGATGCCGACGAGGCGGCCGGTGGCATCCACGACCGGGAAGCGGGTAAAGGGCTTCTCGAGGAAGCGCTCCGCCAGGCCGACCAGGCTGTCGCCCTTGCGTACCGTCTGCACATCCGTCGTCATGTACTCTTCGACTCGCCCGCCGGGTTCCCCATGGTACGCGCCGTGCAGCGCCACCCGCATGAAGTCTCTCTCCGTCAGCATGCCGCACAGACGGCCGCTGCGATCGGTCACCGGCGCACCGGAAATATCGTTGTCCACGAACGTCGCCAGCGCGTGGAGAATGTCGGTATCGGGACGCAGCGTGACTACGTTCCGGCTCATGAAATCCGCGATCTTGAAACCTCGCATCGCCTCCCCCTCAGCTTGCGGAACCGAAGTCGTCAAGGAAGATGCTTTCGCGATCCACGCCGAGTTCGTCGAGCATCTGGATGACGGCCGCGGTCATTACCGGTGGTCCACACAGATAGTACTCCAGTTCCTCCGGTGCCGGGTGGTCGGCCAGGTATTGCTCGTAGGCAACCCGGTGGACGAAACCGACCGGGCCGTCCCAGTCGTCGTCCGGAAGCGGATCCGAGAGCGCCACCTGCCAGTCGAAGTTGTCGTGCTCGGCAGCCAGCGCATTGAACTCCCGTCGATAGCAGAGCTCCCGCAGGCTGCGGGCTCCATACCAGAAACGGATGCGCCTGCCGCTCTTCCTGTTGAGCAGCTGATCGAAAATGATGGAGCGCATCGGGGCCATCCCGGCACCGCCGCCGATCAGGACCATCTCGCGGTCGCTGTCGGCCACGTGGAACTCACCGAACGGTCCGGACAGCACCACCTCGTCGCCTTCCTGAAGGCTGAAGATCCACGATGACGCCTTGCCGGGCGGCACGTTCTTCGCACCCGGCGGCGGCGTCGCGATGCGGACCACGAGCATGGCCATGTCGCTTTCGCCGGGATGATTCGCGAGCGAGTAGGCACGCTTGGTCGTCAACTCCGTGCGCGACGCGAGCCCGAGCAGGCCGTAGCGCTCCCAGTCCGCATGGTACTGCTCCGGGATGTCGAAATCGCTGAACCTGACGTCATGCGGCGGCGCCTCGACAACGATGTAGCCGCCGGCCTGGAAGTCGAGCGGCTCCCCCTCGGGCATCGCGAAGACGATCTCCTTGAGGAAGGTACTCACGTGGCGCTGCGAACGTACGGTGCTGGTCCAGCGGCGCACGCCGAACAACTGGTCCGGGATGCGCACGCTCATGTCCCCGCGCACCTTGACCTGGCAGGCGAGTCGATACCCCTCGGCGGCCTCGTGGCGATCGATATGGCTTTGTTCGGTCGGTAACAGATCGCCACCGCCCTCCGTCACCACCAGCTTGCAATGACCGCAGGTACCACGACCGCCGCAGGCAGACGGCAGGTACAGTCCGTTCTCGCTGAGGTCTTTCAGCAGTTCGCTACCGATCGGCACATTGACGGTTCGCTGCCCGTTGATCGTGATCCTGGCGCTGCCGCCCGGCGCCAGCCACCGGCGTGCCACCAGCACGATGAACATCATCGCCATCACCAGCAGCGTGAAGGTCGCTACGCTGAGGAAGACACCGTTCATCAGAAAGACAACCCCGACAGTCCGGCGAAACCGAGCGACAGCAGTCCCGTCACCACGAACGCGAGCCCGAGACCCTGCAGGCCTTCCGGAATATCGCTGTAGTGCAGCCGCTCCCGTATTGCGGCAAAAAGGATGATCGCCACGGCCCAGCCGACGCCTGCGCCGGCGCCGTAGGCCATGCTTTCCGCGAGTCCGTATTCACGCTCCACCATGAACAGGGAGGCGCCGAGTACGGCACAGTTCACCGTGAGCAACGGCAGGAAGATGCCCAGCGCCTGGTGCAGGGCCGGAACGAAACGGTCCAGGATCATCTCGAGAATCTGGATCAGTGCCGCGATCACGCCGATGAAACTGATGAGCCGCAGGTGAGTCAGGTCGCTGTCCGGCATGCCGAGCCACGCCAGCGCGCCCGGCTTCAGCACGCTGTCATAGATCAGGTGATTGATCGGCACTGTGATCGTCTGCACCACCACGACGGCAATGCCGAGCCCCACGGCGGTGCTGACCCGCTTGGAGACGGCGAGGAACGTGCACATGCCGAGCAGGAACGCCAGCGCAAGGTTGTCGACGAATACCGCGCTCAGGAAAATGCCGGCGAGGTCGCCCATCAGTTACCCTCCTGGAATTTCGACGGCGGCGCCGACAGCACGGAGTGTTCGCGCTGGCCAGGCCGCAGCGCGCGGATGCCCCAGACAATGGCCGCGATCAGGAAGAAGGCGCTCGGCGGTAGCAGCATCAGCTCGTTGGTCAGGTACCAGCCACCGTCCTCGGAGACGGCCACGATCGGGTAGCCGAGCAGCGTTCCCGCGCCGAGCAACTCACGCGCGGAGGCCACCACGACCAGCACCGCGCCATAGCCGAGGCCGTTGCCCACCCCGTCGAGCAGGCTCTCCCAGGGTCCGTGCCCCATCGCGTACGACTCGGTCCGGCCGAGGATGATGCAGTTCGTGATGATCAGCCCGACGAACACGGAGAGCACGCGCGAGACGTCCGGGAAGTAGGCACGCAGGAACTCGTCGACGACGATCACGCCGCTGGCGATGATCGTCACCTCGATGATGATCCTGACCGAGTGCGGCATCTGCCGGCGCAGCAGGCTCACCGCCACGTTGCTGAAAGCGAGCACCGCGATGACGGCCACACTCATGATCATCGCTGGCAGCAGCGTCCGCGTGACCGCCAGCGCGGAGCAGATACCGAGTATCTGCGTCGTGATCGGGTTGCTGTCGAGGATGGGATCGACCAGCGTACGTTCTGCGCTCATCGTGAACTCTCCTGCGGTTCGTCGCGCAGCCGGTCGAGGAGCGGGCCGTAGCCGTCGGGACCCAGCCAGTACCGCAACAGACCGTTGACGCCCCGCGCCGTCTTGGTGGCTCCGCTCATCGCATCGACCTGGTAGCGGCGCGCCGGATCGCCTGGCGGCAGCGCCTGGGTCGCGATGCCGAGGACAGGGGCGCCGCTGTCGTCATAGACCTCTTTGCCGGGCCAGGTCGCCTGCCAGTCGGCGTTCTCGACGAAGTCGCCGATGCCCGGGGTCTCGCCATGCTCGTAAAAGTTGAGGCCGGCGACCGTGCGCAGATCGCCTTCCAGGGCGATGTAGGCCTTGAGCGTCGACCACATGCCGCGGCCGTAGACCGGCAGGACGATGCTCTCGAGCCGGTCGCCCTCGTAATGCAGATAGACCGGCATATACGGCGCCCGACGACCGATACCGGCGAGATCCTCGTCGTCGGAAATCGGGACGCTGTCGGTTTCCGACTCCGCGGCGGCCGCATAGTCGTAGTCCCTGGGATCAGCGGCCTCCACGAAACGGCCGGTATCGAGGTCCACCAGCCGCGCATCGAGCTCGTCGAAGCGCTCGGCGATCTCGCGCGTGGACAGGTCCTCGCCTGTCGCCGCCAGCCCGGCGGTTATGATCACCCGTCGATCCCGGTCGATCGACGCGTAGCGTTCCTGGATCGGCCGCAGCCAGGTGACGGCGATCGATACCAGCAGCGAGCAGCCGACGGCAACGCCGAACGTAAACAGGGTCGTGTGACCGACGGTGTCGCGGCTCATGAGCGGAATCTCCGGCGATGACGCCGCAACTGCAGGGCGATGACGGCATGGTCGATGGCCGGCGCCGCGAGGCTTACCAGCAGCACGGCGTACAGCGCGCCTTCCGGATGACTGGAATTGGCGACCCGGAACAGTATCGCCGCGGCGCCGATCAGGAAGCCGTAGATCCAGCGGCCCGCGCGTGTCACCGTGGCCCCGGTCGGGTCGGTCGCGACGAACGCCACGAGGAATGCAAAGCTCCCGGTCGCGAGATGCCAGCGCCAGGGCAGATCGAATGCCGGATCGTCGGGGCCCCAAGCGTTGAGCGCCAGCGTCATCAGGAGGCTGCCCGCGAGGGCCGCGGCGATGATTCGCCAGGAGACGAGCCCGCCGAGCATCAGCAGTACCGCGCCGAACGCGCAGGCGATCGCCGAGGTGGTGCCGAATGCCCCGATGTCGAGACCGAGCGCCACCGGGACGAGATTAATGCCGGCGTCGGCAAGGCCTTCTGCACCCTCCTCCAGGGCCGTCGTCAGTACCGGGTCGGCCGCGCCACCCGCGACCGGGAAGGACTGCACCGCATCGGTCGTGACAGGGTAGGCAAAATTCAGGAACACGATACCGAGCAGTGCGGGACTCACCAGGTACCGCCCGGTTCCGCCGAACAGCAGCTTGCCCACCAGGAACGCGAAACTGGCGCCGATGGCGACGGTCACCAGCGAGGCTCCGGCCGGCAGCATGAGCGTGAATAGCCAGGCGGTATAGAAGATTCCGCAATCCGGCGGACGGTTCCTGTAGTGCGCGAAGACGGACTCCCACAGGAAGCCGGCGGCGAGCGTCGTCAGCAACAGCGGCAGGAAGTAGCTGAGGCCCACCACGGCCGGTGCCGCGGCCGCCGGCGCGTTGTCGACAAGCATAGCCCGCCACGGCGCCATTGCCAGCGCGGCATCGGAGCCCCCGGCCGCCAGCAGCTGCACGCCGCTGAACCAGATTCCCGCCATGCCGGCCGGGAGCGTCATCGCGACGATGAGCAACAGCGCCACGGGTACCGAGAGACTCTCTCGCACGAAAGGCGCGCGGGTGGTCACCGGGAGCGCGGCGCTCGGTACCTTGCGGCGCCAGCGCAACTCGAGCCGGCGAGGCAGCGTCATGCGGACACTCATGTCGTGGCGCTCCGCATTTCCTCGGCCGCGAAGGCTCGCCAGGCGGCTGCATAGTCGTAGCGCGCCGGACAGACGGCACTCAATAATCCGAGGTCCTCGGGTTCGAGTTCGAGGGCGCCGAGTTCGATGGCCCTTTCGGAATCGCTCGACACCATCGCGCGCAGCAGCGGGACCACCGGTAAATCCAGCGGAAAGACCCGCTCGTAGACCTCGAAGGGCACCAGGCCCGCGGGTCGACCTCCAAGCCGCGTGTCCAGCCGGCGCTGCCGGCGCGACAGCAGCCGCGTCAGCGGGCTCATCACGGAGAAACCCTCGCCGCTATCGCCGTTGCTCTTGTCGCGGTCGACCGACTCGTACAGCACGCTCACCTGGCGATCGTAACGGCCGAGAAACGGCTGCTCGGGCGTGTACTCCCGGCCGGACAGGACGGAGCCGGCAATCATGCGGATGTAAGGCCCCGGCTGCCGGTCCTGGACCAGCGGATCGAGTTGCGCCCCGAGCCGGGTCTCGAGCAAACCGGGCCGGCTGACGGCCGGCCCCACGATCGCGACCGTGCGGGAGACGTCGAGCACGCCATCGGCGAACAGCCGGCCGAGCGCGATCACGTCCTGGTAGCCGATGTGCCACGCCGGCCGCTCCTCGGAAGCCGGGGCGAGATGATGGATATGGGTGCCCGCGAGGCCGGCCGGATGGGGACCTGCAAAACGGGCATGGACGAGCCCCGGCAGGTCCGGCAGCTCGATATCGAAACGCGGGGACGTGCAGACGAAGGTGGGACCCTCGTGCAAGCGCCCGAGTACACGCAGTCCCGCCCGGAACGCATCGGCGGCGGGACCGATCAATACGGCGGGCTCGGCGGCCAGCGGTTCGGTATCCGCCGCCGTTATGAACAGCGCATGGGGGCTCGCATCCGGGTTCGGGATTATCCCGTAGGGCCGGCTGCGTATCGCGCTCCAGAGACCGTAACGCAGCAGCGTCTCTCGCACGTCTCCGGGCGACAGCGAGTCCACCGGACCCGCCGGCACCTCGACCTGCCTTCGCGTCGTCGAGTCATCCAGCTCGATGACGATCGCCAGGAGGACGCGCCGCCGGCCGCGGCGGATAGCCGTCACCGTGCCGGACCCGGGCGCGCAGACGCGAATCGCCTCCCGCTTCCGGTCGACGAACAGTGTATCGCCGAGCGTTACGCGATCGCCTTCACTGACCCTGAGCGATGGCCGCATCCCGGCATAGTCGGTTCCGAGCACCGCGACCCGGCGGACCGGCGGCCCGCGTTCGATGCGCTCATCGGCAGCCCCCGAAAACGGGAGATCGTAACCGCGCCGTAACCTTATCTCGCGAGCGTTGTTTTGCATTGCTCGCATTCTAGGGACCCGCTCCCGAGTAGCGATACGCAGAGACCGTAGCAGGGACGGGGCAGGGCTTCGGCTTTATCTTACGTAGATACCCTCATTGCGATCGTGCGGCGTATCCGGGTCACTTGAGTCCACCCCTGCTATTTCTTGACGGCCTTCAGCGTCACCAGCGCGACGGAACGGTTCTCCCGGATATCCTCGAGCTGTTGTTTCGAATAGCTCTTGACCGATTGCTCCCAGCCGGGCAACTCGACGTCCGGGGTCGGGAAACGTTCCAGAGGCGCATACTCTTCCCGCCACCGCTCGATGATCACGTCCTGCCAAAGCGCCGGGTCCAGCAGCGCGCGGATGCGCTCGTAGTCCCCGGCCACGAACATCTCGTGACCGTGCAGGTGAATCGGCGCGTCGAAGTAGATGGAACCGCCAGGCTTCAGTACGCGATGAATTTCCGCGAAGCATTCCGCGTAGCCGGGAGTACGATCGTTGCCCGGCAGGGGCTCTTCCCAGTGCTCGAGCGTCTGCACGCCTGCCACCACATCGAAGGTGCCGTCCGGGAACGGGATATCGGCGACCTGGCCATGACCGCCGGCACCGAGGCGGGCCTTTTGTGACGTCGATACAAACGGTTCGATGCCTGTCCAGGTTCCGCCTGCGTCCGTTACCAGGCGACGGGGTATGGAATGCTTGCCGAAACCGATTTCCAGCAACTGCATGCCAGACAGCGAATGCAGGTTCGCCTCCTGCGCAGCACTGACGCATTTTCGCACGGGGCTACCGAACGGAATCCCGCAGCGAACGCGTCTGGCATCGAATTTCGGGCATGTCTTGCACGATACGATGCGAAACCCATTGCGTTCCTCGTAGTACTGCCCGCTCCACAGTCGGGCGCAGGCCTTGCTTTTCAGGCGTGTCGCGTAGAGCCGCTTGCTGATCGAGTTTCGCAACGAGTGCATGGCAAAGGGTCGCGGCTGTCCGGAAGGATGCTGTGGGGCGGCAATTGTAGCCAGTCTGCCGATGATTATCAGCACTGTCGCCAGAGCCGTGATTTCGGGGCTGCGACTCGAGTCGTGTCCTGACCGCTGCTTTGCATCCGCGTACTGCTGGAACCTGCAGCTCGCTGATTTATAGTTCAGTATCGACGCCTGAAACGAACATTCCTTTACACGCTTTTAACCAGGCCACTGCGATGAGCTCAAACACAGCGCTTTCCGGCAACTTGAGAAAGATGCAGACACACCTCGCGGACGTCGCGCACTACACGCTGATGCTGGACGACGTAGCGATCGACATGAACGCGAAGATCGGCGAGACCATCAGGCTGACGTTCGACGGCATCATCAACTGCATCGCCTGCGGCAGGGAGACGAAGAAGTCCTTCGGCCAGGGTTTCTGCTACCCGTGCTTCCGGGATGCACCGGAGGCGAGCGAGTGCATCATCCGCCCGGAACTCTGCCGGGCGCACGAAGGCGAAGCCCGCGACATGGAATGGGCCGAGCGACACTGCCTGGTGGAGCAGATCGTCTACCTCGCGAGAAGCTCCGCAATCAAGGTCGGCATCACGCGAGCCTCGCAGATGCCGACCCGCTGGATCGACCAGGGCGCGACCGATGCGATCGTCTTCGCCCGCGTCCCGAACCGCTACACGGCTGGCCTCGTCGAGGTCGCCATGAAAAAACACCTGACGGACCGGACGAACTGGCAGCGCATGTTGAAAAATGAGGTGATCGATGCCGACCTCGTCGCGACGAAGGCCTCGTTGGTCGATGTGCTGGACGCCGACCTGCGCCGGTATGTCGATGCCGATGACACGGTCTGCGCCATCGACTATCCGGTAGAGCGCTACCCGGAGAAGGTGAAAAGCACGGGTTTCGACAAGCAGGCGGAGATCGAAGGCCGTCTCGCCGGCATCAAGGGGCAGTACCTTATTTTCGACGACAACCGCGTGTTGAATATTCGCAAGCACAATGGCTATCGGATCAGTTTGGTGTAGCCGGCTGTTCAGACCCTGCGGGCTTCGCGGCTTCGCCGCTTGGAGGGAAACGCTAGTGCGTTTTGCCGAACCTCCGACCGCCTGGTTCGTAGGCGCATACGTCACGAACCGGTTTTTTAAATCAATAAGTTAAATGGCCCGCCCTCGTCCCTTCTGCCGTTAAACGCCGCCGAGAACCATTGATTGCCGCCTCAACGCTACGTTTTCGCATTGACAACACTGCTCGCCGAATGTACCGTAGGGTGGTACATTAACTCAGATGGATCTGTGGAATGATCTTGAGCTTTCGAGACAACTGGCTGCGCGAGTTCTTTGTCAACGATGTCCGATCAAAGAAAATCCCCGCCGATGTCGAAAGCCGCTTGTTCCGAAAGATCCAGATGATCGACGACGCAACGACCGACGCAGACTTGAGGGTGCCACCGAGCAACCACTTCGAGAAGTTACGCGGCAAGCTGGCGAAATTCCATTCGATCCGCGTCAGCAAGCAATGGCGGCTCGTCTTCCAATGGGATGGCAGTCGGGGCGAAGCGTCGGATCTCTATCTGGACAACCACAGCTATCGGTGAGGCAAGCCCATGTTGATGACCAAGCGTAAGCCGGCGAGCGTCGGCGAAATTCTGACCGAAGAGTTCATGGAACCCCTGGCGCTCACCCAGGGTGCCCTGGCCGAAGCTATGGGCGTGCAACGCAAGCACGTCAATGAACTGTGCAACGACCGGCGCAAAGTGACTGCCGCGACGGCCCTCATTCTTGCCCGGGTATTCGGCAATAGTCCGGATTTCTGGCTCAACGCGCAGAAGCGCAATGATCTGTGGGAGGCGATGCACTCACCCCGCGAACGCGAGCGAATCAAACGCGCTCGGCCGCTGACTCCTGCCGACTAAGGTCGCCACACATGTTTTCCTCCATTCTAATCGGAGGGATGTCCTGCATTCCCAGCGGGGCACTCCAACACAAAGAACTGAGCCCATTGGGAACTCGACGGTGGCGGATAGTGCGTATAAGGGGCCGTAATGTCAGGAGCGAGACCGTCGGAGCGAGCTGAAAGCGGCTGAAACCGGGCCGATGACGGCAGATCGAGGCCGCCATCGTGCGGAGCCGGCCCGACCCCTCGTTGTTGAGGCGCGTGAATCCCTCCCTTTCTCCCGGTAATGACGGCGGAGCACGGCGCAAGTCAACACCCGCCCGTCCCTGCAAGGGGGCCCGGGTGGTTAAGAACAGGACAAAGCGGTCAGACCAGGCGATCGCCCTTAGGCGGCGCTCGGCTCGGATGCGCCGGA
>JAZBNZ010000323.1:0-3297 GCA_036350895.1 Woeseiaceae bacterium
CTGCAGGAGCGGCTCTTCAAGCCGCGACCACGATGCACCCCGAACGCGCGGTTTTGTCATCGAGCCCCAATAGCCACCGCCACCGCACGCCCGGACCGGATTGTGGATTGCAGGCGCCGCTCCTGCAGCAGAAGCGTTCGGCATCGCTGGAATCGTGGACTGCAGGAGCGGCTCTTCAAGCCGCGACCACGATGCACCCCGAACGCGCGGTTTTGTCATCGAGCCCCAATAGCCACCGCCATCGCACGCCCGGACCGGATTGTGGATTGCAGGCGCCGCTCCTGCAGCAGAAGCGTTCGGCATCGCTGGAATCGTGGACTGTAGGAGCGGCTCTTCAAGCCGCGACCACGATCAGGTAAGCAGGCACGCGTTCAGCAAGTGGTATCCGAAACCCGCCTACATCCGGGTCCGGCACCACAAAGCTCCCGAGAATGACCGCAGGTCATCCGCATCAGGACTGGCCTAGTCGTGGAAATGCGTGTCGATGATTTCCTGCCCGGTACCGAGATGATCGGTCAGGCGTGCATGCAGCGGGCTCGAGCGCGGGATGTGCGCGAGCAGGTATTGCATCTGGTCCGCCAGCACGCGCCGTCCCTTGAGGTAGATGTACTCGGCATAGGTCGGCGTGAACGGAACGGCGATCAGTTCCATGGCCGCCTGCTCGGGAGTGCGACCGCCCTTGTAGTTGTTGCAGCGACGGCAGGCGGTTGCGACGTTCGTCCAGGTGTCGAGACCACCCTGGGAGATGGGCGTAATGTGATCCCGCGTCAGGTCGCGCGTCGGAAAACGCATCGCGCAGTAGAGACACAGGTTGCCGTCGCGCTTGAACAGCGTGCGGTTGTTGAGCGGCGGAATGTACTTGTCGCGATTCTTCGAGAGGCTTTTCGAGGTGCCGTGCGTCGCGATGATCGAACTGACCTCGATGCGGCTCTGCTTGCCGGTCAGGGAACTGTAGCCGCCGAACACAGTGTACAGACGGGTACCGCAGTCATAGGCAACCTGTGCCGCGTGGTACAGGCGTACCGCCTCGCGGTAATCGATCCACTCGAGCGGCATTCCGGCAACATCCGTCCGCAGCACTTGCTGCGAAATATCGGATGCAAGTCCAGCGAACATAGGCACACCTCGGTCAGCCCAGGAGCCCGGTCCGCCGTAAGCCGGCAGACCTCGAGGTTTAGTGTGCCGGAAGGACGGCAAAAATCAACTTCGAACCGGGACCGTCTTCCGGATTATTCAGTCCGACCGTTACCGCTGCGTGACGACGGGCTCGCCCGATTGCTCAAAGGGCTTTCAGTACCGCGTCGAGCGTTTCCTTCGCGTCGCCGAACAGCATCCGTGTGTTTTCCTTGAAGAACAGCGGGTTCTGCACGCCGGCGTAACCCGTGGCCATGCTGCGCTTGAGCACGATCGTCGTACCGCCTTTCCAGACCTCGAGCACCGGCATGCCGGCGATCGGGCTGTCGGGTTCTTCCTGGGCCGACGGGTTGACGATGTCGTTCGCGCCGATGACGACCGACACGTCGACGTCCGGAAAGTCGTCGTTGATCTCGTCCATCTCGTAGACGATGTCGTAGGGAACCTTCGCCTCGGCCAGCAGCACGTTCATGTGACCCGGCATGCGGCCCGCGACAGGATGGATGCCGAAGCGAACGTTCACGCCCTTCTCGCGCAGCGCCCGCGTGATCTCGTAAACCGTGTGCTGGGCCTGCGCCACGGCCATTCCGTAGCCGGGGATGATCATGACTTCCTTCGCGTTCGCGAGCAGCTCCGCGGTCTCTTCGGGATCTATCGGCACGACCTCGCCCTGCTCATCACTGCTACCGGCAGCCGCGGTGCCGCCGCCGGTGCCGAAACCGCCGGCGATGACGGCAATGAACTTGCGGTTCATGGCCCGGCACATGATGTACGACAGGATCGCGCCGCTCGAGCCGACGAGCGCACCGGTGACGATCAAGAGGTCGTTACCCAGCATGAAGCCGGTGGCGGACGCGGCCCATCCGGAATAGCTGTTCAGCATGGAGACGACCACGGGCATGTCGGCGCCGCCGATCGCCATCACCATGTGGATACCGAAGACGAGCGCGATCACCGTCATGATGATCAGCGGCAGCATGCCGGCACCGGCGGCTGACTGCAGTACGAAATCGCGGCCGAACCAGATTGCCGCCAGCAGCAATCCGAGGTTGAACCAGTGCCGCGCGGGCAGGAGCAGCGGCTTGCCGCCGATGCGCCCCGAGAGCTTCCCGAAGGCGATGATCGACCCGGAGAACGTGACCGCCCCGATCAAAACGCCGACGTAGATCTCGATGTTGTGAATCGTTTTCTCGACGCCGCTGAAGACGATGGTGTGGTCCATGAAGGTCGCGTAACCGACCGCCACGGCGCCGAGGCCGACCAGGCTGTGCAGGATCGCGACGAGCTCCGGCATCTGCGTCATCTGCACGCGCCGCGCGAGGAGGAGGCCTACGCTGCCGCCGATCAGCAGCGCGCCGATCAGGAGTGCGTAGTTGTCGGTGACCTTGCCGAAGACGGTTGCGAGCAGCGCAATCGTCATCCCGGTGATGCCGTACCAGTTGCCGCGGCGCGCGGTCTCCTGGTTCGACAGCCCGCCCAGGGCAAGGATGAAGAGAATCGTCGCAGCGATGTACGAGACGGTGACAATACCTGGACTGAGCATGGCGGCCTACTTCCTGAACATGTCGAGCATGCGGCGCGTGACGGCGAAGCCGCCCGCGATATTGACCGCGGTGATGAGCACCGTAAACGCGGCGATCCACATGATGAGTGCATTGGATGAGCTGATCTGCAGCAGCGCGCCGATCACGATGATGCTGGAGATCGCGTTGGTCACACTCATCAGCGGCGTGTGCAGCGCCGGCGTGACGTTCCAGATCACCATGTAGCCGACGAAACAGGCGAGCACGAAGACCGTGAAGTGCTCCATGAACGATTCCGGCGCGACCGCGCCGACGCCGAGCAGGGCGAGTCCGCCGACCAGCATCGCGGCGATCGGCCCGAAGACCGACGGCTTCTCTGGCTCCGGCGGTGCCGGTGGCGGCTCGGGTGCCGCTGCCTTCGGCGCCGCCGACAGTTTCGGCGCCGGCGGTGGCCAGGTCGTCTCGCCATCCTTGCAGATCGTCGCGCCGCGGATGACCTCGTCCTCCATGTCGACGACGATCTGGCCGTCTTTCTCGGGCGTCAGGTCCGCCAACAGGTGGCGCAGGTTGGTCGCGTAGAGCTGGCTCGACTGGGTGGCCAGCCGGCTCGGCAGGTCCGTGTAGCCGATGATCGTCACGC
>JAZBNZ010000324.1:0-3883 GCA_036350895.1 Woeseiaceae bacterium
AATCGTCGCTCTCGGTCCAGCAGCTGGATCTGGAGGTCGGCACGATCGGCGAGCAGGCTGCTCGCCGCGCTTCCCACGGACTCGGTAACCGGCACGAATCCCTGGCTGAAGTCGGCGTCGACCGCCAGGATCGTCGCGATCTTGCTGACAGCGTCTTCGTTCGCGAGGATCAGTTTCTCGACCTCGCCAGCGTTCTTCTCGCCGACCGCGTCCACGGCCTCGGCGATCTGTCTGGCATGTTCGAAATCGAGTGCAGCCTGGCGCGCCAGATCCGCCGCTTCGGCACGCTGGTATCGGTCGCTCTTCAGGGTCTGTTCGGCGCTCTGCAGTTCGCGCTCGGCCCTGGTGAAGGTCTGCGGTGCCTTGTCGTCGGCATCGGCGTCACGAGCACTCCCGCGCGCCTTGTTGGCCTGGCCGAGCAGATCGGTGCGGATCGCCTGCAACTCGGCGACGCGAAACAGCCCGGCGGCCTCGCGGGCCTTGCTGCGGGCCCTGTTCTGGTTGCCCTTCTCGATCTCGCGACCGGCGTCATGCATTTTCTCCTTGGCGTCTTCCCACTCCTCGCCGGCGAATTTCGGCGCCCTGGCCTCGATGGCGTCCGCGCGGGCCGACAGGGCGTCCTCGAGCAGGAGGTTGCCCATCGATTCGAGCTGAGAGGCCTCGTCCAGCTTCGCTCCCGTTTGGTTCAGTTTGTCGCGGATTTCCTCGATCTTGCCGCCTTTCTTGAAGCGCTCCCTGGCATCGGCCAGGCTGCTTTGCGCCTGATCGAAGGCCTCCGGTGCGATGAGGTCCAGGTGCGCCCCCATGGCGGCGGCCATGCGGGTCTCGACGGCTGCGATCTCCGACTCGATGCTCCCCGGCTGGCTGGCGACGGGCAAGGCGGCCAGGAGGATCATGCAGGCAATCGCTGCGATGATCTGTCGATTCGTTTTCTCGTTCATTGGTTTGACTCCAGTGTGTTTCGGTAAGAAGCGGGACCTGGCGACGTTATCGACCAGAGCTTCCGTGGCCCGTATCTCGCCAGATCAGGACGCGGCCAGCAGCATATTTTCCTCCTTCTGGGTGTGGCGTTTGTGTTCGCTGGCGAAATCGAGAAAGCGAAAAGCCGCCATTTCTTCCGCTCCCTCGACTGGCGAATACCGACGGACTCCCATGAATTCATCTCTTGTCGGGTATTGAACACAGCCGTACGCCTCATGAAGGGTCAACCGGCGCTGGAGCCAGCCTGCCAGCAGTTCGTTGTCCTGGCCGGTCAGCCCGTCAGATGCGACTGCCAGCCAGTCCTGGTCCTGAACCATTCCGGCAGGCTGCGCGGTGGCGTCGCGACCTCCGCCCTGCGGCAATCAACTCCAGTTGACGCTGACGTTGTTGGAGCATTCCGGACAGCGGATCGCGATGTTGATCTCGGTGCCGATCCGCTTGTCAGGAACACCGCGAATTTTCGTCAGCATGCCGGGAATCTGCGATCGGCTCAGTCGGTCGCCCTCGTCGATCTCGAAGACACAACCGCAACTTGCGCAGGTCAACGTCTTGCCGGCCCAATCGTCCTGGTGCTGCGGCCAGCGGTCACCGTGCTTGATGATCTTCGCCATTTCGAGACCTCGCTTCCGGCGTGAGCTCCCGCGACTCGAGCCTACTGTTCGTCGGCTCGATCTCCGTGCTCGAAGCAGGCCAGGGCCAGGTCCACCTGGGCATCGAAGAGCTTCTCCTTCGAGACCATGGCTTTCGCGATATGCTGGATCTGCGACCGGGAATAGCCTGCTTCTGGAGTATCCGGGTGTGAAGACATGAGGCTTCTGTAAAGTCCGAACGCCACGTGCAAGTCCTTCGCCGTGTAGTGTGCCGCATAGGCCGCCGCATACAGCGCGCCGGCACCTTCGACCTCTGTAGAATCGGTGTCGTTTCTGTTTCTCATTCTGTTTCTCCCGTCTTCCTGCGAGGAACACGCGTCGCGAATCTGGAGCAAAGAATTGCCCCGATCAGATCTGCGCCGCTCCGTGCTATTGAAACGAACCGTGTCGACGCTTCAGGTCGTCCTGGTCATGGAGTTCCGTTTCATGGACATGACCGTTGACGCCGGTAGGCGGCAATCGACGCACCGCCGACGTCCCCTCGCAGATCCGCTGGAATTCACGAAAGAGACTCCGGCCCAGCCGGTTGTTGCGACGGAAGGACAGGTTGCCGATCAGGACGAGATAGGGATGCCCCCGCCGCAGGAGATTGCGACCCACGCGCGCCAGGATTCGCCGCCACGAGTAGAACCGGCGGTTGCAGTCGATCATTTCGTCGATGACCTGATCGCGGTCCAGATGCCGGTAACGCCCCACGGGCAACGTCAGGGTGAAGAACTTCCAGTCCTCCGGGAACCGGTCCGTGGCGATCCGGTCCTCGGCCTCCATCTTCTGCCAGAGAACCGTTCCAGGCAGGGGCGTCAGGAACATCACGTTCAGAAAATCCACGTGGTAGGCGGAGGCCGCCTCGGCGATCCGTCGGCCGATCCCCGGCCGGTCGACATCCAGCCCGATGATGAACGAACCGGCGACGGTCATCCCATAGCGCTGGATCTGTCGAACCGAGGCGGAGAAGTCGCGACCCTTCCGGACGTGGTATTGCTTTTTTACCTCGATCAGTCCCTCGGGCGTGGGGGATTCGAAGCCGATGAAGACGCCGACGCATCCGGCCCGGCGGGCCAGCCCGAGGAGTTCCTCGTCGTCCGCCATGTTGATCGTCGCCTGGCAGATCCACTTCTTGCCCAGATCGGCCGCGATCATGGCCCGCAGCAGTTCCTTGGTCCGGCCCACGTGCTTCTTGCTGATGCCGATGAGGTTGTCGTCGACGATCAGGATGCGCTTTTCCCGGATCAGCTGGAGATCCGCGATGACGTCCTGGATCGAGCGGTGACGATAGGTCCTGCCGTTGAAGGCACTGACGGAGCAGAAGCTGCAGTTCAACGGGCAACCGCGCGTGGTCTGGATGGAGCCGAAGCTGTACTCACCGGACAGCAGGTCGTGCCGGGCCGGTCGGGACCGGTGGAGGTCCTCCTGGCCACCCTCGTAGAGGGGCCTCAACGCGCCCCGGCCGAAGTCCTCGAGCAGTCGCGGCCAGACCGTCTCGGCCTCCCCGGTCACCACCACATCCACGTGCTGAGCGGCTTCGTGACGGCGCATCGTGGCGTGGATCCCTCCCATCACCACGGGCACGCCCCGCTGACGCCACACTGCGGCAATCTCGTATGCCCGCGGTGCCTGCGACGTGAACGCGGTCACACCCACCAGGTCCGGAGGCGGTAGCGTGCTGTAATCCGGCGTCTCCAGGTTCTCGTCCACGACCTCGATGTCCCATCGTCGCGGCGTGACGCCGGCCAGCACCAGCAGTCCAAGCGGCTTCCAGACCCGGTATCTGTTCCAGCGGTTTGCCCGCTTCGTGATGTTCACGAGCGGATTGCGCGGATTGATCAGCAGCAGCCGCAACGGTTCCTCGCCGGCCGGGGAGCGCTCATGGGCCCGGGCCGGATCGTCGGATGTGCTTCGAGACGTCATATCGTTTCATCTTTCCCGAACAGGAGCGCGATCCGGTTCCATGCGGCGAGGGAACCGTCGGGGGTGAACACGACGCGCCCTTCGACCGCGAGCGCTCTCTCGATCACCGCGTCGACTGCGTCGTCGAGGACGTCCCTGACGTCCACCATCGATGTGACCGCAGGTGAACGACCGGTGCGGTCGAGGCCCCCGCGCACGTGAAAGCCCTCCTCGACCAAGAGGGTGGCGCGAGATCCCTTCCGCACGTGTTCCGCCACGGCCTCCAGGCCTCGCACCGCCCTGCCGGCCGCTGCGTCGTCGTCCAGGCATCGTAGCGCCCGCTCCGTCTCTCTGGACATCGCCGC
>JAZBNZ010000325.1:0-3051 GCA_036350895.1 Woeseiaceae bacterium
AGACAAGATGCTCAACAAAGTAGCGCCGTTTCGTAATTTGCACGAGCATGACACCCAGTGCGAACAGCGGCACCTGGATAAAGATCAGTGTTCTGGCGTAACGGTCAGAGACAACATCAAATTCCCGAGAGTAGCCGGCACGGTCCCGGCCACTCTCTTCAAGGTGAGTTGAAACAATTCCTTCGGCCCACGGACTGTACGGGTACCAGTTGGTCTGGCTTTGCAAACTTGCTGTAAACGTGTTGACGCTGGCCAGCGGTTGCACAAAAAAGAACAGGACGTTCATGACGACGAACACGGCGGCGGGACCAAGGTAGGGCTTGCGTCGCCCCTCGAGGTACTCGACGGTCAGGCCGCCCGGCCGGAAGACAAGCAACCTGACCGTCTTGACGATGCGGCCGTCCGCATCCAGTGCTTCGCCCAGCAATTCCCCGACGAAGCGCAACAGGGAGGGTGGTTCGCGCAGGATGCGTTCGCCGCAGGCGTGGCAGTACTCGCCGGCAAGCTCGGTACCGCAGGTAATACAGCTGTCGTGGCGCGCTTCCGTCATGTCGCGAGTTTGAGCAATCACAATCGGGACTGCAAATCGCCCCGTTGCACGTGTCGACGGCCGGCACAGCCGTCGTCCCTGCCGGCATCGATCATCTCTTGGCGGTGATTGGAACCCGGCGGACCCGCTCCGTATGACGGACCTCGGCCAGGTGCTCACGAGGCCGGCGGCCGTCACGGGAATACGGCATGTTTCGCGGTATCAAGCGTGGCAACGCGGCATTTCGTCGAACTCGGTAATCATCGACTGTTTACCTCTCTTGCCGACGATCAAAGCTGCAGGCGGTTCAACCGCAATGCGTTCGAGATGACAGAGACCGAGGACAGGCTCATTGCCGCCGCCGCGATCATGGGCGATAGCAAGACCCCGAGCAGCGGATACAGCACCCCGGCAGCTACCGGCACTCCGATCGCGTTGTAGGCAAACGCAAAGAACAGGTTCTGCTTGATATTTCGAAGCGTGGCTTTCGCGAGCTTTCTTGCGCGAACGAGACCTGTCAGGTCACCGCGCATCAGGGTGATTCCGGCACTTTCCACCGCCACGTCGGCGCCGGTGCTCATCGCTATACCGACCTCGGCTGCTGCGAGCGCCGGCGCATCGTTCACGCCGTCGCCGGCCATGGCGACGCGGGCGCCCCTGGCCTGCAGTTCATCGACCAGCAACTTCTTGTCCTCGGGCGACACCCCCGCGCGCAGGTCGTCGATGCCGAGCTGACGTGCAACAGCCTCGGCGGTGCGCTCGTTGTCGCCGGTCGCCATGATGACCGTCAGCCCGAGGGCGTGCAGCTCGCGGATCGCCCCTGCCGTGCTCGCCTTGATCGGGTCGGCCACGGCAACAATCCCGGCGAGCTTGTCGTCCACCGCGATGAACATCACGGTCTTGCCATCCGCTCGAAGCCTGTCGGCATTCTCCTCGGCTTTTTCTGTAGCAATACCGAGTTGTTCCATCATGGCGCCGTTGCCGAGCGCGACGGCACGGCCGTCCACCGTGCCCGTGACGCCTTTGCCGGCGACCGCATCGAAGTCTCCTGCCTGGTTCAGCTCCAGTCGCCGGGCGTGCGCACCTGCGACGATCGCCTCGGCGAGCGGATGCTCCGAGCCACGTTCCAGCGAAGCGGCGAGCGACAGCACTTCGTCCTCGTTATGGCCGTCCGTGGCGACAACGTCGGTCAGCGTCGGTTTGCCCTCGGTCAGCGTACCGGTCTTGTCGACGATAATGGTATCGACACGCGCCATGCGCTCCAATGCTTCCGCATCCTTGATGAGGACTCCCTCCCGCGCGCCCCGGCCGGCTGCGGTCGTGATCGAGATCGGCGTGGCGAGACCGAGCGCACAGGGACAGGCGATGATCAGCACGGACACGGCCGAGACAATGGCAAAGGTAAGCGAAGGGTCGGGTCCTACGGTGAGCCAGGTCACGAATGACAGGATCGAAACTGCGACCACGGTCGGCACGAAGACGGACGACACGCGATCCGCGAGGCCCTGGATCGGCGCCCGTGAGCGCCGCGCCCCTGCGACCATCTCTACGATTTGCGCGAGCACCGTATCGGCGCCCACCTGTGTGGCGCGGACCGAAAGCGTGCCGTTCTTGTTGATGGTGCCACCGGTGACGCGATCACCCGCGGATTTTTCTACCGGTAAGGGCTCGCCCGTTATCATGCTCTCGTCCACCGACGAGCGTCCTTCTGTCACCTCGCCGTCGACGGCAACACTGTCGCCCGGGCGGATGCGCAGCAGGTCGCCCGCCACGATATTCTCGAGCGGCGCGTCGTACTCGGTACCGTCGGGCAGGATCCGGCGGGCGGTCTTGGGGGCGAGATCCATAAGGGCGCGAATCGCATCGCCGGTTCGTTCCCGTGCGCGCAGCTCGAGCACCTGTCCCACGAATACCAGCGTAATGATCACGACGGCGGCCTCGTAATAGGTGCCCACTCCATTGGCCATTTGATACTGCTCGGGAAATACACCCGGCATGAAAGTGGCCACGAGCGAGTAGATGTAGGCGGCGCCGACCCCGAGCGAGATCAAGGTCCACATGTTGGGAGAAAGGTTGCGAATCGAATCGATTCCCCGCCGGAAGAGCGGTTGCGCCGCCCATACAAGGATCGGCGTAGCAAGGCAAAACTCTACGTATACGGAGAGCCGGTGACCGAGCCAGTCCCGCACCGGGATGCCCACGAGTTCTCCCATCGTCAGGATCACGAGCGGTATCGCCGCCGCCGCGCTGATCCACATTCGCCGGGTAAAGTCTGTCAGCTCTTCGCTCGGTTCGTCAGAGGGAACCGTCGGTTCCAACGCCATGCCGCAGAGCGGGCAGCTGCCAGGTTCGTCGCTGACGATCTCTGGATGCATTGGGCAGGTCCACTGCGAGCCCGGCGGCGCAACCTGCTGCGCCTTTTTTGCATTGCCGGAGGCATAGAAATACGGATCTGCGTCGAATCGGGCCTGGCAACCTTTGCCGCAGAAGTACCAGGTCTCGCCGCCGTAGTCGCTCGTCCG
>JAZBNZ010000326.1:0-31340 GCA_036350895.1 Woeseiaceae bacterium
GTTGCCTTCGACGAAGATCTTGGTCGCGTTGACGTTGGCCTTGATGCGGCCGTTCGGGCGCAGCGTCAGGCAGCACTTGCCCTGGTTGATCGTACCTTCGACGGTGCCCTCGATGATCAGGTCTTCGCCGGCCGAAAGTTCGCCCCTGAAATGCAGCGACTCGCCGATGACAGAGACCGGGGCGTCGCCGGTGTCCCGGGAACGCCGCACCGAATCGGGGACGTCGGAGAACTGGATCACCTGCGACTCCGTGAGCTTTTCGTCGTCGCGGTCGAACTCAGGCGACTTCATGATTTCCGTATCACCCATTGTGAATCTCCTCAACATGGTCAGGCGGCGCCGGCAGCGTGCTTGGTGTCGGTGTCGTCGTTAGTGTCATCGGCGACCTCGGATACGGGTTCCTTGTCAGCCTTCGTTGTCTTGGGCGGCGACTGCTTCTGCTCGCGCGCCTTGCCCGACATGTCGATCTTGCCGTTGAACGTGGCGCCTTCCCGTAGCGTGACGGTCGGGCTGAAGATGTTGCCGTCGACGTTCGCGGTTTCCTTGACGACGACCGAGGTCGCGCCGGCGATGTCGCCCTCGACGGATCCCTCGATCGCGACGTGGTCCGCCTCGATGCTGGCTTTCAGCTTGCCTTCCTGGCCGATCGTGAGGTTCGAGCTGTGCTTGATCGAGCCTTCGACCTGGCCCTGGATGACGAGATCCTCGTTGGCGGTCAGCTCGCCCTTGAATTTCAGTGTCGGCCCGAGAATCGAGGCTTTCTTCTTCTCGCCGAGGTCGTACGGGTGGCTCATGGCGTGCTCCTTCCGGTCGGTTGGCATTGGCGTGGACACGGCCGATAATGGACCGCGGTCACAGGGATTACCGTGACTGGATTCACAGAAGGATACCGGCCTCGACGACTGCGCGGCCTTATGTCCTGTCGTTTGCCGCCCGGCGAATGCTTACACCGGCCGCGAATGTCTGCTAGCGTTCGCATCCCGCCGGCGGCGCCGGCGCCCGATTTGCTCATTTCCAGGAGAATTCCATGTACCGCGTGCTCGCCCTTGTCGCCGTGTTTCTCATCCCGTCCATTGCATCCGCCCAGTTTTATTCCGGTGAGCCCAAGTGGGACTTCGCCGTCGGCGCCACGTACCAGAACAGCCTGTCGGCAGGCGGCGGCAACGGCTCCTCGCTCTCGGTCGATGGCGAGCTCGGCTTCAGTGTCTCGATCAATTACAACTTCAACTCGCGCTTCGCGCTGGGGGCCGACTTCGACTGGCTGCGGCCCGACTACAGGGCAGTGCTCGTCAACGACGAGGACCCGACCGAGTCGCTGAACATCAGTCACACGGCGTCGCAGTGGAACAGCCGCATCAAGGGCAGGTTCAACTTCGTCAAGGAGGGTCCGCTCGTGCCCTATGCCCAGCTCGGCATCGGCTGGACCTTCCTCGATTCCAACGTCGCCGACGGCCCGCCCGTCACGGGCTGCTGGTGGCACCCGTGGTGGGGCTATATCTGCGAGAACTTCTACCAGACCTACAGCTCGACGGAGTTCAGCTACGGTGGCGCGCTCGGCATTCGCTACGAATTGCCCGGCAACTCGTACATCAACCTGAGCTATGACTACTGGGAGCTGGATACGGGCGGCAGCCGCGCCAACCCTTCGTTCGACAGCTGGCGCCTGCAGTACGGCTGGCGTTTCTAGGCTGAACGCTTCACAGCAGGTCGGAAAGCCGCACCCGCGTCGGCCCGCCGCGGCGGGCGACCATCGCCAGCAGCAGCTCGGCCGTCGCCTGTGCGTCGGTGAGGGCGTCGTGGGCGCCGTAGCGCGGCAGCCCGTACTCGGCCCTGAGATCGGCGAGGCGCAGCGAGTTGCGTTTCGCCGTTACCGGGCGGCGTAAGCGGCTGCGGCGTTCGACGGCGAGCGTGTCGATGACCGGAACGAGCAGCGGGGCGCCGTAGCAGCGCCGGCATTCCCGGTCGAGCAGGGCCTTGTCGAGGCCGGCGTGATGCACCACCAGCACGCGCCCGACGACGCTTTCGAGGAGACGCTCGAGCACTGCCTCGAGCGGCGTGCCTGCCGCCACCGCCGAGTCGGTGAGCCCGTGGATCGTCGCGCTCCGGCCGACCGGGCCGGCCGGCCGCACCAGGGAGCGGGTCGCCGTCGACAGGTCGATGCGGCCCTGCCGGATGACGACCCAGCCAACGCTCAGGATCTCGTCACGGCGAGTATCCAGTCCCGTCGTCTCGACATCGAGGCAGAGCAGTTCGAGTTCGCGGAACCGCGTCGAGGCCACGGGGAGCCGGCTGTCGAGCACTGCCGCGAGCGGCGGGGCGGGGCGCTTGCGCTTCGCGAGTCGTCGCCGGATAGCGAGTGGCCAGGCCCTCATCGGATATGGAATCGGTTCCTGAGTGCCGCCTGGCTTACGCGGATCTGGCTGAAGGCAGCCTTGAGATTCTGCCGTGTGAGATGCGAGACCTCCGTGGGTGGCAGGAAATTGTCGGCCTCGATACCGCGCCTGAGCTGCCGCGCCTGGTGCTCGAGACGCAGGCCGTCGATGAAGTCGAGTGCGTCGATGAGATTGTCGGCGTCGGCGCGGCCGATTTCGCGGCGTTCCGCCGCGGCCAGCAGGCGTTCGCGCGTCCCGGTCCGGAACTCCCCGGTCGCGAGGCAGCGGACCCGTGCGAGCTCGACCACCGGCATGATGCCGTGGCGTTTGAGGTCCAGGGTGTCTCGATGCTCGCCCGAGCGCTCGAGCACGAGCTGCCGGAAGAGACCGAGCGGCGGTTCCAGCGTGAGGGCGTTGTTGGCCATCAGCGCCAGGAAGATCGAGTTCGCGCGTGCCGGCACGCGGATGGACTCGACCAGTTCGTCCACGAGTCGGGCATCGCCGTGCACGCAACGCATGTCGAAAAAGATGTTGGCGTGCATCAGCGCTTCCTGCTCCGGCTCTGTAATCCAGCGCCGGAAATACGTCTTCCAGGTGCTGATCGGCTGGCACCACTCAGGGTTTCTCGCCATGACTTCGCCGGGGCAGTAAGCAAACCCGCAGGCATCGAGCCCGGCGTTGACGCGAGCGGCGAAACCGGTGAAATACTCCCGGTCTGTGTCGGTGGCCGAATCGTCGAGCACGAGCGCGTTGTCCTGGTCACTCCTCGCCGTCTGCTCGCGGCGGCCCTGCGAGCCGAGTGCGACCCAGGCGTAGCGGCACGGTGGCGCGCCCAGTTCTGCTTCCGCGAGGCGGATCAGCGCCCGCGTCGCGGCGTCGCTGATCGCAGTGACGAAGCGCCCGATCTGCAGCGGCGCGGCGCCGGATTCCAGCTGTGCAAGAAGCAGTTTCGGCAGCATGGCGCACTCGGCCGCAATGCTCTCGACGGTCTTCTGCCGGCGGATCGCGCTGACAATATACAGGGGATGCTCGGTCTCGAGCTTCATGAAGTCGCTGCGCGTCACCAGCCCGATCAGTTCGTGCTGGCGAGTGATCGGCAGGTGGTGAATGTTGCGGTCCAGCATGATGATCGCCGCGTCGTGGGCGGTTTGCGCGGCATCCAGTGCGATGGGCTCCGGCGTCATCGCCGTGCTGACGGGCAGTGCAGTGTCCGTCCCGACCGCAACGACGCGGGTTCGCAGGTCCCGATCCGTCAGGATGCCGACGAGCTTCTCACTCTCGGTTACGAGCAGCGCCGATACGCGCTCGTTCGTCATCTGCCGGGCCGCGTCGCGAATCGATGCCGTCGCCGGTATGCAAACGGCCGGCCGCGTGACGAGGAGGCCGACCGTGACGCCGCTCGGGTCGCTCGGCCGGCGCTCGGCCACCTCGGACAGCAGCCGGTCGGACAGGGTCCTGACACAGTAAGTGTCGAATGCCGGATGGCGGCTGCGGAGCCGTGCCAGGGTGGGTCCGTCGAGCTGGTACAAGAGCGTATCTTCCAGCGCGCGTGCCTCGTTGCGTGCCGGCGCCGCGTTCAGCAGCGACGGCAGGCCGAACACCTCTCCCTCGGCGCTTCTCGCCACGAGATCGCCATCCGCATCGCGCAGCTCGACGGCCCCGCTGCGAATGATGTGGAGTTCCGTGTTCGTGGCGCCGATCTCGAGGATCATCGAGCCGGCGGTAAAATAGGCGACACTGATCGCCCGGGCGGCCTCGGTGAGCGCCGCGTCGTCCAGCAGCTCGAAGCCGGGTAGCGTTCCGAGGAACGCCGCAACCTCGGGTAGTTCGTTCATATCCGGAGTGTAACCCCAGTTGCCGGTGTCGTAACCGGTTTGTGCGTATCGCGGATTTCTTGAATCCGGCGGCGAGTTGCGCGACTCTTCAGGCAAGTCGAGCGACGGTGTACGGGAAGGCTGTTCATGCAGAGACCTTCGGAATACTGGAAAGCCAATCTCCGGCTCGTGGGTTTCTGCCTTGCCATATGGTTCGTCAGTTCCTACCTGTTCGACATCATCCTCGTCGAACCGCTGAACCGTATCTCGCTGGGCGGCTTCAAGCTCGGCTTCTGGTTCGCCCAGCAGGGGTCGATCTACGTCTTCGTCGCGCTGATCTTCTTCTATGCCAACCGGATGTCGAAGCTCGACCGCGAGTTCGGCGTGGGTGAGGACGAGGCGGACTAGCCGTGGATCTCCAGACACTGACCTATATGGTGGTGGGCGCGACGTTCGCGCTCTACATCGGCATTGCGATCTGGGCGCGCGCCGGCACAACCCGCGAATTCTACGTTGCCGGCGGCGGCGTCCACCCGATCGCCAACGGCATGGCAACCGCCGCCGACTGGATGTCGGCGGCCTCGTTCATCTCGATGGCGGGGCTGATCGCGTTCATGGGTTACGGCGGCTCCGTCTTCCTGATGGGCTGGACCGGCGGCTTCGTCCTGCTCGCTATGCTGCTGGCCCCGTACCTGCGCAAGTTCGGCAAGTTCACGGTGCCCGAATTTATCGGCGACCGTTATTACTCGAAGACGGCCCGCATCGTCGCGGTCATATGCCTGATCATCGCGTCCGTCACTTATGTCATCGGCCAGATGAAGGGGATCGGCGTCGCCTTCTCGCGTTTCCTCGAGGTCGATTACGACACCGGCCTCGCCATCGGCATGGCCATCGTCTTCTTTTACGCGGTCATGGGCGGCATGAAGGGGATTACCTATACCCAGATAGCCCAGTACTGTGTGCTGATCTTTGCGTACACCATCCCGGCGATCTTCATTTCCCTGAACCTGACCGGCAACCCGATTCCGCAGCTCGGCCTCGGGTCGACGATGGTGGGTGAGGACACCTACCTGCTCGACAAGCTGGACCAGGTGCTCCGCGACACCGGCTTCCTCGAGTACACGACCAATGTGAGGCTGAGTCAGCTGAACATGTTCATGTACACGCTGTCACTGATGATCGGCACGGCCGGTCTGCCGCACGTCATCATCCGCTTCTTCACGGTGCCGAAGGTGCGCGACGCGCGGATCTCGGCGGGCTGGGCGCTGGCGTTCATCGCGATCCTGTACACCACCGCGCCGTCGGTCGCGGCAATGGCGCGCCTCAACCTGATGGCGACGATCGAGCCTGCACCCGGCCAGTACATGAACTACGAGCAACGCCCGCAGTGGATCAGGAACTGGGAGCGCACGGGCCTGCTCGGCTTCGAGGACAAGGACGGCGACGGGCGTATCCGGTACACGGCCGACGCGGCGACCAACGAGATGACGACGGTCGACCGGGACATCATCGTCCTCGCCAATCCCGAGATTGCCCGGTTGCCGAACTGGGTGATTGCCCTGGTTGCGGCCGGCGGACTCGCCGCCGCGCTCTCCACGGCCGCAGGGTTACTCCTCGCCATCTCGAGCGCGGTCTCGCACGACTTGCTGAAGGGCGTCTTCCGACCGGACATCACCGAGCGACAGGAGCTGCTTGCGAGCCGCGTCGCCATGGCCGGCGCGATCGCGCTGGCCGGCTATCTCGGTTTCAATCCACCGGATTTCGCCGCGGGGACGGTGGCGCTCGCGTTCGGACTGGCCGCGTCCTCGATATTCCCGGCGTTGATGCTCGGCATCTTCTACAAGCGCATGAATCGCGAAGGCGCGATTGCCGGCATGCTCGCAGGCCTCGGTGTGACGCTGCTGTACGTGTTCCAGCACAAGGGGGTCCTGTTCATCGAGAGCACCGCATTCCTGGGCTCGTTGCCCGAAAACTGGTTCTTCGGCATCGAGCCGAATGCATTCGGCGCCGTCGGTGCGTTCGTCAACTTCGCGGTCGCGCTCGCGGTCGCGCGTGTCACACCGGCGCCGCCCGCGGAAATCCAGGCGCTGGTCGAGGAAATACGCGTGCCTCACGCGGCCCGCCCGGCCGCCCTGCATTGAGTCGGAGAGCAGGCAAGCGAATGTAACCAGTTGTTTCGCTGGCTGATTTCAAGCCGGTCAATCCGGTTACAAGGCTTCGTTTCGCGCTATAATCGTTGGCCTTTCGCGCTCCGGTGAGCGCCAGTTTCACAGGATTCAACATGTTACAGCGTCGCATCATCGTATCGCTGCTTGCTGCATTCGCCGTGGCGGGCTGCAGCAGCGAAGCCCCTGACTCCGGCGGCTGGGGCGGTGCGCGCGAGGGCAGCACACGCGTCATCGCCGAGCCCGTCTATTTCGCTCCGGCGGTCACTCGCACCGAGGCCGTGGGCACGTCCCGGGCGCGCCTGTCCACTGACATCTATCCGGCCATTTCGGGCGAGGTCGTCGAGGTTCTGTTCGAGCCGGGCGAATTCGTTCGAAAGGGTGACGTACTCGCCGAGATCGATTCGCGCCGCGAGCGCCTGGCGGTCGAAACCGCCGAGCTTCGGCTGCGCGACGCCGAACGGCTCTACGAGCGCTACAAGCGCTCCGCGCAGAGCGGCGCGGTAGACGCCAACACGCTCGACGCCGCCCGGACTTCCTACGAGCTCGCTCGCGTCGAGCTGGAGCAGGCACGCGTGGCTCTGGCCGATCGCACGATCCGGGCACCTTTTGACGGTCATGTCGGCGCTACGGACGTCGACATCGGCGACCGGGTGACGCCGACGATGCTCGTGACGACGATCGACGATCGCAGCACGCTGCTGGTCCGTTTCGATGTGCCGGACGCGTTCATCGGCGAACTCACGGTCGGGGAATCGGTCGAGCTCGAAGCTCTGAGCCGCGCCTCGCTCACGGCGATGGGCGAGGTCATCGACATCGGCAGTCGCATCGACCCCCAGACGCGGACCTTCACGGCGCGCGCCCGGGTCAGCAATCCCGACGACATACTCCGCCCGGGCATGAGCTTCCGAGTCGGCCTCGAGGTCGAGGGGCAGCGCTTTGCCGTGGTGCCGGAGACGGCCGTGCAGTGGGGCACCGACGGCGCTTACATCTGGCAAATCGTCGACGGCAAGGCGGTTCGCTCGTTCGTGCAGGTGGTGCAGCGTCGCGAGGGTACGGTGCTCATCGATGCCGAGATCGACGAGGGCACCGCGGTCATCGTCGAGGGTACCCAGCGTATTCGTAACGGCGCCGCGGTCGAATACGAGTCCACGGGAGTCCGCTATGCCGGCGACGAAGGCGACGCCAGTGCAGGCGGGTCCGACACGCTCCTGAGCGACTGACCATGGACTGGAAGAACGACCTTCCCAGCCTGAGCGTCAGGCGGCCCGTGCTCGTGCTGGTCGTCAATCTGCTGATCATCATGGCCGGCTTCGCGGCGCTGTCCGCCGTTGAAGTGCGCGAGCTGCCCGACGTCGACCGACCGGTGGTCACGGTTCGCGTGACCTTCCCGGGCGCATCGCCCGAAACCATGGATACCGAGGTGATCAGTCTCCTGGAGGGCGCCGTTGCGCGTGTCTCCGGCATCAAGACGATTCGTTCCGCGTCCGAGGAAAACACCGGCCGCATCTACATAGAGTTTCGCCCCGGCGTCGATCTCGACACGGCGGCCACCGATGTGCGCGAGGCGGTCAGCCGCGTCTCCCGGCGCTTGCCGCCGCGAGTCGAGCAGGTCGTCGTCGTCAAGGCCGATGACGACGCACAGGCCGTCATCAGCCTCGCCGTCTCGAGCGATACGCTGCCGCTCGAAGAGCTGACCAGGACCGTCGAGAAAGACATCATCCCGGCGCTGATCGCGGTCGACGGCGTGGCCGACGTGCAGCTCTCGGGCAACCAGCAGCGCATACTCCGAGTGGCGATCGATCCGCTGCGGCTCGCCAGTTACGAGCTGACCGTCAGCGACGTCGCGAACGCGCTGCAGAACGCCCCCTTCGACGTTCCGGCCGGCAGTTTTCGCTCGGCAGACCAGCAGCTGCTCGTCCGCGCTGACGCGACGGTCACCGATCCCGCCGAGATCGGTCGCATCGTCGTCCGCGATCCTGTCCGGATCGCCGACGTGGCCAACGTCTATTTCGGCCCCGAGGACTCGGAATCGCTGTCGCGTCTGAATGGCCGGCCGGTGCTCGGCCTCGGCGTCGTGCGACAGGCTCGCAGTAACACCATCGAAATCTCCGACGGCGTCAAGCGTGCCGTCAACGGCCTGAATACCCGCTTCAGCGATGTGTCCATCGTCGTCACGGACGACCAGGCGGCGTTCATCAAGAGCTCGGTGCTCCAGGTGCTGTGGACGCTGGCGGCGTCGATCGTCATCGTCTTCCTGACGATCTGGATCTTCATTGGCGATATCCGCGCGACGCTCGTGCCGAGCTTCGTCATTCCCGTCGCACTGATCGGCACGGTGGCCGCGATCTGGCTGGCCGGATTCTCGATCAATCTCCTGACCCTGTTGGCGCTGGTACTCGCCGTCGGTCTCGTCGTCGACGACGCCATCGTGGTCCTGGAGAACATCCAGTATCAGCGCGGCCACGGCATTCGCAAGCGCGCGGCCTCGGTACTCGGCACGCGGCAGGTGTTTTTCGCCGTCATCGCTACGACGATTGTCCTGGTCGCGGTATTCATCCCGATCTCGTTCATGCCGTCCACGGCTGGTCGCCTGTTCCGGGAGTTCGGTATCGTGCTGGCCGTCGCCGTGATCATCTCGAGTTTCGTCGCGCTGACGATCGTTCCGGCAGCCGCGTCCCGCTTCCTGCGCCGTGACGACGGCTCGATCAAGGTCAGCCGCTTCAAGCGCATCGGTGAGCGTTTCGCGCACGCGTATGAACGCTCCCTCGCCGTTTCGATCCGGCATCCTTTCGTCGTAATCCTGCTCGCGCTGCTAGCGGCAGGCGGGTCTTACGCGGCGTACACGCAGCTCGACAAGGAACTCGTCCCTTCCGAGGACCGGGGCGTGGTCAGGATCTTCGCGAGCGGACCGGACGGCGTCGGCGTCAACTACATGGACCGCCAGGTCGCGCAGATCGAGGACATGCTCTGGCCCGTCGTCGAATCGGGCGAGGCGACCTCGCTGTACACGCAGGTCGGCCAGTGGGACCCGAACAAGGCGTTCATGACGCTGTCGCTGGCTGACTGGGGTCAGCGTGAGCGCAGCCAGGACGACATTGCCAATTCGCTGCGAGGCAAGTTGTCCGATCTTCCGGGCGCGCAGGTATTCGTCTGGGGCGCCAACAGCTTAAATCTCCGTGGGCGCGGCAGTGACATCCAGGTGGCCCTGCTCGGGAACGATTACGACGAAATCTTCGCTGCAGCTCAGGCCTACGTGGCGGCGATCGAGGAGCGACTCCCGAGGCTCCAGCGGCCGCGCGTCGAGTTCAACCCGACGCAGCCGCAGCTGTCCGTAAGCATCGATCGGAGGCAGGCCTCCGATCTCGGCGTCGATCTCGATTCCCTGGCGGCGACGCTCAGGGCGATGATCGACGGCGACGAACTCGTCGATATCAACGTCGACGACGAAGCGGTCCCGATTATCCTCGAGTCCGGTCGCGGGGCGATCAACGATCCTTCCGATCTCAACAACCTGTTCGTCAGGGCTGACGGCGGCGCAATGATTCCGCTCGCGACGCTGGTCAGTATCGAGGAAGAGGGCGTCGCGACGGAGCTCAACAGGCAGTCCCAGCGCCGGGCCATCCAGGTGGAAATTGCCCGCGCCGGGGAATACCCGCTGCGCGAGGCCGTCGACGACCTTCGCGCCCTGGCCGACGAGGTGCTTCCCGTCGGGACCTCGCTGATGTTCCTCGGCGAAGCGGCGGCGCTCGAAGAAACCTCGAACGAGATCGGCCTGACTATCCTGCTGGCCTTCGTCGTCATTTTCCTGGTGCTGTGTGCCCAGTTCGAAGGCTTCGTGAGTGCGGCCATCATCACGCTGATCGTGCCGTTCGGTGTCGGCGCAGCCGTGCTCGCGCTGTACCTCACCGGTACGTCGCTGAACGTGTACTCGCAGATTGGCCTGGTGCTGCTGATCGGCCTCATGGCCAAGAACAGCGTGCTCCTGGTCGAGTTTGCGGACCAGCTTCGCGACCAGGGCATGGAGGTTCACGAGGCGATCCGGAAAGGCGCGACGCGGAGGCTTCGTCCGATCATGATGACGCTGGTCTCGACCGTGCTCGGCAGCCTGCCGCTGATCCTGTCGAGCGGCGCGGGCGCGGAAGCCAGGTCTTCGATCGGCTGGGTCGTGTTCGGCGGGCTCGGTATCTCGGCGGTGTTCACGCTGTACCTGACGCCGGCGCTCTACACCTTGCTGGCTCCGCTCGCCACTGCGCGCAGCGAGGAGTCCCGCGAACTCGCCCGGGAACTCGAAGCGGCCCGGGCTGAAACCTCCGACGGCGCGGCGATCTGAGGCAAAAGCCCTGTCGCCGGGCAGGCCCGGCCGTTACACTGACCGTTTGCCGCGCGGCTTCGCCAACTGCTTCGCGCGCGGTTCGCACCGTTGATACTGCGCCCACTACTTGTTCCTTGCTTACTTGCGCTGCCGCTGGCCGCCCTGGCTGCCGGCGGCGAAGCACCGCCTCCTCTGGAGACGTCCGCGGGCGCCGATTCCACGCTGGCCTATGACCGCGAGTACTTCGAGCAGTACCGACCGATCACTGCGCTCGACATGTTGCGGTGGATTCCCGGGGTGGCCGATATCGTGCCGCAGGACGGAAGCTCGTCCGGTAGCGACCAGCGCGGTTTCGGTTCCGGCGGTGACCAGGTACTCCTGAACGGCAAGCGACTGTCCGGCAAGAGCAACGATATTGCCAATGCACTGGCCCGTATTCAGGCAGAGGAGGTCGAACGCGTCGAGGTGATTCGCGGCACGGCATCCGGGCTCGACGTCCGTAGCGAGGGGCTGCTGGTCAACGTGATCCTCATGAAGGGCGCCCGGCGCAGTGCAGGCTCGTGGCAGGTCCACGCGGGTGACTACGCGGCCGCCGGCGTGCTGCCGGACGGCCTGGTGTCGTACAGCAGTGGATTCGAGCGTTTCAGCTACCTGGCAAGCATCGAGTTTGGTCCGTATAACCGGGCCGACACCGAACTCCGCGACGATCGCTTCGTGCCGGCGGACCCGGCCGAGCCCGTCGAACGGATCCGCCGCAGCACTCCCGAGCGGCAGGCGGATCTCAGGTTCAACACTTCCGGCTCCTGGCAAATCAATGCTGACGATGAGTTGAACCTGAACGGCCAGATTGTCGACAAGGACCGGCGGGAAGAACAGTCGATCGAGCGCACCGTGGAAGGCGATTTCGTTTCCGAAGAGGCTGTCGACGTGCGGACGGTCGAGGGGACCGAGTGGGAACTCGGCGGCGACCTTCTGAGCTCCTTCGGAGCAGGGCAGCTCAAGATCCGGGCCATCGTCACACGTGACGACGAGGTTGAGGAGGACATCGTCAGCGTCGTTTCGGTGACGCCGACGGACGAGGTACTGAGTACCCGCATCTCGACCGACAGGGCGCAGGGCGAAACGATCGTTCGCTCGTCCTACCTGTGGTCGACGACCGGCAGTCAGCGCCTGGAAGCGGGCCTGGAGGCGGCTGTCAATACGCTCGACAAGCGGACGTCGCTCTTCGATGAACTTGCGGATGGCAGCATCGTCGAGGTGCCCCTGTTCAATGCGAGCGGCAGCGTGGAGGAGGAGCGCTACGAGGCCTTCGCCACCCATTTCTGGACCTTGTCCGATGCAACGCTTCTCGAGTCCGCACTCAACGTCGAGTGGTCCACGCTGCAGCAGCAGGGAGCCGATGTAGGACGGGAGCGCTCGTTTCGTTTCCTGAAGCCGCGCTTCGACTTCCGCCACGACATCAACACCCGCGACCAGCTGCGAGTGAGCCTGGAGCGTATCGTCAGCCAGCTCGACTTCGACGACTTCGTCGTCGAGTTCGACCGCGACAACGATCTGATCCGGGGCGGCAATCCGGACCTCGAACCGGAGAAGACCTGGCGTACCGCGGTCACTTACGAGCATCGGCTGCGTGACGACCGCGGCCTCCTGAGCGGCCGGGTCTTTCATGACGATATCGAGGATCATATTGGCCGCGTCCTGAGCCCGGCCGGACTGTCGGCCGCCGGCAATATCGGGGACGCGACGCGCTACGGTGTCGAACTCAAGGGCAGCTGGCGCCTCGAGCTCATCGGCATACCCGGCGCGGTCCTCGATGTCGTCTACACCTGGCAGGAAACCGAAACGACCGATCCATTCACGCTCGAGCAGCGACGCATATCGGACGAACCCCGCCACGATGTCGATCTCAAGTTCCGGCACGACATCCCCGCACTGAAGCTCAACTACCTGTTCGACTTCCGCTGGCGGAGCAAGCGCTACGAGTACGATGTCGACTACATCGATACGCAGACCGACGACTCGCCGCGGATGAACCTGACGGCGCAGTACCAGGTCACGCCCGGGCTGCTGTTTTTCGTGCAGCTGCGGTCACTCGCGGGCATCGATCGCCTGACGATCCGCGAGCGCTATGACGGCACGATCGCCGACGGGGATCTCGAACGTGTCGAGCGACGATTCCGCTCGTTCCAGCAGGAGGTCATTGCCGGCTTCCGCGGGCAGTTCTAGTCCGGCAGTTCCCCGGTTTCGATATAGCGCCGGTAGTCGCCGCAGGCGCGGTCACGGTTTGCACGCGTCGATTCGTCGGGGTGGTTGTTGTCGAATTCGATCCAGGCGTCGCAAAGTGCGTACAGCCTGAGCCCATCTTCGGATTCCGCGCGTAGAGTTTCCTCGGCAAGCTGGCGTCTGTCGATGTCGACGGTCAACTGCTCCTGTAGCTCGAGCGAGGTGGACAGCAGCGAAGACGCCAGTTCATCGCGCGCCGCCGCGTCGACGGGACGCTGCCGGTCGACGAGGTACCAGCCGAAGCCGGCCGCGGCGAGCACGGCGGCAATGATCGTCAACAGGGCAGTTCGGCTGTTCGTCAGCATGGGCAAAGCTTAGCGTATTGCAGGCAGGGGACGCAGCTTGGGCAGCCGGAAAGCCCTGAAAGTTCCCGGCGCGGAAACTGCGACGCGTATCCACCGGCGCAGTCCCCGGCTGCGATACGATGACGGCTGGCTCGTCTTGTTGTCATCATGCGCCTGAACAGCATCATCATCGTCGTCGCTTTCCTTGTGCTCGTTGCCGGGTTCTGGAATCGCAATGCACTGCCGCAGAGTGTGGAGTTATCGCCCTCCGTCCTCGCGGAGCCCGCACAGCGTATGGCGAACGAGGCACCGTTCGAAGTCAGCTTCAACTCGGTCGATTACCGGGTTCGTCCCCAGTTCCGCTACTCGCTGACCGGGCTGGTCGTGTCCTACCGCCATCACGAGGGCAACAGCCGCATGCACCGGATGTCGAACGATCACCTGAACATGCTGGATATCTGCGTCGTCTGGGGACCGAATGCCGATCCGGAGCTGCTGCGCAGGCTGAAATTCTGGAACGGAATCTTCACGTGCAACGTCAGCACGCGCGACCAGGCGGCGTGGGAGGCCTTCGACATCTACGCGCTGTCGAACAACCATCTCATCAGCGACGACCCTTTCATTCGTGACCGCGTTCGGGATGTCCGGGTCGGCGACCAGGTGCGCATCGAGGGCTGGCTCTCGAGCTACGCCGCCGGTGACGGACCCGAGCGGGGCACCAGCACTACCCGGATGGATACGGGCAACGGTGCCTGCGAAACAATCTTCGTATCGCGTTTCGATATCGTGCAGAAGGGCATGAACCCCTGGCGGCTCTCGATGTGGATCTCGCTGCTGGTGCTCGCGATCACGCTCGCGATCCACTTCCTCAGCCCGTACCGTCCTTACGTCGGGAACTGAGCCTCGGCTGCTGGCACGACGGACAAAAGTACAGCCGTCGGCTGCCGGCGCTCGTGACCCGGATCGTATCCCCGCAGGCATGACAGGGTTGCCCGGCACGACCGAATACGTAGAACCGGCGCGCTTCGTAGGCCAGGCCGTCACGTTTCAGCCGACGGTCGAGATCCGGCACCACGGTGATGCCGCGGGTCCGGTAGGAGCGCCGACTGACCGCGAGCGTCTGCCGGGCGAGTTCGCGCAGCCGTCGTGCATCGATATCCGCCGGTCTCTCGGCATGATGAACCCGGGCGACATGCAGGATTTCGGAGCGCAGGTAATTGCCGTTGCCGGCGAGGAACGCCTGGTCGAGGTACAGGCTCGCCGCGCTCCGGTTCCGGAAACGTTTTTTGGAAAGCCGCTCGAGCACGGTGTCGGTGTCCAGGTCGCGGTCGAGGATGTCCGGTCCCAGCCGTTCGAGGAACGGATGCCGAGCTTCGTCCTCGGGCGTCAGTATCTCGATATCGGATGCACTGTAGAGCAGCGCGCTGTGCGTCGGCGTGTGTAACGCGACCCTTAGAGAGCGGCCCGTATCCGGCATCCCGGGCCGCTTGCAGGTGTACCAGCGACCGTACAGCTGGTTATGACTGTACAGGGTCAGCTCGTTGTCGAAACGAGTCAGCATGGCCTTGCCGCGCGTATCGACTGCCGTAACCGTGCGGCCCTCGAGGCGGCCTCGCCACCGCTTCAAAGCGGGAAGGCCGAACTCGATTTCCACTACGGGCTCGTCGACGAGGACGCGCGCGATGCGGTCGGCCGCCCGGCGTATTTCAGGTCCTTCAGGCACCTGCGCTGGCCTTACGCCGGGAGCGCCGACAGCGCTCCGAGCAATAGCGCACCTCGTCCCAGCAGTCGGCCCATTTCTTTCGCCAGGCGAAAGGGCGGCCGCAAACCGCGCAGGGTTTTGCCGGGAGGTGAGGTTTGCGGTGAGCCTGGATCGGCCTAGGACGCGTCGAGCGCCGTTTCGATGGCAGCAACGAGCTTGTCGTCGTATGGCTGTGTGCGGGGGCTGAATTCAGCGATCAGCTTACCGTCACGACCGATCAGGTACTTGTGGAAGTTCCAGGTCGGGTAGGTGCCGGAGGCCTCTGCAAGCGCGTCGTACATCGGGTGCGCCTTGCCTTCCTTGACCACGGTCTTCTCCATCATCGGGAACTTGACCTTGTAGGTGAGCCGGCAGAACTCCTGGATCTCTTCCTCGGTGCCGGGTTCCTGGCCCATGAAGTCGTTCGACGGAATGCCGAGGACGGTAAGACCGCGCTCACCGTATTCCTCGTAGAGCTTCTCGAGCCCTTCGTACTGGGGCGTGTTGCCGCACCTGGAGGCCGTGTTGACGACGAGCACCACGTCGCCGCTGTACTCCTGGGCGAGGTTGATGCTTTCGTCCGAGGCGAGACGGCGGAAGTCGTAATCGAGCAAGGCACCGCCTTCGGCGATGGCGAGGCCCGATGCGGAGACAAGGATGGCGGCAATCAGCTTTTTCATGATGTGACCTCGAAGAGTCTTTGCTAAGTGACCGCTATGGTCGTACGTCCCGCGCATGCCCACCAGCCGCTTTTTGTAACACTTGGTATCGACCCGCGCGCCAGCGCTTCCGCGTCCCGCACGGCAAGTCTCGCTATGGTAACGTCAGCCGCGTCCAAAACCGTTCAGACCCACCGTGCCTGATTCGACGCTCTACCGAACCCTGACGTACGCCGGCAGCATCCCGTTCGTTGCCTGTGCGCTGCTGCCGTATGTCGGCATCACGACACTCGGCCCCCTGGGGGCCTGGCACGAGGTCATGATCCTGTACGGACTCGCCATCGCCAGTTTCCTCGCCGGGACGCACTGGGCCTTCGAGCTCGCGCGGCCTGGCGCCTACCCGGTATCGCTGTTCGTCATCAGCAACGTCATCGTGCTCGCGACCTGGTTCGGCTCGCTCCTCGGACCGGTGTCGTTCGCGCTCGCCGTGCAGTGCGCCGCCTTCATTACGCTGCTCGTTGTCGACGGCGTCGTGGCCGCCCGCGGTGGCACTACCGCGGAGTACTGGCACTTGCGCCAGCGAATTACCGCTATTGTCCTCGCGGCGCTGGTCCTCGGAATCCTCGAGCCTTGGCTCGCATAGCGATCGTCGGTGCGGGTATCGCCGGCCTGACACTGGCACGTCGGCTGGCGCCGCAGCACACGGTCACCGTCTACGAAAAATCCCGGGGACCGGGCGGTCGCATGGCGACGCGCTACGCCGGCGATTTCGAGTTCGACCATGGCGCCCAGTACTTCACGGCAAGGACGCGGGCGTTCCGGGAATTTCTCGAGCCGCTCATCGGCGAGGGACTCATCTCGCCCTGGCGCGCCCGCTGTGTCGAGATCTCGCCGACGGGTGCCGTCATCCAACGAGCAGGGGACGAGTCCGAGCCGCGCTACGTCGGCGTGCCGCGGATGAACGTCTTCGGCAAGGCGCTGGCCGGGGGGCTGGACATCCGGTTCGGGACAGAGGTCGAGCGGGTCGAATGGTCCGGGACGGGCTGGCGGCTCCTCTTGGCCGATACGCCCGAGCCGGTCGACACCGACTGGCTGCTCGTAACGACGCCGTTGCCCCAGGCGAAGGCCTTGCTGGCCGACGTCGAAGGTTTCGGCGCCGCAGTGGGCGACCGTCAGATGCTCGGCTGCTTTTCGCTCATGCTCGGCTTCGAGTCGCCACCGGCCCTTGCCTTCGATGCCGCGCTGGTCTCCGGCGCCGACATCCGCTGGATCGCGGTGAACAGCAGCAAGCCGGGCCGCGGCCCCGCATCGACGATGGTCGTGCACGCGGCGAACCGCTGGACAGATGCCAACATCGAAGTCGAGCTCGACGCGGTGCGAGAGCATATGCTGAACGAAGTCCACCGGGTGACCGGGATGCGGGCGGCGGATGCCGTGCACCAGGGTATCCATCGCTGGCGCTTCGCGAACGCCGCGAAGGCCGATGGTGCCAGCCATTTCCTGGCGCCGCGTCAGCGACTGGGCGTTGCCGCCGACTGGTGGCTCGGGGGGAAGGTCGAGTCGGCATTCACGAGCGCCGACGGGCTGTCGAACGAGCTCGAGGCCTTGCTGGGCCAGGCCCCGGAACGGACGTTTTGCGCAAATCGAGCGCAGTGAGTCGAGCGCGAGCTGCGAAGTTACATTAAGTTCGCGAACCAACTTATGGAACCGTCGTTCGCCGATCGGAGGCGATGCGCGAAAATGAAAAAAGCCCTTGCAATCTGCGCTGCCAGGAGTAATTTCGATGATGAGGCGAAAGCCTCTGCTGAAGGGGAAACCCGGAGGCGACCGCCCTGCTGAAAAGAGATCCGAGTCTCTCCAAGTGTCGGGGGCGGTGGACGCAAAAACGGCCGGCACTTCGAGATGAGTTGCAAGACACATCGCCGGAGTCAAGGAGGTCGGCAGTGAACCTCGGAACAACGCTGCCAGGCACCGAGCCGGATACCGTGAGGGTAGCCCGATACCAAGAACGTCGTCGGGTCAGGACCGGAAAGCCAGCCGCAAGGTGGGCAAACCGGGACGAGATTCGGTAACGCGACAAAAGCAGTTCTACCTGTGCGTCCTCTATAAAAAACGGCCCGTCGGCCGTTTTTTTTTGTCTGCCCCAGGCCGGCTGCGTCCCGGCGTGGTCTGGACATGCCATTTTCGGGCTGACAGACTCCGGGGGCTTGCGGTCCGGCTTCGTGCCGGGCATTCACATGCCGTCGAGGGTTTTCCTATGTTGCGTCTTTTGTCCATTCTCGTTTTCGGAGTACTGCCGGTCCTTGCGTTTGCACAGGGCCCGTCACCCACCCTCGAACGCATAGCCGAGACCGGCAAGTTCAGGATAGGCTACGTGCCGGACGCGGCTCCACTCTCCTTCGAAGACGCCTACGGCAATCCGGTCGGCTACTCCATCGAGCTTTGCCGGTACATTGCGGCATCGGTCCGCGACTCGCTCGGCCTCGAGGCCCTCGACATCGAATTCACGCCGCTCGAGTCCATCGAGGACAGGATCAAGGCTGTCGAATCCGGCAAGGTGGATATCGAGTGCGGTGCCTCGACGGTGACGCTGTCGCGTCGCGAGCGCGTCGACTTCACGCTGATGACCTTCATCACGGGGGCGGCGATCCTGTCGCGCAAGGAGAGCCCGATCCAGACGATCGACGAGCTTAGCGACCAGGTGATTGCGGCCGTTCGCGGTACCACGACAGAGGCCGTGTTGCGGAAGTTTGCTGAGGTGAACCGGACCAAGCTCAAGGTTCGCTTCGTCGACACACACGACGAAGGCATGGAGTTACTCAACGCCGGCAAGGTCGAGGGCTACGCCTCGGATCGTGCGATGCTGCTGGGGCAGATTTTCCGCTTCCCCGACATGGCCCGGGATTACCTCATGACGAAGCGTGCGCTGTCCTTCGAGCCCTATGCGCTGATGATAAAGCGCGGTGACACCGGGTTCCGGCTCGCGGCGGACAGGGCGCTGGCGGGTGTATTTCGTGGTGCCCAGATTCGGCGCCTCTACCAGGACTGGTTCGGTCGCTACGGCGAGCCGCTCTCGCCGATCGTCGCGGCGATGTACCAGTTCCAGGCGGTCGGGGAGGAATGAAGGCCCAATGACGGCCCCGTCTCGCCGCAGCTGAAACCGCTGCGCCCGGCAGCGGGCGTCGCGACTGACTCGAGCCTCTACGGCATGCCATGACGGCAGCTAATGAATGCCCGGTGCGAAGACGCACCGGGCACTTTCGCAGCGCTCGCTGCGACACTTGAGCTTAGTGACGGCCGCGCCTGCCGGCGCCACCCATCGAGCGGCTTCGCGAGCCGGGGCCTGTTGCCCGCGACCCGCCTTCCAGTTCACGTATCCTGGACCGGTCGCGCTGTTGCTCGGCAGCGCCCTTCGCCTTCTTTTCGCGAGAGCCCTTCTGCTCGGCGGCGGCGCTGTTTTTGGCGTTCCCTCGGGCCTTGTTCCCGGCCTTCGACCGGCCGCTGGTGTCGGCATCCGCGTAACGGTTGACGGAGTCTGCGCCCGCACCCTGCTTGACGAATTCGCGAAATGTCTCGTTATCGCCCCTGGTTTCGACGCGGGTGTTGTGAATGTCGTTGGGCATATTCGCCCAGCCTTCGCCCATCGGGCTGTTGTGATCGGCGAGAACCGTGCCCGCGGCGAGCGTCGCAAAAGTCAGGGTTGCGAGTTTGATGGTCGTGTTCTTCATGTGCTGCACCTCGTCAGATTGATTTCCTGTTGCTGACAACGCGCGGTCACGCGTTCCGTTGACAGGGAGGTGCAGGCACAGCCGGCGCGCTGGCGGCCGGCTGACCGGAGGGGAGCGAGTTCAGTCGATGAAGAGCGTCGCCGGGTGCTCGAGCATCTCCCGAATCCGCTGGATCATGGCCGCCGCGTCGTAGCCGTCGACGAAGCGATGGTCGAACGACGACGACAGGTTCATTATCGTGCGGACCGTGATCTGGCCATTGACGACGGCCGGGCGCTCGACGGCACGGTTGACGCCGATAATGCCGACTTCGGGCATGTTGATGACCGGTGTGGAGGCGATGCCGCCCAGCTTGCCGAGACTGGTGATCGTAATGGTCGACCCCGACAGCTGGCTCTTGGTCGCGCGATTGTCACGGGCGGCCTCCGACACCTGTCGAATCTCCCGTGCGAGTTCGCGCAGGCCCATGGATTCGGCGTGGTGAACCACCGGCACCTTGAGCCCGTCGGGCGTCTGCGTGGCAACGCCGAGGTGCACGGCCTCGTGCTGCAGGATCAGGTTACGGTCCCGGTCGTAGGTCGCATTGCACTGCGGGAAATCGCGGAGCGCGCGCACCAGCGCAACGCCCAGGAACGGCAGAATCGTGAGCTTGTCGTCCGGGTTCTTCTCGTTCAGGTGCTTGCGGAGCGATTCGAGCTCGGTAATGTCGAGTTCCTCGACATAGGCGAAATGCGGAATCTCGCGCTTCGCGGCCGTCATCCGCTCCGCAATCATGCGGCGCAGACCGATGACCTTGATCTCCGTGACGCGCTTCGAGCGCCGCGCCGGCGTCGCCGCCGGCGTTTCGGTGCCGCTGGCCTCGACGAAGGCATCGAAATCCATGCGCGTTATGCGGCCGTTGGGCCCGGTGCCCGGTACGTCGACAAGGTCTATGCCCGCTTCTTTCGCCCGGCGCCGGATTGCCGGCGACGTGATAATGCGCCGGCTGCCGTCCGCGCGCTGCGGTGTCTCGACCGGTGTTGCGGCCGGTTGCGTCGCCGGCGCCTCCGGTTTGGCTGGCGGCTCCGCTGCCTCATCTGCATTGTCGTCGCCGGCTTCGCTCGCAGCCGCCGCCGCGGCATCGGTCTCGAAAATCACGAGCGGCGCGCCGACGGCGACGATGTCGCCCGGCTCACCCGCCAGCTTGACCACGCGACCGGACACCGGCGACGACAGCTCGACGGCTGCCTTGTCGGTCATCATCGTGCCGACGACCTGTTCCTCTTCGACCTGGTCTCCGAGCTTGATGAACCATTCGCCGATTTCGGATTCGACCGTGCCTTCGCCGAGGTCCGGCAGTTTGAACACGTACTCGCTCATTCTGCCTCCATGACCTTGATGATGCCGGCCGCGATGCGCTTCTGGCCGGGGAAATAGTCCCATTCGAACGCGTGCGGGTAGGGCGTATCCCAGCCGGCGACGCGTCCGATCGGTGCCTCCAGGTAGTAAAAGCAGTCTTTCTGCAGCGTGGCTGCGATTTCAGCGCCGAAACCGCTGAAGCGCGTCGCCTCGTGAGCGATGAGGCAACGCCCGGTCTTCTTCACCGATTCCGCCAGCGTCTCGGTGTCGAGCGGCGACATCGACCTGACGTCGATGATCTCGGCGTCGACCCCGGCGAGCCTGGCCGCCGCCACGGCGACGTGCACCAGCGTGCCGTAGGTGACGATCGTGAGTTCCTCGCCTTCCTCAACGACTTCGGCTTCGCCGATCGGCACGGTGTAATAGCCCTCGGGGACCTCGCCCTTGGGATGCGAAGCCCAGCCGACCGCAGGTTTGTCGGGGTCGCCGTCGAAGGGGCCGTTATAGATGCGTTTCGGTTCGAAGAAAATGATCGGATCGTCGGATTCGATCGATGCGATCAGCAGACCCTTGGCATCGTAAGGGTTCGAAGGCATCACGACCTTGATGCCGCTGACGTGCGTGAAAATGCCCTCCGGCGACTGCGAGTGCGTCTGACCGCCGCGAATGCCGCCGCCGCAGGGCGTCCGGATCGTGACGGGCGAGAAAAACTCGCCGCAGGACCGGTACCGGAGGCGCCCGAGCTCAGAGACGATCTGGTCGAAGCCGGGATAAATGTAGTCGGCGAACTGGATCTCGACAACCGGGCGGAGGCCGTTTACCCCCATGCCGATCGCTGCGCCGATGATGCCGCCTTCGGCAATCGGCGCGTCTATGACGCGGTGTTCGCCGTACTTGCGCTGCAGGCCGTCGGTGCAGCGGAACACGCCGCCGAAGTAACCGACGTCCTCGCCGATCACGACGACGCTCGGATCGCGCTCCATCATGACGTCGTGAGCTGAGCGGATCGCTTCGATCATGTTCATCTGCGCCATCAGCCCTGACCTCCGTCGAACTTGAAGTCCTTCACTGCCAGCATGCGGCGACGCTGCGACTCGAGTCGCTTCGGCGGATCCGCGTAGACGTCGTCGAACATCGTTGCCGGATCGAGGAAGGGTTCCTCGTTCATCGTGCCGTAGGACTGTGCTTCCTTCCATGCCGCGAGCACCTCGGCGCGGAGCTCCTCGGTCATGGCCTCGTGTTTCTCGTCGGACCAGTGACCTTCGTGTATCAGGTGCTGCTTGAGCCGTTCGATCGGGTCGCCGAGCGGGAAGGCAGCCCACTCGTCCTTGGGCCGGTACTTGGACGGGTCGTCACTCGTCGAATGTGCGCCGCCGCGGTAGGTGACCAGTTCGATCAGCGACGGCCCGCCGCCGCGCCGCGCGCGATCGGCCGCCCACAGCGTCGCCGAGTAGACGGCCAGCAGGTCGTTGCCGTCGACGCGAATGCCGGGAATGCCGAGGCCGATGCCGCGGGCCGCGAATGCGCGTTGCTCGCCGCCCGCCGTGCCCTGGAACGTGGAAATCGCCCACTGGTTGTTGACGACGTTGAGTATCACCGGTGCCTGGTAGACGGCAGCGAAGGTCAGCGCGTGGTGGAAATCGGCCTCCGCGGTGCTGCCGTCACCGACCCATGAAGCCGCAATATTGTCCTCGCCCTTGATCGCGGCGGCCATCGCCCAGCCGACCGCGTTGGGGTACTGCGTCCCGAGGTTGCCCGATATCGAGAACACGTTGCCGCTCTTCGAGTGGTACATGATCGGCAGCTGGCGGCCCTTGCACATGTCGCGCGTGTTCGAGAGGCACTGGCACATCATGTCGACGAGCTTGACGCCGCGATACATGAAGATGCCCTGGTTGCGGTACGACGGGAAGCACATGTCGCCGTGGCGGAGTGCCATGGCCTGGCCGATAGAGACGGCTTCCTCGCCGAGCGCCTGTATGTAGAACGAGATTCGTCCCTGGCGCTGGATTTGCCACATGCGTTCGTCGAAGACCCGGTTCTTGACCATCCAGCGAAGTGCGACCTGCAGCTCCGCAGGCTCGAGCTTGGGATCCCACGGGCCTTTCGCCGTGTGATCGTCGTCGAGTACGCGCACGAGCCCCGAGGAGAGGTACTCGATGTCGACAGTCCGGGCCTTGATGGATGGCTTGTCGACGACGCCGGCGGGACTGAGCTCGAGATAGCTGAAGTCCGGTTCTTCGCCCGGCCGCGCCGTTGGCTGCGGGATATGGAGGCGTGACGCTTTTGCCATTCTCTTGTTCCCTCGTCTGGTCGTGACCGAAAGCCCCTTGCTGCCGGCCGTTGTTCTTGTTCCCTGTGACGCTTGCCGCGTCGTGCCGGACTACGCGATCGGGCGTGTGCCCGCCTTGCCTGCGGCAACCAGGCGGCGCGCCAGCTCATCGGCGATCCGGTTGGTGGCCTTGCCGGTCTCGGCGGCTTCCCGGAAGATCTCGTCGAGCCGTTCGGGGATACGCGCAATGTCCGCCTGCAGTTGTTCCTCGGAGTCTTTTTCGAAGTACTCGTGGTTCACCGAGATGATGCCGCCGGCATTGATCACGTAGTCGGGGGCATAGAGTATGCCGCGCTCGGCGAGCCGGTCACCATCCGCATCGGTGCTGAGCTGGTTATTGGCGGCCCCGGCAATCACTTTCGCCCTGATGCGCGGGATGGTCTCGGAATTCAGCACGTTGCCGAGCGCACAGGGCGCGAGCACGTCGACGTCCGCGAACAGGATTTCCCGGGGCGAGACCTCGGTTGCCTCGAACTCAGCGCGCGCGGCCCGGAGGTTGTCGCGACTGACGTCGGCAATGAGGAGTTCGGCGCCGGCGTCGGCGAGACGCTTGCAGAGTTTGAGGCCGACGTGGCCGACCCCCTGTACCGCGACCCGTATGCCGCGCAGTGAATCGGTGCCGAGGCGCGCGCGGACCGCAGCCTCGATACCCAGGAACACGCCGATGGCCGTCGTTGGCGACGGGTCGCCGCCCGTGCCGGCACGGGATTGCCCGAGTCCCGACACGTACTTCGTCTCCTTGTGGACCTCGAGCATGTCCGCGACGGAAATGCCGACGTCTTCGGCAGTGATATAGCTGCCGCCGAGTGAAGCGACGGCGCGGCCGAAGGCCCGCAGCAGTTCCGCCGGCTTGCCGATGGCGGGGTCCTTGAGGATCACCGACTTACCGCCGCCGAAAGGCAGGCCCGCGACGGCATTCTTGTAGGTCATGCCCCGCGACAGCCGCAGCACGTCGGTGACGGCATTGTGGCTGACGTCGTATTCCCAGAACCGGCAGCCGCCAGCCGCAGGGCCGAGCGCCGTGGAATGGACGGCAATGATGGCCTTGAGGCCGGTGTCGGGGTCGTCGAAGAAATGGACGGCTTCGTGATGGTCAAACTCGGGATGGTCGAAGACGCTCATATCGGTCCTGTGTTCGGGAGAATTCCAGCCTTGGAAAGCTGGCGCCTACTATAAGCGCGCTGCCGGGGATTTTTGTTGCTAAATGCTTGCCCCGGGCGGCACAAACTGCATAATTTATCGAAAGACCCGTAAATTTTGAGCTAATTTATGCAGCCAATCAACCTCGATCACATAGATCGCCGAATTCTCGAGATTCTGCAGAGTGAGCCGGGCGTCAACGCGACCGCCATCGGCGAACGCATCGGTTTGTCGCAGTCGGCCTGCTGGCGCCGGATCCAGTCGCTCCGTGACCAGGGGGTCATCAAGGAACAGACCGTGCGTCTCGACCGGGAGAAGGTCGGTCTCAATACGATGGTTTTTGCGCACGTGAAGCTGACCTCGCACGGCCGCGGCAACCTGACCGATTTCGCCGACGCGGTCCGTGATTTCCCGGAGGTGCTGGATTGTTACGTCGTGCTGGGCAACTTCGACTACCTGCTGCGGATCGTCACCGAGGACATCAAGGCCTACGAGCAGTTCTTTTTCGAGAAGCTGTCCCAGCTGCCCGGCATCCAGGAAGTCAATTCGAGTATCGTGCTCTCGGAAACCAAGCATACGAGTGTGCTGCCGCTGGCCGAGGTGGGCTGAGCCACTATTCACCGGCGCATCGTAGTATCGTGTAGGCACCGTCGACAGCGGTAATCTCGTCACGAGCGGAGGTCCACGTGAAGATCGGAATCCTCGGAGCAGGCAACATGACCCGCGCGCTGGCGCGGAAGTGGCTCGGTGCCGGGCACGAAGTGCTCATCAGCGGCCGCAGCCCGGCGAAAGCGGCTGCCATGGTCGACGAACTCGGTGGCAGCGCGACCAGCGGCACTTTCGCCGATGCCGTTGCCTTCAGCGACACGCTCTTGATCGCGATCATGAGCCCCGGCATCGACGATGCGCTGGATGCGGCCGGCGCGGGGGAGGGGGACTTCGACGGCAAGACGCTGATCGACTGCTGCAATCCCGTCGATATCGAGACTTTCAAAACCGTCGGCAACGAGCATAATTCGCTCGCCGAGCGCATCCAGATACGCGCCCGCGGTGCCAGCGTCGTGAAAGCGTTCAATCTCTGCCAGGTCGCCGTGTGGGAAATGTGCCCACCCGCGTTCGACGGACGCACGCTGGTCGTGCCCTACTGCAGCGACGACGAAGACGCTGCCGATACCGGTGCGCGGCTGATCCGCGACGTCGGCTGTGAACCGATGAACCTCGGACCGCTGTATTTCAGTCGCAGCCTCGAGGCGATGTCCGCGATCGTCATCAGCCGACTTTTCGGCGGCGCGCCACCAACGTCGGTCTTCAACTGGATCGGTCCGACGGAGTAAGCCGCGATGACAGGAGACGAGCGCGCCAGCCACTGGAATCGCGCTTACGCCGCGAAGCCGATCGGCAGGCTCGGCTGGTACCGCCCGAGACTGGAACGTTCGCTCGCCTGGATCGAGTCGTTGAAGCTGCCGAAGGCAGCGGCGCTCATCGACATCGGCGGCGGCGCATCGTCGCTGGTCGACGACCTGCTGAGGGACGGCTACCGCGACATTACCGTGCTGGACGTGTCGGCAACGGCGCTCGGGCACGCGAAGGCGCGGCTCGGCGAGCGGGCACAAGCGGTTCGATGGATCGTCGCGGACGTGACCGCGGCCGATCTGCCGGCAGCTGCCTATGCGCTCTGGCACGATCGGGCGGTATTCCATTTCCTGGTCGATGCCGGTGAGCGCGAGCGTTACCGTGCGGCACTCGCGCATTCACTCGAGCCCGGCGGGCACCTGCTCATCGGGACCTTTGCGCCGGATGCGCCGCCGCGATGCAGCGGTTTGCCGGTCGAGCGTTACGACCGTGACAGGCTCGTAACGGAGTTCGGCGATGACTTCGCGCTGCTCGATAGCGTCGAGGAGATGCACGTTACTCCGGGTGGCGTCGAACAGAACTACCTGTATTGCCTGTTCAGGTACGACCGCCGGGAGTGATCGCCTACTCGAGGCTGGCTTCGACGGGTTGGCCGTTTGCCTTGTAGATCACCCCGCCTTTCATCACGAAATCGACGTGCTGCAGCAGGTTGATGTACTCGAGAACGTCGCCGCGGACGCCGATGATGTCGGCCTTCTTGCCGGCCGACACGGTGCCGAGTTCATCGTCGACCCCCATCATGACCGCCGGCCAGTAGACTGCCGACCGAATGACGTCCATGACGGGCAGGCCCATGACGCGGACGAGCACGTCCAGTTCGTTCCACGTGGACTGGCAGTGGAATTTCATCGGGATGCCGCTGTCGGTGCCGACGAGGAAGACGACGCCCGCCTCGCGCAGCTGGGCGATCTTGCGCTTGAGCGTCGGTTTCCGGAGCGGCGTGAGCTGCGTGTAGCCGAGCTGGCCGGGATTCGCGATCGAGCCGCTGATGTCGGCGATCGTGTCCTCCTCGAGGCCGCGCTTCCAGCAGCTGTCGTCGAGTTTTTCGGGATTCGCCACGGTGCGGTCGAAATTCCACAGGCCTTCGACGGTCGGCGTCCAGAATAGCGGCCCGCCGGCGATACGTCCGGTCGCGGTTCGCTCCCTGAGCGCCGCGATGATGTCGGGCGGGTACTCCGGCGCCGTCGTGAGGCCCGTATGCTCGAAGTTGTCCACGCCGATCTCGAGGCCGACGCGGATCTCGTCCGGCCGGTGCGAATGCGCCACGACTTTCATCCCGCGCGCGTGGGCAGCGTCGACGATCGCCCGGGCGACCTCGAGCGGCAGCTTGTCCTGGTCGATCAGCTTGACGATGTCCATGCCCGAGTCGTCGAGTAGCGCGACCTTTTGTTCGGCGTCGCCGGCCGATTCGACGGCCCAGCGGAAAGCGGACTCCGCCTCCGCGACTTCCGCCTGCAGGAAGGGACCGGACATGAACAGGCGGGGACCTGGAATCTCGCCGTTATCGACGCGTTGTTTCACGGACTTCGACGCTTCGAGCGGCGCCCCGAGGTCTCGCGCGGAGGTGACGCCGGCGAGCAGCAGCTGGACGGCGGATGCCGGCATGATCTCGTCGGCGAGCCGGTCGGCGTAGGTCGCGTCCCAGTGCGCGTAGTCTGCATGGCCCGCGAGCATCAGGTGCGCGTGGCTTTCCCAAAGGCCGGGCAGGAGATCCATCCCCTCGGTTGAGACGACGGTGTATGTGTCGGGAACCGGGAGCGTGTCGACCGTGCCGACGTCGAGAATGGTGTCCTCGTAGATCAGGATCACGCTGTCGTTGATCGGCGCGTGACCGAAGCCGTCTATCAGGCGGCCGCCGACGAGCGCCGTGCGTTCCTGGGCGAGCGCAGGCGACAGCAGGGCCAAAAGAGCGATGCTCGCGGCGATGGCCGCTACGGACTGTCTCGACATACGGCAGGGTGCCTCCGGAAAACGCGGCGCCGGCCCGGAGCTCCGGACCGGCGCCGTCGGTATGTTGCCTTGCTAGTCGTCGGTGTCGGGGTCGGTTTCGACTTCCCCGTCCTCGGTCCAGCGGTTGTACCAGGACACCATGTAGAGCAGGGTTCGCATCGCGTTCGACGGCTTGGAGCCCGTGCCGTGGTATTCGCTGTCAAAACGCATCAGCTTCGCCGGTACGCCGCGCATCTTGAGAGCGGCATAGTATTCCTCGGACTGCGCCATCGGTGTCCGCAGGTCCTCTTCACCGGTCATGACCAGTGTCGGGGTCGTGACGTTGCCGACGTACATCAGCGAGGACGTCTTCAGCCAGGGCTCCGGGTCTTCCCAGTAGGGCTTGTTGAAGAACGCGAACGTGAAGTTCGGTATATCGGTCGTGCCGGCCATGCTGATCCAGTTGACGACCGGGCAGCGCACGGCCGCGGCCGCGAAGCGGTCGGTGTGGCCGATTACCCAGCTCGAGAGTACCCCGCCGCCGCTGCAGCCGCCGACGTACATCCGCTTTTCGTCGATGTAGCCCTGTTCGATGGTGGCGTCGACGCCACCCATCAGGTCGAGGTAATCGACGCTCGGGTACGCGCGGTCGATGCCCTGGGAGAAGGCTTCGCCATAGCCCGTGCTGCCACGCGGGTTCGTGTACAGCACGACGAAGCCCTGGGCGGCGAAGGCCTGGAAGCGGAAATCGAAGCGCCCCTGGTACATCGCGAAGGGTCCGCCGTGAATCTCGAACAAAAGCGGATACTGCTTCTCAGGATCGAAGTTCGGTGGCTTGATGATCCAGCCATGGGCGCGGTTGCCGTCTTCGGCTTCGAACCAGATTTCCTCGTGCGCGCCGAGTGTCTTGCCCTCGAGCATGTCGGCGTTGACGGCCGTCAGGCGCTCCGGGTCACGCTGACCGGACAGCGAGAACGTGTACACGTCGCCTGGCTCGTAGAAGCTCGCCAGGACGCCGGCGCCGACGCGCCGTGCCGAGTTGACCGACTGCAGGATGACCGAGTGCTTGCCGGTCGTTACCGGCGTGACGCGGCCGTTGAGATCGGCCCGGAAGACGTTCACGTAGCCTTCGTCCTGCGCCGTGAAGTACAGCGCACGATTATTCGTATCCCAGAACAGGCCGCCGGCCGGTCGATCGAAGGACTCGGTGACAAGACGTTTGCCGTCACCGTCGATGTCCATCACGTAGATCTGCGGCATTTCGTAGGACTTCTCGGTCGCCGGGTAGCCGGTGTACGCGATCTGCCGGCCGTTCGGCGATACTTCCGGGCTGGTCCAGAAGCCTGCGGCCTCGGTCAGCTGGGTCTTCTCGCCGCTCGCGACGTCGATCGAGTAGATGTGCGAGCGCCGGTAGGCCAGGTCGTGGCCGGGGTCGTCATAGCCGTCGAAGACGATTCGCTTGCTGTCGGAGGTCCAGCTCAGTCCGGCACCGGAAAACAGGCCGTCGAACTGTGCGCCGACGTGCCATTCGCCGTCCGTCAGCTGCCGCGCCGAACCCGACTCCGCGGGCACGACGAACAGGTGCGAGAAACCGGGGTCGCGGAAGCCGACACGGTCCTGCCGGTAATGCAGGCGGCTCAGGATACGCGGCGGCTTGGTCCACTCGGCGCCTTCGGGCGGTGACGGCATGTCGATGTTCCAGGGCGTCGTGGCCGGAACGATGGCGACGAACGCGATGTGTTTTCCGTCCGGCGACCAGGTAGGCGTGCTCGGCGTAACGCTGACGCGCGTCACCTGCGAGACGGCGCCCGTGTCGTCCATCCAGCGGACGAATATCTGTGGCTTGCCGTTGCCGTCGGCCGCGATGAACAGGATGCGTGAGCCGTCCGGCGACCAGCGGGCATTCGAGCCGTCGACGAGGAAGCGCTGGCGGCTGCCATCGGCGTCCATGATCCACAGCGCCGAATGCCAGCTGTCTTTCATCTGGTCGATGTAGCGACGTGTGTAGATGACCTGTCGGCCGTCGGGGGATATCTGGGCGTCGCTGACCTCTTCGAGATCCAGGTAGTCAGCGACCTGGATGTGGTCGGACTCGTGGCTGTCGGCGTAAGCGGCCGGGCCGCCGAGAAAACACAGGGCGAACGTCGCCGTAAGGATACGAAATTTCATTGCGGGTTCCCTTCTACTCAAAGTCTCCGGTTGGCCCGGATGTCATTCTTCTTGCCGCCCGCTAAATCGCGGGTATTGGTGCACGGTCGTCAAAGGCCGGGTTTATAGGTTCTTGTAGCGCGTGCCTCGACGTCGTCACGATAGTATGGCACATCCTTGAAGTCACCGTTGACGTAGCGCTCGGCCTGGTCGTCGAAATGCGGTGAGTCCGGGTCGCCATTCTGCCCGCCGGCCAGCAGCGATTTGGCCCGGACCCTGTCACCGAACTCGACGACGGCGACGAAGCTGTTGCCGCGGTATCCGTAGAGCTTCTTCGTGCCGTCGAAGCGGCGTGATCCGTAGGCCGCGAGTGCGCCCCAGCGTGCGGAGCCGAGGCCCGCGCCGAGCGATGGCTGTTCGTCGTCGAACCCGGCATCGATGGCTCCGCTCAGGCGCTGGAAGCGATTGACCTCGGCCCAGGGCATCCGCCAGTCGCCGAAGTCGTCGCCGAGCATTTCCAGCGTGTCGCGGAACACGGCAAGCCGCTGCTCGGCGGGGGCGTCGAGCCCGGCGTACTCGAGTCTCTCCATGTGCGAGGCACGGGTGAGCGTCTCCGGCAGCTCGATCGATTCCATAAGATTCGTCGCGTAGAAATGCATCAGCGTCATCGCCACCGAATCGGCAGTGACCCGGAAATCCCAGTCCTCGATCAGTGCCACGGCAGGCGCCAGTTCGGCATCGGGGCTGGACTGGTGGGCGGCGACAAGCGCCGGTCCCAGCCGCGCGAATGCAGGCAGGTAAGGGTCATAGGCCAGCTCGATGAGGCCGTCGAGCGTCAGGTCGTGGGCTTTTCTCAGGACGTCGACGGCGTGGATACCGCGGTAGTTTTCCGCGTCCGGCGCCATGTAGGCCGGGTAGTCGCCGCGCCTCGGGCTGTATTCGAGCGCGGCCGTGAAGGGCGTCGAGTTGCAGTTCTGTATCCAGCCGTTCGGCGGATTCAGCAGCGTGATCGTTTCGTCGACCGTGTGCAGCCCCTGCCAGTCCGTCGCGGGATCCGAGCCGTCGACCGGTGTCGAGTAATCGAGCGAAACGTCACGCCGCGGCACGAAGTTGCCGTGAAAATAGGCGATATTGCCGGAGGAGTCGGCGAACACGGTGTTGTTGGACGAATTCGTGCGAATGTTCATCATGTCGCGAAACTCGGCGTAGTTCGAGTTCTTGGTCCGCAGGAAGGATTGCCGCAACGCGTTGACCGGATCCCAGTTGATCTTCGTCGCCACCCACTTGCCGTCGATCGCGTGGGTGATGGGCCCGTGATGGGTGTGATACATCGTGAACGTCCGCTCCCGCTGGCCAGCGCCGTCCCTGTAGCGCAGCGTGACGTCGGAGACGCGCAGGTCCCGGAGTTCATCGCCGTAGCGATAGCGGAGTGACCCGTTGTCGTCCACGACGTCCTCGACGAACTCGTCGATGAAATCGACGTAGGTCGACGTGTGCATCCAGCCGGTGTCCTCGTTGAAGCCCTGGTAGACGAAGAACTGTCCCCAGGTGACGGCGCCGTAGGCGTTCAGCCCTTCGTCGGAGACCACGTGAATCTCCGGCCTGAAATAGAAAGAGGTATGCGGGTTGATCAGCAGCATCGCGTTGCCGCTCGCGGTCAGTTCGCCCGAAATCGCGAA
>JAZBNZ010000327.1:0-10637 GCA_036350895.1 Woeseiaceae bacterium
AAGCGCCTGGAGGCGCGCGACGAGGTCAATGCCCTGGTCATCGCGTGGGTGGAGTCGCTCGATCGCGAGGAGGTCATGCGCCGCTGCCTCGACGCCGAGGTGCCCTCCGGCAAGGTCAACAGCATCGCCGATATCTTCGAGGACGAACACTTCCGGGAGCGCGGTACGCTGGCGACGGTCGACGTTCCCGGCGTCGGCGAAGTGACCGTGCCCAACGTATTGCCGATACTGTCCGAGACGCCGGGACGAGTCAGTGGCCTCGGCCCCGCGCTGGGGGACTCGACGGTGTCCGTTCTGCGCGAATTGCTCGGCCTGTCGGCCGAGGATATTGCCGATCTCGAGACTCGAGGGATCATCTGATGGCTGCCGGAGACGACAGGAAGGTGGAGAGCGAAAGCGAAACGGAATTGCCGTTGGCAGGAGTGCGCGTCCTCGATCTCGCAACGGTCATCGCGGGCCCGTACTCGGCATCGATCCTCGGCGAGTTCGGTGCCGAGGTCATCAAGGTCGAGCAGCCCGGCGTCGGCTGTTCGCTGAGGCGCTTCGGCACGCCGACCAAGGTCGGCGATACGCTGACCTGGCTGAGCGAGGCGCGCAACAAGAAGTCCTTCACCCTGGACCTGCGTACCGAGGAGGGCGCCGGCGTCCTCAAGTCGCTCGCGCGGGAGGCGGACATACTGATCGAGAATTTCCGGCCGGGGACGATGGAGCGGTGGGGAATCGGCTGGGAGACCCTGCACGAGCTGAACCCGCGGCTGATCATGCTCCGCGTTACCGGGTACGGACAGACCGGCCCCTACAAGGACCGGCCCGGTTTCGCCCGCGTGGCGCACGCCGTCGGCGGGCTCGCCTATCTTTCCGGCATGCCGAAAGGCGTGCCGGTCACGCCGGGGTCGACGACGCTAGGGGACTACATGACGGGCCTGTATGGCTGTATCGGCCTGCTGATGGCGCTGCGCTACCGGGAGGAGACCGGCGTCGGCCAGTACGTCGATGCAAGCCTCTACGAATCGGTATTCCGGTGTACCGACGAACTCGCGCCGGCCTACGGCATGTACGGCGTGGTGCGCGAGCGGCACGGGCCGAACAATAACGAGTTCGCCTGTCCGAACGGCCACTTTCCGACCCGTGACGGCAAGTGGGTCGCCATCAGCTGCGCGACGGACAAGCTGTTCGTGCGCCTGACCGAGGCGATGGGGCGCCCCGAACTGGCATCGGATCATGTCTACGGCCGGCAGGAAAGCCGGCTCGAGAATCCGCACGATGTCAACGAGATCGTGCGCGACTGGGCCGGGTCGCTGACGCGCGAGGAAGTGCTGGAGCGGTGCTTCGCGACCGGGGCGCCGGCAGGGCCGCTGAACACGATCGCCGACATCTTCGGGGACCGGCAGTTTCACGCGCGGCGCACGCTGGTCGCGATCGACGACGAGGACGTCGGCGAGACGATCATCGTTCCGGCCGTCATGCCGCGCCTGTCGGAGACCCCGGGCGAGATCCGCCACCTGGGCCCCCGCCTCGGCGAACATACCGAGCAGATCCTGCGCGAGTGGCTCGATCTCGACGACGACGACATCAAGGCACTCCGTGACAAGGCCGTGATATGACGGCAGCCGGCGGGGTCCTCGACGGCTTGCGGGTCGTGGAAGGCAGCGCGTTCGTTGCCGCGCCGCTCGGCGGCATGACACTGGCGCAGCTCGGCGCCGACGTCATCCGCTTCGACCCGATTGGCGGCGGCCTCGATTACGGTCGCTGGCCGCTCGGCCCGGATGGCCGGAGCAGCCTGTTCTGGGCGGGGCTGAACAAGGGCAAGCGGTCGATCGCCGTCGACTTCAGGAATCCGCGCGGTCGTGAACTGCTCACCGAGCTCATCACCGCACCCGGCGAGGGTAGCGGACTGTTCTGCACGAACTTCCCGGCGAGGGGCTGGCTCGACTACGCGACGCTGAAAGCGCGGCGCGACGACCTGATCATGATCAACCTGACGGGACGGCGCGATGGCGGTTCGGAGGTCGACTACACCGTGAATCCGCAGACGGGACTGCCTTACATTACCGGGGCGGAGCACGCGTCCGCGCCGGTGAATCACGTGCTGCCGGCCTGGGACCTGGTGGCGGGCCAGATGCTGGCCGTGGGGCTCCTCGCGGCGGAGCGGCATCGGCGACTGCGCGGCGAAGGACAGCTCGTGCGCATCGCGCTCAAGGATGTCGCGCTGGCGGCGCTCGGCCATCTCGGCATGCTGGCGGAGGCGGAGCTGGGTGAAGCGGACCGGCCGCGTTACGGCAATTATCTGTACGGTGCTTTCGGTCGCGACTTCGAGACCCGTGACGGCCGGCGTGTCATGGTCGTCGGCCTGACGCCCCAGCAGTGGTCGGGCTTGCTGGCGGCGACCGGCCTGGCGGACGAGATGACCGCGCTCGGGGCGCGCCTCGAGCGCGACCTGGCTGACGAGGGCGAGCGCTTCCGTGCGCGCCACGAGATTGCGGCCGTGCTCGACGCCTGGATATCGGCGCGAAGCTTCGACGAGATCCGGGAGATATTCAACGAACACCGGGTGTCGTGGGGGCCGTATCGCCGCCTCCGGGAGACACTCGACGAGGACCCCGACTGTTCGACGGACAACCCGATGTTTACGCGCCTCGAGCAGCCCGGCATCGGCGAATACCTCGTCCCTGGCACGCCCTTCGACTTCGGGGCGATCCCCCGGGCGGCCACGGCGCGCGCGCCGAAGCTCGGTGAGCATACGGATGAAATCCTGCTCGACGTTCTCGGCCTGACCGCCGCCGACGTCGGGCGTCTTCACGACGAGGGTGTCGTTGCCGGCGACGTAAACCCAGACCAGTAACCGGGAGGAAAGGCGATGAGCCGACAGCCGATCGATTTTTACAAGCCGCTGGCGATAGGCGCGCCGGAGCCCTGGCGGACGCTGCCGATTCGTCCCGAGCGCATGATCCATTTCTTCCCGCCGCACGTGGAGAAGATTCGTGCCAAAGCGCCGGAGATCGCCCGCCAGGTCGACGTGCTTTGCGGGAATCTCGAAGACGCGATCCCGATCGATGCGAAGGAGGCGGCCCGCCGGGGGTTTGTCGATCTCCTGACGAACCTCGAACCCGGCGACACGGGAATCTGGGTGCGTGTCAACGCCCTCAACAGCCCCTGGTTTCTCGACGACGTCACCGAGATCGTGGATGCCGTCGGCGACAAGCTCGACGCCATCATGATCCCCAAGGTCGAGGGGCCCTGGGACATTCATTTCGTGGACCAGTTTCTCGCCCAGCTCGAGGCGCGCAACGGACTGACGAAACCCATCCTGCTGCACGCGCTTCTGGAGACGGCAGAAGGTGTCAATAACGTGCGCGCAATCGCCGCGGCCAGCCCGCGCATGCACGGCATGAGTCTGGGCCCGGCGGATCTCGCGGCGTCGAGGCGCATGAAGACGACCCGCGTGGGTGGCGGCCATCCCGCCTACGGCGTCCTTGCGGATCCGGCAGACGACCAGCAGGAGCGCGGTTTCTACCAGCAGGATCTGTGGCATTACACGATCGCTCGCATGGTGGACGCCTGCAGCGCGAGCGGTCTCGGCGCGTTCTACGGGCCGTTCGGCGACATCCAGGACGAGGCGGGCTGCGAGGCGCAATTCCGCAACGCCTTCCTTATGGGCTGTTCCGGCGCCTGGTCGCTCGCACCCAACCAGATCGCGATCGCCAAGCGCGTCTTCAGTCCCGACGTGGACGAGGTGCTGTTCGCCAAGCGTATCCTCGAAGCAATGCCGGACGGCACCGGCGTCGCGATGATCGACGGCAAGATGCAGGACGACGCAACCTGGAAGCAGGCGAAGGTGATGGTGGATCTCGCCCGCCTGGTTGCCCGCAAGGACCCGGACCTTGCCGAAGCCTACGGCCTGTGAGCCGGGTATGAGCACGAAGACCGTCGGCGGCAATTACTTCGAGGACTTCCGGGTCGGCCAGGAGCTCGTGCACGCGACGCCGCGAACGATCACCGACGGCGACGTCGCCGTCTACCAGGGATTGTTCGGCCCGCGTTTCGCGCTGCATTCGGCGAGCACGTTTGCGAGTTCGATGGGATTCGAGCAGACGCCGGTGGACGGGTTACTCGCTTTCCACATCGTGTTCGGCAGGACGGTGCCGGATATCTCGCTGAACGCGATCGCCAATCTCGGTTATGCGGGCGGCCGTTTCGACAGGCCGGTGTTTCCCGGCGACACGCTGGCGGTGGTGACGCGAGTGACCGGCCTCAAGGAGAACACGAGCGGCAAGACGGGCGTGGTCTACGTTCGCTCTACCGGCAGTAACCAGCACGGAGACCGGGTGATGCAGTTCGACCGCTGGGTCATGGTGCGAAAGCGCGACCCGGCGTCGGCGGCGCCGGAGCCGGTGGTGCCGACGCTCGAGAGCGCAGTGCCGGCAAGCGAACTCGTGGTCCCCTGGTCGATGAACGGTCGCTACGACCGTGCGCTGGCCGGCAGTGATTACCTCTGGGACGACTACGACGTCGGCGAGCGCATCGATCACGTCGACGGCATGACGGTCGAGGAATCCGATCATATGACGGCGTGCCGACTCTTCCAGAATACGGCAAAGGTTCATTTCAACCAGCACGTCGAACGCGATGGCCGGTTCGGCCGCCGCATCGTCTACGGTGGCTACCTGATCAGCCTCGCCCGGTCCCTGTCGTTCAACGGACTCGCCAACGCGCAAAGCCTTGCCGCAATCAACGGCGGTGCACACACGGCTCCCACTTTTGCCGGTGATACCGTCTACGCGTGGTCGGAGGTGCTCGACAAGATGGCCTTCGACGAGCATCCGGACGTCGGCGCGTTACGCGTGCGGACGGTGGCGACCAAGGACCGGCCCTGTCACGACTTCCCGTACAGGCTTTCCGACGGCAAGTACGACCCCGGAGTCGTGCTCGACTTCGACTACACGGTGCTGATGCCGCGACGTTCCTGAGGCAAGACCGCCTCGGCGGTAAACTGTCCCGGTCTGGTCTGGCTGACGCCCGGCGAAGTGAGCATGCGCTTATTTCTCGTCGAGCGAGAAGCGCTCACGCAGGAACCGCGCGATGCCTTCCTCGTCGTGGTGGCCGATGATCTCGGTTGCGACGGACTTGATGTCATCGTTGGCATTGTCCGGGGCATAGCTCTCGTCGGCAGCCTCGAACATGCTGAGATCGTTATCGCTGTCGCCGAAGCAGATCACGCGCTCCAGGCCGAGCAGTTCCTTGAGGACCTTGATGGCGCCGCCCTTGCTCGCGTCGCTGTGATGCACGTCGAGCCAGCGCCAGTTATTGCCCTCGAAGGCAATGCCGGAGTACGCAACGAGATGGGGCTCGTCGCGCACGCCGCGCACGACCGCCTCGATCGCGGCACTTTCGCCGATCGAGTTCACGTGGGTGATGCTGGCGTCGGCCGGCAACTCGTCGAGGCCGCGGACGCGGATCGGCTCGTCGGCGGCGAACGCACGGACGAGATCACGCTCGACGGCAGAGCGTAGCGGGGGACAGTAGACGGTGCTCTGCTGATCCTCGTCGAGCGTGAAGACGAACGGCGTGACTTCCTGACGGACACAGGACCGGATCACGACATCGAGTTCCTCCGCGGTCAGCATGGCGCCGCTGGAGATACGCTGCTCGCCCGGGTGCCAGATCATGACCCCGTTCTTGAAGGCCTGCGGCAACTCGAACCCGTGTCCCTCGAGGATGGCGCGCGCACCGTGCAGCGTCCGGCCGGTTGCCACGGTGTACGCGATGTCGCGCTCCGAAAGCAGCCGCAGAGTATCGCTGGTGTACGCGGAGATCGCGGAATCCCGATTCAGAAGGGTGCCGTCGAGATCGAAGACGATGAGTTCCATAGCCTGGGAGCGTTGCAGCGAATATGGGACAGTCTCGCCGAGCGCAGGGCCGGATGCAATCGCGGGAGGTAGGTTCCGCAGCGCTGATTCAGGCCGCTCGGGCGCGCCAGCGGGGCGATTCTCGATCCCGCGCGGTGTGCGTCGTTTCACAGTTTCGGCGCCAGGCAGCGCCCCGGCCGCTGCCGCTCGGCAGGTCGGGTACCGATTTGCGACTGACGTCGCAGCCCCGAAAGCCCCGCCACGCTACTGTCGGCTAACCGTAACTGCAGCCGAAGCGACCATGCTCCTGAAGCAGCTTCTTCAATCGCCGAGAACGTCCTCGCGAATGCTCGTCTGCGATCCGTTCGCCGACCTGGACCGTTTCGACCTGGTCAGGGAGGTCATCGGCCTTGCGAACGCCGACGTCGAAGGTCCACGGACGATTCTCTTCGGCGTCAATCCGGCTGCGGTCGAGGGCAACGGCATCGTCGGCATACCGGAGAGCACCGCGGCCGAACTCAAGAAAGCGCACCGGCTCGTTTCGATGCTGATCGAGCCGACGCTGGATCTCGCGTTCATCTTCGACAGGATCAACGGCAAGCTGGTCGGCGCACTCGAGATCGACGGCTGCGATTTCGGCCCGTATTTCGTTGGCCAGGACTGGGCGGATTCGCTGCGCCGCGGACAGTGCTGGGTGCGAGATGGCCGCGAGCTCAGGTCCGCCCATCGTGGCAACGGCTCGCTCACCCCGGCCGAGAGTCCTGCTGAGGTATACAGCCCTCTACCCGAAGCCATCGACTTCTCCGTGGGCTTCAACGACGATCCCACCTGCGATTTCCTTGAACTGGCAATCCCGGACACGTCAGCGCCGCCGTTCGCCGAGGAACTGGAGGACTCGGAAGAGTCCGCCGTGATCACCCAGGTACTCAAGCAGACGGTACGGACCCGCACGACACAAATCCTGCGCCTTGGGCAGGGCAATGTCGCGATGATGCTGGCGGAGTCGACGGACGGTGACGATACCGGACTCTCGGAGCACGCCGGCAAGATACTGAGCGATGCCCGCAATCATTATTTTTTCGAAGAGCGCGCCGTCAAGCTCGACCTGTGCATTCGTAACAACGGCGCCGAGGACATCGAGGGCGTCTCGATCGAGTTCGGATTTCCGCGGATACCCGATTTCGAGGTTGCTGACCGTCTCTACGTCAGTCCGTTCGACAAGCGTTCCGACACCGAGATTCGCAACATGGGCTACCCGGCCGTTGACGTCCACGAGGATGCGGTCTACGCGCGCAGTCCTATCGAGCTGCTTGCTGCCCGCGCCACGCAGCCGGCGCTGAATTGCCCGCTCCGCCTTGCCGTCAAACCCGCCATGCAGGGTCGCAAGCTCGCGATCAACTACACGCTGCGTGGTCCGGCGGACGAAAATCTCGGCGAAGGTCGCCTCAAGATTCGCTTCGGCAGCGTAGCGGACTGAGGGGAGCACGACAGGGCAGCCGGGGCGGCCTTGTCTGGGCCCCGGCGGGGCCGCATAATCAGCCGATGCAAGTCTTGGTTACCCGGCGCCCTCTGCCTCATCGACCCGGCGCAGCGCGCTTCGCGGCGTTGTTGGTCCTGGCGGGCCTGCTGGCGCTGGGCGGCTGCGCCAGCATCGACTTCGACTACCCGCGCAGTGAATCCCATGTCCTGGTCGATACCGGCGATACCATGCTCGCAGAGGAGGCTGCGGAAGCCTCGGCCGGGCGTCCTGAAGGAGAATCCGGTTTCCATCCGTTGAGCAACGGCATCGATGCGCTGGCCGCGCGTCTGCTGCTGGCCAGGCGGGCCGAGCGCTCGATCGACGTTCAGTACTACCTGATCAAGAACGATATCGTCGGGAACGCTTTCGTCCAGGAGCTGCTGCACGCCGCGGATCGCGGGGTGCGCGTCCGATTGCTCCTCGACGACATGTTCACCTCCGGCTACGACGTCGGCCTGGCCGCGCTGGACGGGCATCCGAACTTCGAGATTCGCATCTTCAACCCGTTCCGGCGCGGAACCGCGGGCCGGGCAGGGTCGGCACTGACGAATTTCGGGCGCATTAACCGGCGGATGCACAACAAGTCGTTCACGGTCGACAACGCGATAACGATCATCGGCGGCCGCAACATCGCCGATGAATATTTCGGCGCCCGGGAGGACAAGGCTTTCGGTGACCTGGATGCCATGGCGGTGGGGCCGATCGTCGGTGAAGTGTCCGCGATGTTCGATCAATACTGGAACCACGAGACCGCGCTGCCCGTCCCGGCCTTCGTCCGGAATGTCGATGACCCGGCAGCGGCCCTCGAAGCGCTTCGCGAACGCTATCGCAATGTGACCGACGACATCCAGGAAACGCGCTACGCGGATGCGGTGAAAGCAAAGGCCTATGCGTACCTGGCCGAGGACGAGGGCATCTTCGAATGGGCGCCGTATCGCCTGGTCTACGATCCGCCCGATAAGGGCATCAAGAAGAAGGCCGGGCCCGATGACCTGATCGGGTCCCTGCTGGCGAGTGCCGTCGGCGAGGCGAAGCACGAGGTGATCATCGTTTCGCCTTATTTCGTGCCTTTGAAGACCGGCGTGGAGCGGTTGTCGCAAATGCAGGCGAGGGGTATCGACGTGACGGTGATTACCAATTCGCTCGCCGCGAATAACCAGTTTACGGTGCATGCCGGCTACAAGCCGGCACGCAAGCCTCTGCTCCAAAATGGCATCCGCATTCTCGAGGTGCGCCCGGATGCGAAAGTCGCAGGTACGGATTTCATCGATGCGAGCGGGGCGACGGCGACCTTGCATACCAAGGCGTTCATCGTCGACCGGGAGGCCGTGTTCATCGGCTCGTTCAATGTCGACCCCCGGTCCCTGTATCTGAATACCGAGATGGGTGTGCTCATTTTCGATGCGGATCTCGGCGAGCACTATGTCACCGAACTCGAGAAGCACTACCGGGAAGCCGCGTTCGAGGTCTTTCTCGATGCTGAGGATCGGGTCCGCTGGCGCGGCTGGAAAGACAACGAGGAAGTCATCTTCGACAAGGAGCCGAACACGACCTGGTGGGATCGTTTCAAGGTCGGCTTCGTCGGCCTGTTCCCGATCAAGCGCCAGCTGTAAGCGGACAGGACACTAGTTGCCTTTCCGGAAGCGGGTACCTTCGGGCAGCGAGAAGAAACGCAGATTCTCGAGTTTCGCGGACGGGAGTGCCAGGTTGTCGAACGTTCCCGGTGCGAGCCCTTCCACCACGCGCCGCGCCTCCGTCAGGTAGTGATCGTACAGCTGTTTGCGGAGTTCGTCCGACAGTGAGGCGGGTTCGTCCGCCTGGTTCGCGAGGGCGGCATCGAGCGAAAACTGCGGCAGGTTGTCGGTGGCATCGCGGTGCGTCCATGTCCCCGTGGACAGGTCGAACTCGTAGAGCGCCAGGAAGCGGTGTCCGTGATTCGCGATAAAATGGACGGCTTCGATGATGTAGTTGGTCTCCAGGTCGTCCATGACCCAGTGAAACCCGACCCGGCACCAACCGGGCTTTATGCCGCAATAGCCGCCCTGCACGGCATGCCGGTACTGCTCGGAGATGTCGGCATCGATGCCGAGCAGGCGATGGCCATAGGGGCCGGCACAGGAGCAGCCGGCGCGTGACTGGATCCCGAACAGGTCGTTGAGTAACGCCGTCACGAGTTTGTGGTGCAGGTACTTGCCGTCGGCGCAGCGGATATTGAACGAGACGATGCCGATACGCCGTGCCGGGTCGGGCGTGCCGAGGATCTCGATTGCATCGTTCGTGCCCCAGCTCTCGAGCGCCCGGGCAGTCAGTTCGTGCTCCCGACTGCGGATCAACTCGACGCCGACGCGGTCTTTTAGCTGGAACGCGAGTGCCGCTTTCAGCGTCTGCAACACGCCGGGCGTGCCGGCCTTTTCGCGTTCCTCGATATCCCGTATGAAATCCTGCTCGGTCATGCTCACGTAGTCGACCGTGCCGCCGGCACTGACTGTCGGTGGCAGGCTGCGGTCGTAAATGCGCTGGTTGAAGACCAGTACGCCGCTCGAGCCCGGCCCGCCCAGGAACTTGTGCGGTGAGATGAATATCGCATCGATGCTCGGGTCGTCCTCCGCCGTTGGCGGCTCCGGGTTCATGTCGATATCCACGTAGGGCGCGCAGGCGGCGTAGTCGAAGCAGGCGATGGCGCCGTAGCGGTGCAGCAGGCTCGAAATGGCGTGCACGTCCGTCAGTACGCCCGTCACGTTCGAGGCGGCCGAGAAGGAGCCGATCCGGAGCCTGTCGGTGTAGCGGGGATCGGCCAGGAGTTCCTCCAGGTGAGCAAGGTCGACGCCACCGCTGGCATCGAGGCGGACCTCGATCGTCGTCGCGTGGGACTGTCGCCAGGTCAGTTCGTTCGAGTGGTGTTCGTAGGGGCCGACGAAGACGACGGGGCGGGTCTGCTCGAGTAGCTGGCGAAACGCAGCGCCGTCGATGCCGGACTCGTCGTGATCGATCGCCTCGAAAATCCTTGCCCTGGTCGCCGGCGGCAGGGCGACGCCCACGATCTGCTGGAGCTTGTCGATCGCGCCGGTGGCCCCGGTGCCGCAGGCAATGATGCAGCCGTCCGGACCGGCGTTGACGGATTGCTTGATCGAGGTCTCGGCGTCGTGCAGCAACTGGCTCATGCTGCGGCCGGTGATATCGTCCTCGGTGTGCGTGTTCGCATACACGCGCTGCAGGCTTTGCAGGTAAGACTCCACGAAGCGCAGGCAGCGGCCCGACGCCGTGTAATCGCA
>JAZBNZ010000328.1:0-11426 GCA_036350895.1 Woeseiaceae bacterium
CATATCCGCCTGCTCGTCGACCAGAACCCCAAGATCCCGAACCGGCAGCGCGCGATTCTCGGCGGCGGGGAGAGCCCGGCGCCGACGCTCGCTTCGATGGCGGCGCGGCTCGAGGCGTCGGGCTGCGACTTCCTCGTGATGCCCTGTAACACGGCGCACGTATTCCTCGACGCGATCCTGGCGGCGACCCGCATTCCCTTCGTATCGATTATCGACGTCACGCTCGGACGGGCGCTCGGCAACGGTGCGGATCGCTTAGGCGTGCTGGCTTCCGGCGCCTGCATCGAGGCCGGTGTGTACCAGGACGCGATCGCGGCGGCCGGGAAGACGCCGGTCCTGCAGACAGAGAGCGAGCTTGCGGACCTCACGCTCCTGATCGCTCGCATCAAGACGGGCGACCGCGGACCCGGCGTCCGGGCCGAGATGCAGGCGCTGGCGAAGCGTCTCACGGAGCGGGGTGCCGAAGCGCTGATCCTCGGCTGCACGGAGATTCCGATCGTGCTCGACATTGACGATGCCGACGTGCCGCTCTTTTCGTCGAGTGACATACTCGCTGAATCCACGGTTGCGATTGCCCTCGGCAATGCACCGCTACCACCCCGGAGGTAAATCGTGCACCTGTCCCGCTTCCCGCGCGTCTCGCTCGCCCATCTGCCCACGCCACTCGAACCCCTGCCGCGTTTCAGCGAGTATCTCGGCGGCCCGATGATCTGGGTCAAGCGTGACGATTGCACCGGCCTCGCGACCGGCGGCAACAAGACACGCAAGCTCGAATTCGCGATGGGCGCCGCGATCGAGCAGGGTGCCGACACGATCATTACGGTCGGCGCCGTGCAGTCCAATCACGTCCGCCAGACGGCGGCCGCGGCGTGCAGGCTGGGCCTCGGTTGCGAGGTACTGCTGGAGCACCGGATTCGCGAGCCGAGCGAGACCTATACGCATTCGGGCAACGTGCTGCTCGACCGGATGTTCGGTGCGACGCTGCACGAATACCCGGCCGGCACCGACTTCGCGGTCGTGATGGAGGAGCATGCCGAGCGCATCCGTGCCGCCGGGGGCAAGCCTTACATCGTGCCCGGCGGTGCCTCCGACCGTGTCGGCGCGCTAGGTTACGTCAACTGTGCCCTGGAGCTCCTGGTCCAGGCGAACGAGCAAGGCCTCGTCATCGACCACTTCGTAACGGCTACCGGAAGTGCGGGAACCCAGGCGGGCCTGGTCGTCGGGCTCCGGGCCACCAACGCGAACATCCCGCTGCTCGGTATCGGCGTCAACGCTCCGCGCGATGCCCAGGAGCAGAAGGTCTTCGACCTGGCCGTGGAGACGGCCGAGTACATCGGTGCGCCCGGCGCGGTCGCGCGCGAAGACGTCGTTGCGAACTGCGACTATGTCGGGGCAGGCTACGGCGTGCCGACCGACGCGATGAACGCCGCCGTCCTGACGCTGGCGCGGACCGAGGGCCTGTTGTTCGATCCGGTCTACAGCGGCAAGGCGCTCGCCGGGCTGATCGACCTGGTCGGCAACGGATACTTCGCCGGGGCGCGGAACATCGTGTTCCTGCACACGGGCGGTGCGGTCGGTCTCTTCGCGTATGCCGACCAGCTGAAGTTCGACTGAAGTTCGACTAGGCCAGCAGGTCCTCGGCCGCGACCGCGATGCCGTCGGCGTCTGCATAGACGAACTCGCCCGGGGCAAAGTCGACGCCGGCGAAGAACAGCGGGATGCCGGTGTCGCCGAGGCCGCGCTTCGTGCTTTTCCTGGGGCAGCTCGCCAGCGCGCGGACGCCGATGTCGGCGGCATCGATCTCGTGGACGTCCCGCACGCAGCCGTAGATGATCACGCCGCTCCAGCCATTCGTTGCCGCGAGTTCGGCGATATCGCCGCCCATCAGCGCGCAGCGCGTCGAGCCGCCGCCGTCGACCACCAGGACGTCGCCGTCGCCTTGTTCGGAGAGCGCCGCCTTGACCAGGACGTTGTCCTCGAAGACGCGCACCGTCCGGATTTTGCCGCCGAAGACGGGGCGCCTGCCGTAGCTGTCGAAGACGGGTTCGGCGATGCGGATGAGATCGGGGTGCGCGTCGCAGAGGTCGGCGGTGTAGAAGGTCGAGTCGGCCATGGCGGTCTCCTGGGTCGGTGCCGGGAGTGTAGCGGAAGGCCTGGCGCCAGGAAAAAGGCCGCCGGCGGAGAATCCGCCGGCGGCCCGTACCTGCGCCCGGGGGCGCGACTTCCAGCTGCCCGGGGGGTAGGCGGCTAGAAGAACCGGTAGGTCCCCGATACCGTCCAGGTCAGCGGTGCACCGTAGAAGGCGATCACCGAGTTGTCGACGGTCGGGAAGTTGTAGTTCGCGACGATGTACTCCTCGTCGGTCAGGTTGCGACCGTACAGCCCCAGCGTGAACCGGTTGCTGGCCGCGTTCCATTCGACGCTCGCGTCGATCAGCGTGTAGGCCGGCTGGTCGACCAGCGGGTCCGGGATTTCAAACTGGTACGTGAAATCGCGGTAGGAGACGAGGCCGTTCAGCGCCAGGTCGCCCTGCGCCCCGAAGAGATTCAGCGGGAACTCGTAGCGCAGGTTCAGGCTGCCCGTGAATTCCGGCGTGTTCTGGAATTCGCGCTCGTCCGAGATGTCGACGAAGATCGGTTCGCCGGTGCCCGGGTCCGTGCTGGCAACCAGCCACTCGGTGTAGTCGGCGTCGATCCAGCCCACGGCCAGCACCGTGGAGAGCCGGTCCGTGAGCCTTGCGACCATCTCGAACTCGGCACCCATGATCTCGGCCTTGCCGGCGTTGGTCGTCGTGCCGGCGAAACCGTCGGGCTCGCCGTCGCCGTCGTTGTCGAGGATGATCGAGCCGGGCACCTGGACGTTTTCGTAGTCCGAATAGAACATCGCGAAGTTGGTCTGCACGCGGCCATCGGCCCATACGGATTTCGCGCCGAACTCGTAGGCGGTCACGGTTTCAGGGGCAAAGCCGCCCTGAACTTCCGGGAACTGGTACGCGCCGCGCGGATCGAAGCCGCCGCCCTTGAAGCCTTCGTTGTACGAGACGTAGAGGTTGTGATTCTCCGTGGCGGCCCAGGTCAGGGAGACCCGTGGCGTGAAGTCCGAGTCGGTGCGGTTGCCATTGAAGGTCGGGATAAGGCCCGGGATCGGCGGCGTGATCGAGATCGCGTCGTCGTTACCGAAATACGGTGATCCCAGCCCCAGGAAGCTCTCACGCGTCACCGTGGCGTCGCGCTCGTCCTCGGTATAGCGGCCGCCGACCGACAGCGTCCACCGGTCGTTGAGATCATAGGTCCAGTCACCGTAGAGCGCCCAGGCGTTCGTGTCGTAGTCGCCCAGCGTGAACGAGGTGATCGAACTGAAGATGATCACGTCGAAGGCGTTGAACGCGTTGGCATCCAGATAGTACGCGCCGAGCGTAAGGTTGCTCCGGTCGCCCGTGTAGTTGAGCTGGAACTCCTGGCTGAACTGCTCGTTCTCGTAGATGAGCGGTGCGTCGAAGGTGTCCTGGGGCAGGTTGTCGAAGTCGATCAGGCTATCCGTGTTGTCCTCGCGGGCCGAGGTGATCGACTTGAGCTGCCACTGGTCGTTCAGGTTCCACTCGACCAGCAGGCCGAGGCCGCCCTGGTCGACGTTCGGCACCAGGCCGGCGTTGGACGTCGGGATCGTCGTGATGCCGGCGCGCGTGTCGAACACGTCGTCGAGGACCGGGTCGCCGGCGAGGCTCGGCAGCAGCCGGTGGCCGTCCCGCGCCGATGACTTGTCCTCGGTGTAGTCGCCGAAGAAGCGAATGAACAGGTCGTCGGTCGGCATCCATTCGGCGCTGAGGCGCATGCCGAGGATCTCCTTGTCGGCGTTGTCTGCGCCGGTGAACAGGTTGTCACCGTAGCCGTCGCGATTGAACGAGGCGATCGTGCCGCCGATACGGAAAGTGTCGCTCAGGGGTGCGGAGCCCTTCAGGATGACATCGGCCTGCGAGTAGGCGCCGACGTTGGCCCGGACTTCGAGCTCGGGGTCTTCGCCGAGACGCTTGGTCACGTACTTGACGGCGCCGCCGATCGTGTTGCGGCCGTAGAGCGTGCCCTGCGGGCCGCGCAGCACCTCGACGCGCTCGACGTCGTAGAGATCGAAGATCGTGCCCTGCGGACGGGCCAGGTAGACGTCGTCGAGATACAGGCCGACGCCGCCTTCGAAGCCCGCGAGCGGGTCCTGCTGGCCGACGCCGCGGATGTAGGCCGTGAGCGTCGTGTTCGTGGCGCGCGACACCTCGAGCGTCACATTCGGGGTCGTCTGGCTGATGGCCGTAATGTCGACGGCGCCAATGCTGTTCAGGAATTCGCCGGTGAAGGCCGAGACAGCGATCGGTACGTCCCTGAGCGATTCCTCGCGGCGGCGCGCCGTAACGGTGATTTCCTCGAGTGCTCCGCTGGAAGCGCCTTCCTGTGCCTCCGCCGTGCTGCCCGCGAACAGGAACGGCGACAGCAGCAGTGCCGGAACGGCAGCCGCTTTCGCCATGAAGAACATGGATCTGGACATGGTATCCCCCCTCAATGTTGCCGGGCGGATTGCCCGGTATTCAACGAACGTTCAAAAAAGGTTAATTGAACGTCCGTTGAATATCAAGCCCGCGACAGGCTGCCGGGCGAGCCGTCGCTGCAGGCTCAGCGGCGCTGGGCGAGGGCGCGGAAGCCTGCGGCCAGGAACGCGGGCATGCGTTCGGCGATGGACTGCATGTCCGATGAGCGGCAGACGCCGCCGGAGAGATTGTCGATACGGCCGGTTTCGGCGAACGTCAGGGTGAGCGTCCCCGACAGGAAGTGGTAACTCCAGAAGAGGTCCTCTTCCGAGCAGTCGGGCAGCGCCTTCCGGAGCGCCTCGATGAAACGGGACACGAGCGGGTCGAAATAGCGGGTCATCAGTTCCCCGCCCCACTCGGTCGAGCTGTTGATCTGCGCGATCAGCTGGAAATAGTGTTTCCACTCTTCGTGCTCGCTGGCGAGCAGGTCGAGCAGCGGGTTCGTGAACGCGCCGATGATCTCCTCGACCGTCGGGGCGTCGTCGGTGTGATCGCGCTCCACGGCCTCCAGCGCCTCGAGCCGCAAGCTGTTGAGCGTGTCGGCACGACGCAGCATCACCTGGTCGAACAGGTCCTGTTTCGACTCGAAATGATAGTAGGCGAGGGAGACGTCGGCATCCGCCTTGCGCATGATCTGCCGGACCGACACCCCTTCGAAGCCGCGCTGCGCAAACAGTGCTTCTGCGGCGTCCAGTATGCGGTCACGTGTTTTCTGTTTTTGCTCGGCCTTGCGTCGTGGCATTGTAATTGCTCCCTTCGCCGGACAAGGTGCCTGAACGTCATTTGAATTTCAACGAACGCTGAACTAATATTCAACGATCGTTGAAAAAGACCGGTCGGCGCTTTTCGCGACAACAGATCGGACGGTGGGGGAAACAATGGCCTGGTATACGCGGAAACCGTTGACGGTTCCGGACATTATTGCGCTCAATGCCGACTATCTCGGCGAGAAGCCTGCCGTGGTCGACGGTGAGCGTCGCGTGAGCTGGCGGGACTTCGGTGCCGGCACGGCGCGCGTCGCCAATGCCCTGGCGGACAGCGGCCTCGCGAAGGGCGATCGGGTCATCGTGCTGATGAAAAACAGCTACGAGATGGCCGAGGCGATGTTCGGCGCCATTCGCGGAGGCTTCGTTGCCGTGCCGCTCAACGTCTCGATCACCGACGCTGCCGTGGCCGGGATGATCACCAACTCGAACGCGCGGGCCGTCTTCACGTCCGACGAGCACACGCCGCGGGTCGACGGTTTGCGTGACCGGATCGGCAATCAGGTCGGCGACCGTTTCATCACCTTGCAGCCGGCCATCGACGGCTTCGTCGACTATGCCACGTTCGTCGGCGGCGCCTCCGATCGCCCGCCCGACGTCAGCATTGGCCCGGCGGACGAGTGCAATATCATCTACAGCTCCGGGACGACGGGCCTGCCGAAGGGCATCGTGCACGACCATGCGTGTCGCGAAGCCTGGGCGAGCGACATGGCGGTCCCGCTGCGCTACCACTCGGGCGCGGTCACGCTGTGCAACCTCGGCCTGTTCTCGAACATCAGCTGGGTCGCAATGCTGGCGACGATGTACGCCGGCGGCACGATCGTCATCGATCGCCACTTCGCGCCCGAGACGACCTTCGAACTCATCGAACGTGAACGCATCACGCATTCCGCCATGGTGCCGCTGCAGTATCAGAAACTCGTCGAGTGCGACGCGATCGCGGAGTACGACCTGTCGAGTCTCGACGCCTACATGTGCTGCGGTTCGCCGCTCGCGCCGGCGCTCAAGCGGGCCGTGATGGAGAAACTGCCCGGCGAGTTCATCGAGCTCTACGGGCTGACGGAAGGGCTGGTGACGATCCTGTCACCGGAGGACATGACGGCCAAGATCGATTCGGTCGGCCGGCCGAGTCCCGGTCAGCGACTCGTGATTCTCGACGCGGAGGATCGCCTGTTGCCGGCGGGCGAGCCCGGTGAAATCGTCGGCCACGCGCGCTTCATGATGGCCGGCTACCACGACAACGACGAGGCCAATGCCGAGGCGACCTGGATGCATCCGGACGGCAGCCGCTGGCTCCGAACCGGCGACATCGGCAAGCTCGACGAGGACGGTTTCCTGTACCTTGTCGATCGCAAGAAAGACATGATCATCTCCGGCGGCCAGAACATCTACCCGGCCGACATCGAAACGATCATGCTCGGGCACGCCGCGGTCAGCGAGGTCGCCGTCATCGGCATCCCGCATGCGAAGTGGGGCGAGACGCCGCTCGCGATCGTCGTGCGGACAGCCGACGTCGACGCGGCGGAGCTCACGGCCTGGACGAACACGAGGACGGGCAAGCAGCAGCGCATTATTGGCACCGTGTTCGTCGACGAACTGCCGCGAAACCCGAACGGCAAGGTACTGAAACGCGAACTCCGCAAGACCTACGCGGATTACGCGTCGGAGGGACAGTGAATGGACGGACATGCGCGCACGTTCGAGAGTGACGACGGCCTGACGCTCTACTACCGTGACTTCGGCGCCGACCAGCCGGGCACCCCGGTCATCTGCCTGCCCGGCCTGACCCGTAACAGCCGCGACTTCGAGGATTTCGCGACGCGTCTCGAGGACCGCCGGCGCGTGCTGACGCCGGATCTCCGCGGCCGTGGCTTCTCGGACTACGATCCGAACTGGCAGAACTACCATCCGCTGACCTACGTCAACGACACCTGGCGGCTCCTCGATACGCTCGGCATCGAGCGGGTCATCGTGATGGGCACGTCGCTGGGCGGGCTGTGTGCGATGGCGATGTCGATGCTGGACAACAAGCGCATTGCCGGCGTCATCATGAACGACGTCGGCCCGGAAATCGCCGCCGCCGGCCTCAAGCGCGTACAGGAATACACCGGCCGCCTGCCGCCCGTCGGGAGCTGGGACGAGGCGATCGCGCAGACGAAAGAGATTTACGGCGCCTGGCTGCCGGGCCTGTCCGACGCGATGTGGCAAACGATGGCCCGGCGTGCCTACCGTGAGATCGATGGGGTCGTGCGCCTCGACTTCGATCCGAACATCGGCCGCGCGGTGCGCGAGGTCGGGCCGCAGAAAGGCGATCCGTGGGCATTGTTCGCCTCGCTGAAAGAAACTCCCGTGACCCTGCTCTGGGGTGTCGATTCGGACATCCTCACGCGCGACATCTGGGAACGGATGCTCGAGGCCAAGCCGGATCTCGAGGTGGTGCCGGTCGCCGATCGTGGCCACGTGCCGCTGCTCGACGAACCCGAGTGCATTGCCGCCATCGACCGGATGCTGGAGGCCGTGCGATGATGCGGCGCGCTTCCCTGGCGGCGTTGCTGATCGTCGTCGGCGCCTGTGATCCGCCGCCCGAACCCCCTTACGCCGGTCCGGCCTTCACGATCGATCCGGACGCGGTCAGCGTGTCCGGCATATCGGCCGGCGCCTACATGGCCGGCCAGATGCACGTCGCGAAATCGGCAAGCATTCGCGGTGCCGGGCTGATCGCCGGGGGGCCGTATGGATGCGCGCAGAACTCGCTGACCACGGCGCTCGAGACCTGCACCAAGACGGGCGCGCCGGAGGTCGAGCCCCTGCTCGAGGCGATGGCAGAGGCGGCCGAGGCCGGCACGATAGACTCCCTCGTCAACCTCGAGGGCAGCCCGGTCTGGCTGTTTCGGTCCCCGGCCGACCCGCTCGTCGGCCAGGCCCTGCTGGACGCCGCGGCGGAGCAGTATCGCGCCCTCGGCAGCAGCGTGACGGTGGTCGACGATATCCCTGCGGCACACGGTGTCCCGACGCTTGCCAGCGGCGCCGCCTGCGACAGCTTCGAGTCGCCGTACCTGAACGCCTGCGACTACGATGCGGCCGGCGAGATACTCGCTGCGCTTCACGGCGATCTGAAGCCCCGGGTCGAGGCGACCGGCGAGTTGCAGTCGGTAACGGTGCGCGGCGCCGCTGACGCCAGCCTGCTGTCCGAGGCCTACCTGTACGTCCCGATGGCCTGCGCCGCCGGCGAGACCTGTGGCCTGCACGTGTTTTTCCACGGCTGCTCGCAGTCGAGCGAACTCGTCGGCGATGCGGTGGCTCGCGGTGCCGGCTTCAACGAGTGGGCGGAGGCGAACCGCCTGCTGGTGCTGTACCCGCAGGTCGCAAGCAGCAAGCTCGCGCCGATGAATCCGCTCGGTTGTTTCGACTGGTGGGGCTATACCGACCATCGCTACGCGACCCGCTTCGGGACACAGGTACAGGTCGTCTCGGGACTCATGGAAGCGCTGGCAGGACAGGGGCGTTGACCGCCGCCTGGGCGCTCTTCCTGCTGTACCTCGCCGGGACCGCCTGGCTCGGCTGGCGCGGCTATCGCAAGACGACCGGTTTCGGCAGTTTCGCCGTCGGCGACCGCGCGATGAACCCGTTCGTCGTCGGCATCACGCTGGCGGCGAGCGTGTCCTCGGCATCCACTTTCATCATCAATCCCGGCTTCGTCTACGTCGACGGCTTCAGCGCCTTCTTCCACATGACCATCGGCGTCGGCATCGGTTTCATGGTCATGCTTTCCGTACTGTCCTTCCAGTTCCGCCGCATCGGCGCCGACACGGGGGCACTGACGATCCCCGACTGGATCGGCAAGCGTTATGGCTCCCGCGGATTTGCGCTGTTCTTCTCGGTACTGAACCTGCTGTCCTTCGCCTTCGTGGTCCTGCTGATCGGCGGCATCTCGATCGTCATGCAGTCGCTGCTCGGGCTGTCCAACGTGCAGGCGCTCGTCATTACACTGGTGTTCGTCACCGGCTATGTCTTCATCGGCGGCACCTACGCGCACGTGCTGACCAACATGCTGCAGGGATCGCTGATGATCGGCGTGACGCTGCTCGTGCTGGGTGCGTGCCTGGTCATCGCGTTCGAGGATCCGGGCTCGACGATCGACCGCCTGGCCGCGATCGACGAGGGGCTCGTGGCGGCCGTCAACCGGGACGGCGCGCTGTTCAACGACGTGTACTCGATCTACGTCGCCGGCTTCGTCGTCGGCGCGATCGTCGTGTGCCAGCCACACATACTGACGAAGGCGCTGTACGTGAAGAGCGACCGCGACGTCGCACGCTACCTGGTCGTCTTCGCCATCGTGTTCGGCCTGTTCCAGTGCCTCGGGGCGGTCGGCTTTTTCGCGCATCTATCGGTGCCCGACGCGATGCTCGTCGATCCGGCCAGCGGCCAGTTCCGGCAGGACCTCGTCATGACGAAGTTCCTCGAGTCGGTGTTTCCCGACTGGGTCTTCACGATCGTGAGCGTCGTGCTGCTCGCGGCTGCGATGTCGACGCTCGACGGCCTGCTCGTCTCGATGTCGACGATCACCGCGAACGACCTGGTACTGAATATCATCGGCGAGCAGAACGGCCAGACCGAGGAGGAGCGGATGGCGCTCGCGCTCAAGGTGAGTCACGGCGTGCTCGTCGTGATCGCCGTGGCCGCCTTCCTGGTGCTCCTGCAGCCGCCGCGGCTGCTGGGGATTTTCGGGCAGACCGGCGTCTACGGCCTGACGGCGGCGGCAGCGCCGCCGCTCCTGCTCGGCGTCCTGTTCCGGCGGGTGCCGCTGGCGCTCGCCTGGAGCGGGTCGGCGATCGCCATCGCGCTGCATTTCATGCTCTTCTTCCGCGGCGATGCCTGGTTTCCGGATTCCAGCCTGACCTTCGCCAACCCGGGCGTGACGGCGTCGCTGGCCTCGCTCGTCGTCATCCTGCCGATGCTCGGCATTGCGGCAGTGCTTAACCGCCCGGGGAGGGCCGGCTGACGCATAACCGGGGTGAAGCCCGCGCGCGGAAGCTTTACCATTCGTTCGTGCAGCCGATCCTGTCCGTCAACAACCTGTCCAAGACCTACGCCGGAGGCTTCGAGGCGCTCCGTGACGTGAGCCTACAAATCGAGCGGGGCGAGATCTTCGCGCTGCTGGGGCCGAACGGAGCCGGCAAGACCACGCTGATCAGCATTGTCTGCGGCCTGGTCAACGCCACGAGCGGCACGGCGAGCGTCGACGGCTACGACATCATCGGCGACTTCCGCGAAACTCGCTACCGCGTGGGACTGGTGCCGCAGGAGTTGCCCGTCGAGTCCTTCGAGACGGTCTGGAGGACGCTCGAGTTCAGCCGCGGCCTGTTCGGCCGGCCGCCCGATCCTGCCCACCTCGAGAAGGTCCTTCGTTCGCTCTCGCTCTGGGACAAGCGGGACGAGAAGATCATCGCGCTCTCCGGCGGCATGAAGCGGCGCGTGCTGATTGCCAAGGCGCTGGCGCACGAGCCGTCGCTCCTGTTCCTCGACGAGCCGACAGCCGGCGTAGATGTCGAGTTGCGCAAGGACATGTGGAAGGTCGTCGAGTCACTGCGCGAGGAGGGCTGCACGGTCATCCTCACGACGCACTACATCGAAGAGGCCGAGCAGCTGGCCGATCGCGTCGGCGTGATCAATCACGGCGAACTCATCCTCGTCGAAGACAAGGACAAGCTGATGAACGAGATGGGCAGCAAGGAACTCACGCTGCACCTGAGCGAACCGGTCCGTGAGCTGCCGGAGTCGCTGGCGAAGTATCGGCTCCATATCGAGGGGGGCGGATCGCTCCTGGTCTACACTTACGACACGCAGCGTGAACGTACCGGGATAACCTCGCTGTTGTCGGACCTCAACCTGGCCGGCATTCACTTCAACGACCTGCACACGTCGCAGAGCTCGCTCGAGGAAATCTTCGTCAACCTGGTCCGGAGGCCGCAGGCAGAATGAATTATCACGCGGTCAGGGCAATCTACCAGTTCGAGATGGCGCGCATGTGGCGCACGGCGGTGCAGAGTCTCATCGCCCCGGTGCTGTCGACGTCGCTGTACTTCGTC
>JAZBNZ010000329.1:0-13973 GCA_036350895.1 Woeseiaceae bacterium
CGCATGATCTTCCTCGCGTACAATCGGACGCCGCCGACGGCGACACCGCAAGAAGCTTGCTGATAGACTCGGTGCAGGACTTGCGCGGCGCGCAGCCGGCATTTCGAACCGATGTTTTCGACCGAAGGCAGTTCATGACAGACAAGGATCTACGCCGTTACTCGAGCATAGTCGTGGACGGAGATGAGCAGGCCCCCAGCCGCGCGATGCTGCGTGCCGTGGGATTCGAGGATGCGGATTTCCAGCGTCCGCAAATCGGGATCGCCTCGACGTGGAGCATGGTGACGCCATGCAATATGCATATAGGCGGTCTCGCAGACGAGGCGGCGGCCGCCGCCGACCAGGCGGGCGCCAAGGGTGTCGTCTTCAATACCATCAGCGTGTCGGACGGAATTTCGATGGGTACCCCGGGCATGCGGTATTCGCTGGTATCCCGGGAGATCATTGCCGATTCGATCGAAGCGGTGACGGCGGCGGAAGGCTTCGACGGCCTCGTGGCGATCGGCGGCTGTGACAAGAATATGCCGGGCTGCATGATGGCGATCGCACGGCTGAACCGACCGGCGGTATTCGTCTACGGCGGGACGATCCGGCCCGGCGCCGGGCGCCGGGATATCGTCTCCGTGTTCGAGGCCGTTGGGGCCAAATCGAGCGGCAAGATTACCGATGCCGAGCTACTCGAGGTCGAGCGCACCGCCATCCCGGGGCCGGGCGCGTGCGGCGGCATGTACACCGCCAATACGATGGCGTCGGCGATCGAAGCGCTCGGGATGAGCCTCGCGAACAGCTCGGCGCAGGAAGCCGTGTCTGACCAGAAGCGGGCGGACTGTCGCCGAGCGAGCGAGGCCGTCATGAATCTGCTGCGGGAGGACATCAAGCCGTCGGACATCATGACGCGGGAGGCCTTCGAAAACGCGATCGCGGTGGTCATCGCGCTCGGCGGTTCGACAAACGCCGTGTTGCACCTCCTCGCCATTGCCCGGGAGGCCGGTGTCCCGCTGGAACTCGACGACTTCACGCGTATCGGCAGCCGGATCCCGGTGCTGGCCGACCTCAAGCCCAGCGGCCGCTACCTGATGTCCGAGCTGATAGCGATCGGCGGCATCCAGCCGCTGATGAAGCGCATGCTCGAGGCTGGATTGCTGCACGGCGACTGCCTCACCGTCACGGGAAAGACCCTGGCCGAGAATCTCGCGGACGTCGGGGATTATCCTGAGGGCCAGGACATCATTCGGGACTTCGACAACCCGATCAAGCCGGACAGCCATCTCGCCATCCTCTACGGCAACCTCGCCCCGGACGGCGCGGTCGCCAAGATCACGGGCAAGGAAGGCCTTCGGTTTCGGGGGACGGCGCGGGTGTTCCAGTCGGAAGAAGACGCGCTCAAGGCCATCCTCGCGGATCGGGTCAGTGCGGGTGACGTCGTAGTGATTCGCTACGAGGGACCGAAAGGAGCGCCGGGCATGCGCGAGATGCTGAGTCCGACCGGGGCCATCATGGGCAAGGGCCTCGGCGCCGACGTCGCGCTGATTACCGACGGTCGTTTCAGCGGGGGCAGCCACGGCTTCGTCGTGGGGCACGTTTCGCCGGAAGCCGCGGTGGGCGGGCCGATCGCACTGGTCGAGGACGGCGATGTCATCGAGATCGACGCCGAATCCCGGGAACTCAAGATCGGCGTGGACGATGAAGAGCTCGCAAGGCGTCGCAAGGCATGGCGGCGACCGGTGTCGTCGGTGCAGAGGGGCGCACTCGCGAAGTATCGTGCCGCGGTTTCCTCGGCGTCCGAGGGCGCAGTGACGATACCGCCGGAATGGGGCGACGACGAGGCGGAGGCTTGACCTTTTGGCGCCGGTCGGCTGTACTCGGCAGATGAACGGTTGCAACGTCCCCGTAAAGTGCCGCCGCGGCGTCTTCGACGCTGCGGATAAACACTCAAAACATATGGCGCGCCAGAAGTGCGTGGGCGTTGGCGGAGGGACTCCGGGCTAATAACAAGAACACACCGGTCCGCCGTCAAACAAGCCCGCAAGGTTTTGCCTGCGGGTTTTTTTTTGAAACGATTCTCGCCTGACACCGATCGCCTTTTGCCCACCGCCTGGTATTCATCATGATGTCCGAAGCGCCTTTTCAGCCCAGTGCCGCCCTCGGGGCCCCGGCAGAGATTGCCGAGAGTGACCGCGTCGTGCTCAAGTTCGGTGGCTCGAGCGTCGCGAGCGCAGAGAACTGGGCAACGATTGCGTCGATCATCGAGCGTCGTGTGGCAGAGGGTTTGCGTCCCGTCGTCGTGCACTCGGCGCTGAAGGGTGTTTCCAATGCGCTCGACGCCTTGCTTGTGATGGCCGTTTCGGGTGAGTCGAACGATGCCCTGGAGGCAATTCGCGAGCAGCACTATTCGCTGGCTGCCGACCTCGGAGTCGATGCGGCCGGCCTGCTTGACGAGCCTTTCGGCGAACTGCAGCAACTCCTTGCCGGTGTCCGGCTGGTTCGGGAAGTCAGCGTGCGCGTACGGGTTCGAATCATGGCGCTCGGCGAGCTGATGGCGACACGGCTGGGTGCGGCCTACCTGCGGCAGCGCGGCCTCGACGTCAGCTGGGTCGACGCGAGGGATTGCCTCGTCAGCCGGGACCAGCTGACCGCCGACCGGGAGCGCAACTATCTTGCCGCGGTGTGCGACTACGGCTATGACGCCGCGTTCGCGGCGACGCTCGACAGCTATCCGGGTGTGGTGCTCACCCAGGGCTTCATCGCCCGTAACGACCAGGGAGAGACCGTGCTGCTCGGACGGGGCGGTTCGGATACCTCGGCTGCATACATTGCGTCCCGGCTCAACGCCCGTCGGCTGGAGATCTGGACGGATGTGCCCGGCATGTTCACGGCCGACCCGCGCGTCGTACCCTCGGCACGGCTGCTCGTTGCGCTGCGCTATGACGAGGCACAGGAACTGGCGTCGGCCGGCAGCAGCGTCCTGCATCCTCGCAGCCTCTCCCCCGTGCGGCAGAGCGGGATTCCGCTCTTCATCCGGAGTACCGGCGCCCCGGACGTGCCCGGCACCGTCATTTCGGCCGTTACCGAGGAGACGGAGCCGCAGTTGAAGGGTATCTGCCTGCGCAACGGCATAACGCTGATCTCGATGGACAGCGTCGGAATGTGGCACGAGGCCGGCTTCCTGGCACGAGCCTTCGCGATCTTCGGCCAGCTCGGGGTCTCGGTCGACCTCGTCTCCACGTCCGAGACCAACGTGACGGTATCCATCGACGGCGCCGACGGGGCGCTGCCGCCGGAAATACAGAAAGCTCTCGTGGTCGCGCTAGAGGACATCTGCCGGGTCCGCATCATCAGCGACTGTTCGGCGGTGAGTCTCGTGGGCCGCAAGATTCGTACGATCCTGCCCCGGCTTGCCCCGGCGCTCGAGGTTTTCGAGGAGGAGCGCATACACCTGATGTCGCAATCGGCCAACGATCTGAACCTGAGCTTCGTCGTCGATCGCGAGCAGGGGCATCGGCTCGTCGACAAGCTGCACAGCTCGATCATCAGCAAGACGGCAGGCAGCGCCGCGTTCGGACCGAGCCGGGAGGCGTTGTTCGCGCGCGGCGAGCCGGTCTCGCGGCCGGCCGATACATGGTGGTTTGCGAAGCGCGAGGCGCTCCTCGACATTGCAGCGGAGCGACTGAATGCCTACGTGTACGACAGGGAAACGGTCCGGCGCCAGGCGCAGGATCTCAAGCGGCTCCGAAACGTCGACCGGGTCCTCTACGCGGTCAAGGCGAATTTCAACGCGGATATCCTGAGAGCCCTGGATGCCGAGGGCATCGACTTCGAATGCGTCTCGCCGGGTGAGGTCGAGTGGCTCGAGGAGACGCTCGACGACTTCGATCTCCAACGGGTCTTGTTCACGCCCAATTTTGCACCGCGAGACGAATACGCCTGGGCGCTCGCCAAGGGGTTACGGGTGACGCTCGACAACCTGTATCCGCTGGAGGCGTGGCCGGAGCTGTTCGCGGGCGCGCGCCTGTTCGTGCGCGTCGATCCGGGGCAGGGACGTGGCCACCACGAACACGTCAAGACGGCGGGCGTGCACTCGAAGTTCGGCATACCGCGGTTCGAGATCGAAGAACTCAAGCGGCTCGTTGACGAGGCGGGTGCGACCGTCGTCGGCATCCATGCGCACAGCGGCAGCGGTATCCTCGACCCGACGAACTGGCGGCAGGTGGCCGCACGGCTCGTCGAGGTGGCACGGGAATTCCCGGCGGTCGAGACGATCGATCTCGGTGGTGGCCTCGGTATCCCGGAGAAACCCGGCGACCGTGCTTTCGACCTGGAGCGGCTCGATGCCTCGCTGGCGGATTTCCGGACGGCGTACCCGGACTATCGCCTGTGGCTGGAGCCCGGCCGCTTTCTCGTCGCACAATCCGGCGTCCTGCTGACACATGTCACGCAGGTGAAGGGCAAGGGCGACATGCGGTACGTCGGTGTCGGCACCGGCATGAATTCGCTCATCCGGCCGGCGCTCTACGGCGCCTATCACGAGATCGTCAACCTGAGCCGGCTCGATACGGCGTCGACGGAGCTCGCAACGATCGTCGGCCCGATCTGCGAGACCGGGGACCGGCTCGGCAGCGACCGCCTGCTGCCGCCGAGCGAGGAGGGTGACGTCATCCTGATCGCCAACACCGGGGCCTACGGCTACGTGATGAGTTCGCAGTACAATCGGCGTGAAGTCGCGCCGGAAGTGCTTATCTGAGCGCGGGACCGGGGAGAAGTCGATGAAACTGTACTGGGCACCGAAGACGCGCGCATCGCGGGCACTGTGGATGCTTGAAGAAGTCGGCGTCGACTACGAGGTCGAGACGGTAGACATCCGCGATTCCGGTCGGGAGGACAGCCCGGAGTTCCGGTCCGCGAGTCCGCTTGGAAAAGTTCCCGCCCTGGTCGACGGTGACGTCCGGGTCGCGGAATCCGCGGCAATCTGCCTCTACCTGGCCGACCGCTATGCATCCGGCCGGCTGGCGCCGGGCATCGACGACGCGGCGCGGGGTGAATTCCTGTTCTGGACGATGTACACCCCGGCCGTCATAGAGCCGGCGATGGCCGAGAAATTCAGCGGTGCCGCGAGCAATCGCCTCAGTCACGGCTGGGCCGATTTCGACGCGATGATCGCCGCGCTCGAGCAGGGACTCGCCGGGCGTCGCTGGATCCTGGGTGACGCCTTCACCGCGGCCGACGTGATGCTCGGCTCCAGCGTGATCTTCATGCGCGTCTTCAAGGTGCTGCCGGATTCACCGCAGCTGCTCGCGTACGCCGATCGCTGCCTCGAGCGAGAGGCCTGCCGGAAGGCGATGGCGCGGGACGGCGGCTAGCCGGGGCGGTGTCGCCCCTCGAGGACGGCGACTACGTCGGCCAGGGACAGCTCCTGGTCGCGTAGCAGCACCAGCAGGTGGTACAGCAGGTCGGCGGCCTCGTCGAGCAGCTCGGCGCGGTCGCCGGCCGACGCGGCCAGTGCAACCTCGACGCCTTCCTCGCCGACCTTCTGCGCTACCCGGCGGGTGCCTTCGGCAAGCAGCCGCGCGGTGTAACTGGAGTCCGCGTCCGCGCCCGCCCGATCGGCAATGATGTCTTCCAGGCGGGTGAGGAACGCAAGCGCGTTGTCGCTCATGTGATGCTCTCCGGGGGTCTCACGTCGATGTCGCTGTCGAGCAGCCACGCCTTGAGTTCGCCGATATCGATCTCGGCGCTATGGAACACGCTGGCGGCGAGGGCGCCGTCGACCCGTGCACGCTCGAACACGTCCCTGAAGTGTTCGCGGTTGCCGGCGCCGCCCGAGGCGATCAGCGGAACGAGGGACACTGCACGCACCGCCGCAAGCTGCGTCACGTCGTAGCCCTGGCGCACGCCGTCCTGGTTCATGCAGTTCAGCACGATCTCCCCGGCACCGCGCTCCTGCGCCTCCTGCACCCAGTCGAGCGTGCGGCGTTTCGCAGCGGTCGTCTTGTCCGGGTCGCCGGTGTACTGGTAGACGAGGTACTCGCCGTTCTCTTCACGGCTGTCGACACCGAGCACGACGCACTGTGAGCCGAAACGCTCCGCCAGTTCGCTGATGAGAGCAGGCTTCTCGAGCGCCGGGGAATTGATCGAGATCTTGTCGGCTCCCTTGTTCAAAACGGACTCCGCATCCGCGATCGAGCGGATGCCGCCGGCGACACAGAAAGGAATGTCGATCTCGCGGGCCACTGCGGTCACCCAGCTCCGGTCGACGCTGCGACCGTCCGGGCTGGCGGTGATGTCGTAGAACACCAGTTCGTCGGCGCCTTCCGAACTGTAGCGTGCGGCCAGCTCGATGATGTCGCCGACCACGCGATGATTGCGGAACTGGACGCCCTTGACGACCTGGCCGTCGCGCACGTCCAGGCAGGGGATTATGCGTCTTGCGGGAATGATGCCACCTCGTCTGCGGTAATAGCGCCGTCGAGCAGGGCCCGGCCGCTGATGGCGGCGGGCAGGTTCGCGGCGCTCAGGGAATGGAGGTCGTTAATGTCGCGGACGCCACCGGACGCCTGCAGGAGCAGGCCCGGGTAGCGGGCCAGGACCTGCTCGTAGAGCGCCACATTCGGGCCGGTCATCGCGCCGTCACGACTCACATCCGTGCACAGCACGTGCCGGAGCCCTGCGCCCGTATAGTCGTCCAAAGCGTCCCAGAGCGTCATGGAGCTGGTCCTGGTCCAGCCGTGGGTCGTAAGCCGCGGCGTGTCCCCGTCGTCGATGCGTACGTCGAGGGCCAGTACGATCCGATCCGGCCCGAACGTGTCCAGCCACCCGCGAACCTCGCCTGGCGCGGTCACCGCGGCACTGCCGATGACGCATCTCGTGACGCCGCTGTCCAGCCAGCCCCGGATCGTTTCCGCATCCCGAATTCCGCCGCCGAGCTGGACCGCGAGTGGCGTTTCGCGGGCGATTGCGGTCACGATCGCGCGATTCATCTGCTTGCCTGACTCTGCGCCGTCGAGGTCGACCACGTGCAGGTCCTCGACGTTCAATTCAGAGAAGCGCCGCGCCATGCCGACGGGATCGTCGGAGTACTCGGTCTGCCGGTCGAAATCGCCCTGGAAGAGGCGCACGCAGCGCCCGGCGCGGAGGTCGATGGCGGGAATCAGTTTCATGTACCGCTCCGGATGAAATTATGGATCAGCATCGCGCCGTATCTTGCAGAGCGCTCCGGATGAAACTGGGCGGCGACGAAGTTGTCTTTCGCGACGACCGCCGAGAAATCCCGGCTGTGGGCCGCCGTGGCTACCGTGTATTCGGTGACGGGCAGCGCATAGCTGTGGACGAAATAGAAATAGGCACCGTCCGGGATTCCGGCCAGTATCGGGTGCGTGCCGTCGTGGCGCGCAGGGCACCAGCCCATGTTCGGCACCGGCGCGTCGACGCTCGCCGCGAGCTTGCGGGCGATGCCCGGGATCACGCCCAGGCATTCCGTGTCGTCCTCCTCGGATGCGTCTGCGAGCAGCTGCATTCCGAGGCAGATACCCAGCACCGGCTGCGTCAGGCTGCGTATGACGTCGATCAATCCGGCCTCGCGCAGGCGCAGCATCGAGTCGCGCGCGGCGCCGACGCCGGGCAGCAGCACTCGGTCCGCCGCGCTGATGATGTCTGCGTCGCGCGTGAGTGTCGCCTCGATGCCGAGACGCTCGAAAGCAAAGGTCAGGGAGGCAATGTTGGCGCCGCCGCTGTCGATGATCGCGACGCGCCCGCTCACTGCAGCATACCTTTCGTCGACGGCAGTTCCGTGCCCTCGATCCGGATGGCCTGGCGAAGTGCGCGACCGAAGCTCTTGAAGCAGGCTTCGACCATGTGGTGCGTGTTTTCGCCGCGGACCTCGAGGTGCAGCGCGGCACCGAGCGATTCCGCGAGCGAGCGGAAGAAGTGCTCCACCATCTCGGTCGACAGGGTGCCGACGTTGTCGCGGGGGAAGCTGCCCCGGAAGACGAACGCCCCGCGGCCCGACAGGTCCAGCGAGCAGCGGGCTTCGCTCTCGTCCATCGGCACGGTGAAGCCGTAGCGGCCGATGCCACGCTTGTCACCGAGGGCGTCACGGAGCGCTGTGCCGAGGCAGATGGCCGTGTCTTCCACCGTGTGATGCTCGTCGACCTCGAGATCGCCCCGGGTCTCGAGCTGGAGCCTGAAGCCGCCATGCTTGGCAATCTGTTCCAGCATGTGATCGAAGAAGCCGATGCCGGTGCTGACCGTCGTGTCACCTTCGGCGTCGAGATTGACCGTGACCCGGATCGAGGTTTCGCGCGTCGTGCGCTCGACGGTCGCGAGCCGCTCCGAGCGGCACAGGAGCTCCGTGATTCGTGCCCAGTCGAGGCCCTCGCTGCCACCGATCAGGATGCCGCGCACACCGATGTTGTGCGCCAGCTCGAGGTCCGTCTCCCGGTCGCCGATCACCGCCGAGCGATCGAGATCGAGGTGGGTGGACGCCAGGTAGCGGGTCAGGAGGCCCGTTCTCGGTTTGCGGCACTCACAGCCGTCGGCCGGCAGGTGCGGGCAGATGAAGATCTCGTCGAAGCGTATGCCCTGTGACTCGAAGAGGTGCAGCATCAGCTCATGCGGCTCCGTGAAATCGCCTTCCGGGAACGAGTCCGTGCCGAGACCGTCCTGGTTGCTCACCATCACGAGCTCGTAGCCTGCGGCGCGAATCTCGAGGAGCGCCGGGATGACGCCGGGCAGGAGGCGCAGCTTTGCGAGCGTGTCGACCTGCTTGTCGCCGGGTTCCTCGATGAGAGTCCCGTCGCGATCGATGAACAGTACTTTGCGAGCCATGTCAGCGTTTATCCAGCGGTGTGAGCGCATCGAGCAACGCGCGATTTTCGGCCGTTGTACCCACCGAGATCCTGACGCAATTGCCGAGGTCGCCGCCGAAATAGCGCAGCAGTATGCCGGCGTCGCGTGACGCGGCCATGACCGCGTCGACGTCACCGACCTGGACCAGCAGGAAATTCGCCTCGCTGGGCCAGACGCGTTCGACGAAGGACAGGCGCCCGAGAGCCTCGGCAAGCTCGCCGCGCGCCGCGACGATCTCCGCTACCTTGCGGTTCGCCTCGGTGAGCCACCGGTCCGAGAGCGCATCCTCGACGCACTCGACGACCGGGGTCGACATCGCGTACGGGGCCTGGATGGCGTTGAGCAGGTCGATCACGCCGGGCGGCCCCATGACGGCACCGCAGCGCGCGCCGGCGAACGCAAGCGCCTTCGAGAGTGTCCGCAAGACGACGAGGTTCGGGTAGGCGTCGAGCAACTCGACGACGCTCTTTTCCTCCGAGAACTCGATGTAGGCCTCGTCGACCACGACGACCGAGCCGGTACGGCGGGCATCGAGTACGCTCTCGATAAGCTCGCGGGGAAGCACCGTGCCGGTCGGGTTGTTCGGTGAACACAGGAAGACCAGCCGGCTGTTCGCGTCACAGGCTCCGAGCAGCGCGTCGATGTCGGGCACGAAGTCGCGGTCCGGGTCGGTAGGGACTTCCCGGATGGCCGCGCCCTGGACCTCGGCATAATGGCGGTACATCGAGAACGTGGGCCGCGTGGTAACGATGTTGTCGATGCCGGCACGGCAAAATGCGCGGACGAGGAGATCGATTGCCTCGCTCGTGCCCCGTGTCACCAGCAGGCCTGCGGGCGATGCCCCGAAGCGTACGGCGAGGGCATCGCGCAGCCGCGCGGGCCGGATTTCGGGATACCGGTTGAGCGGGCGCCGGAACGGGTCGGCGCCGCTGGTCCACGGCGCCTCGTTGGCGTTCAGCCGGATGGTGTCGGTCACCTGGATCGCGGCTTCATAGGGCCGCAACCGCCGGATCTCCGGCCGGGCAAGGTCGACGATATTCATGCTTCCGACTCCAGCCGCAGGGTCACTGCATTCGCGTGCGCATCGAGCCCCTCGAGTCCGGCCAGCGTCACGACGGCCGGGGCGAGGCCGACCAGTCCCTCGCGCGACAACTCCTGCACGGTCATGCTGCGCAGGAACTGGTCCACGCCGAGCCCGCTGTAGTTGCGCGCAAAGCCGTAGGTCGGCAGGACGTGATTGGTCCCGCTGCAATAATCCCCGACCGATTCCGGCGTCCAGGGGCCGAGGAACACCGAGCCTGCGTTGATGATATTCGTGAGGAGGGCCCTCGGGTCCGCCGTCTGCACGATCAGGTGTTCCGGCGCATAGCGGTTGCTTACCGCCACCGCCTCGTCGAGGTCGTTAACGATGATCGCGCGCGAATGGCCGATGGCCTCCCGCGCAATGTCGGCCCGGCCGAGTGATGCCAGCTGGCGCTCGACCTCGGCCGCTACGGCGTTCGCGAGCGTCGCGCTCGTCGTGACCAGGATTACCTGGGAGTCGGTGCCGTGCTCCGCCTGCGACAGCAGGTCGGAGGCTACGAATTCGGCCGACGCGCTGTCGTCGGCCAGCACCAGCACCTCGGACGGACCCGCGGGCATGTCGATGGCCGCTCCGTGCGCGTCCGCGCTCACCTGTGACTTCGCGCTGGTGACCCAGGCGTTGCCCGGGCCGAAGATCTTGCTGGTCTTGGGGATACTCTCCGTGCCGTAGGCCATCGCTGCAATTGCCTGCGCGCCCCCGACCTTGAAGATATCCGTGACGCCCGCGCGCGTGGCGGCGACCAGCACGGCGGGATCCGCGCTGCCGTCGGGCCGCGGCGGCGTGCAGAGGATGCGCGTGGGGCATCCCGCAATCGCGGCAGGCACGGCGAGCATGATGGCGGCAGAGGGCAGGGGCGCCGTGCCGGCCGGCACGTAAAGCCCGACGGCCTCGATGGCGTGGTGACGACGCTCGCAGCGCACGCCGGGCATCGTCGTAACCGCAATGGCTTCCGGTACCTGCGCCTCGTGGAAGCGCCGGACGTTGTCGATCGCGAGGTCGATGGCAGCCACGGCCTCGGCATCGAGGGCGGCTTCCGCCGCCGCCAGTTCCCGGGCGTCGACCCGGAGCGAGTCCAGTTCGGCGCCGTCGTAGCGGTGGGTCAGGGCGCGCAGCGCGGCGTCACCGTCACTGCGAACCTGACGGATGATTGCGGCGACACGTTCACGAATCGATTCGTCGGCCGCGACGGCGGGGCGCTCGAGGGCTGCCGACTGTCCGGCCAGGCCGAGCTCTTGCCACTGGATGACGTTCAGCATGGTATTCAGGCCAGCATCTTTTCGATCGGGAGGACGAGCAGCGAGGTCGCGCCTGCTGCCTTCAGGTTTTCGAGTGTTTCCCAGAAGACGTTCTCGGTACAGACCGCGTGCACGGCGACGCGGTCCGACGAGCCCTCCAGCGGAACTACCGTGGGCGCCTCGCTTCCCGGCAGGAGAGCGGAGATCTGCTCGAGGGCGGCCTTCGGCGCGTTGAGCATGATGTACTTGCTTTCGCGCACCTGCAGGACGCCGTCGAGTCGCTGCAGGATCTTGTCGACCAGCGCCTGCTTCGATGCCTCGAGGGGTTTCAGCGTCTGGATGATGATCGCTTCGCTGTCGAGCAGCGTGTCGACCTCCCGCAGCGCATTGGCCTTGAGCGTGCCACCGGTCGAGACGAGATCGCAGATGTACTCCGCCTTGCCGAGCCTGGGCGCGATTTCGACCGCCCCGGAAAAGTAGACGATCTCCGCATCGACCGAGTTCTGATTCAGCCAGTTTCTGAGAAGATTAGTGTAACTCGTTGCGATCTTTGTGTTATTGAGGTCAGAAGGGCCGTCGTACTCGGTGCCATCGGGCGCCGCAATCGAGAGTCGGCAGTGGCCGAAGTCGACCTCGAAGACCTGCTTGTAGAGCGCCTCCTTGCCGGCGAACTCGAGCTCGAGGCGCTTCTCCTCGACGACGTTACGACCGACGATGCCGAGATCGCAGACGTCGTCGTGCACGAGTCCCGGGATGTCGTCGTCGCGTACTAACAGGAGATCGATCGGCATGTTCTCGCCGAAACAGAACAACTGGTCCTTGCTCTGAATGAACTTGAGGCCGCAGCGCTCGAGGAGGTCCAGCGAGTGTTCCGTCAGGCGGCCGTTCTTCTGCACCGCAATCTTGATGCGCTGCGCAGGGGTATCCATAGTGGGTGTCCTAGCTGTGAGTGTGTTGCCGGGTGCGTTCCAGCGCCACCGAGTAGCCGCCGAAACCCTCGTTGAGAAATCTCGCGACCCGACCGATCGTCGTGACGCTGACCCCGGTCAGGTCATGAATCTTTCGGTAGGGCAGATCCTGCGTCAGGAGTTCGACGACCTGCCACCGATCCACGAGGGCCTGCAGTTCGGCGGGCGTGCACAGATCCCGGAGGAAACTGCGGCATTCTTCGACAGTGGTGAGGCTGATCAGTGCCCGGAAGAGGGCCTCTTCGGCCTCGGCCTGGTCGACCGATGTGTCGCTGCGATTCGGTTTCATCTGGCGGTGCACTAATGTATTAACGTGCTATTACGCTATTACATGTTGCACCAGCCTGCAAGCTCCAAAATGTAACGTTTTCCTGCGCGTGCCGGCCGCAACGGGCGCCTGTGACGCACGCCGTGAAATCCGCTTTAAGAGCTTGACGCTCTGCGGCCGAACGCCATAGACTTCGAGTCACTCATCGAGACCGGCTGAGGGATAGGCCCTTAGACGCCGGGGCAACCAGCAGAGCTAACCACTCTGAAAAGGTGCCAACTCCTGCGGCGGTGCAGCAGCACGCCGAAAGATGAGGGTTCGCGCAGCACGCTACCGGCTGAAGGGCGCGATATCCCCTCCCTTGCGTCTCCGCAGGGTTCCGATGAGCGTAATTCGAGGAACCCGAGTGGAGACCGACAGCATGAATTCCAACCTGAGTACGGCCACGCGCGCCGTCCGCGCCGCAATCGAATCCGACGAGCAGCACGGCGCGGTCGTTCCACCGCTGCACCTGTCGACGAATTTTTCGTTCCGCGCCTTCGGCGAGAAACGTGCCTACGACTACACGCGTTCCGGGAACCCGACCCGGGATGCCCTGGGGGAGGCCCTCGCGGCGCTGGAGGGCGGCTCCGGTGCAGTCGTGACCTCGTCCGGCATGGCGGCGCTGACGCTCGTGACCCAGCTGCTCGAGCCCGGGGACCTGCTGGTTGCGCCGCACGACTGTTACGGCGGTACTTTCCGGTTGTTCTCGAGCCTGGCCCGCAAGGGACACTTCGAGGTCGCATTCGTGGACCAGACCGATGTCGAAGCACTCGCGGAGGCGTGCGCGCGGAAACCGCGCCTGGTACTGGTGGAGACGCCGTCGAACCCCTTGCTGCGGATCGTCGATATCGCGGCCGTTGCGGAACTCGCGGACTCCTCTGGAGCGCTCCTGGCCGTCGACAACACTTTCCTCTCGCCGGCGCTGCAGCAACCGATCTCGCTCGGCGCCGACCTGGTCATTCACAGCACGACCAAGTACATCAACGGCCATAGTGACGTTGTCGGTGGCTGCGTGGTGGCGGCGACGCCGGAACTGTCGGAAGAGCTCACCTGGTGGGCAAATTGTCTCGGCATCACCGGCGCGCCATTCGACGCCTTCCTGACCCTGCGCGGCATCCGGACGCTGAACGTTCGCGTCAGGGAACACGAGGCGACTGCGAGCCTGCTGGCCAACATCCTGAACGAGCACGACGGTGTGCGCCGGGTCTACTATCCAGGTCTCGAGTCCCACCCGGGACATGAACTCGCCAAGCGGCAGCAGAGCGGCTTCGGCGGCATGCTGTCCTTGGAACTCGACGGCGGGGACGCTGCGGTCAAGACGTTCGTAGAGACGCTGGAGCTCTTCTCGCTGGCGGAGTCCCTCGGCGGCGTCGAGAGCCTGGTCTGTCATCCGCCGACGATGACGCACGCGGCGGTGACGCCCGAGGCGCTTCGGAATGCCGGCATAAAGTCGAACCTGGTGCGGCTGTCGGTCGGGCTGGAGAGCGCGGAAGACCTGGTGGCGGACGTGCTGAATGCCCTCGACGCCGCGCGCC
>JAZBNZ010000330.1:0-6858 GCA_036350895.1 Woeseiaceae bacterium
AAGCAGGGCCGCTTCCGGCAGAACCTGCTCGGCAAGCGCGTCGACTACTCCGGCCGCTCCGTCATCGTGGTCGGCCCGACGCTCAAGCTGCACCAGTGCGGCCTGCCGAAGAAGATGGCGCTCGAGCTGTTCAAGCCCTTCATTTTCTCCAAGCTGCAGCTGCGCGGCGAGGCGACGACGATCAAGGCCGCCAAGCGGCTCGTCGAGCGCGAAGGCCCCGAGGTCTGGGATATTCTCGAGGAAGTGATCCGCGAGCACCCGGTCATGCTGAACCGTGCGCCGACGCTGCACCGTCTCGGTATCCAGGCGTTCGAGCCGGTGCTGGTCGAAGGCAAGGCCATCCAGCTCCATCCGCTCGTCTGCACGGCGTTCAACGCCGACTTCGACGGCGACCAGATGGCCGTACACGTGCCGCTCTCGCTCGAGGCGCAGCTGGAAGCGCGCGCGCTGATGATGTCTTCGAACAACATCCTGTCGCCCGCTAACGGCGACCCGATCATCGTGCCGTCACAGGACGTCGTACTCGGCCTGTATTACATGACCCGCACCCGCGTTAACGCGAAGGGCGAGGGCATGATGTTCTCGAGCATCGACGAGGCGCGCCGTGCCTTCGAGGCAGGCCACGCCGAACTGCAGGCTACCGTCAAGGTGCGTGCCCCGATATCGGAGACAGACGACGAGGGCAACCACGTCCGCCTGGTCAAGGTCGTCGACACCACCGTCGGCCGCGCACTCCTGTCGGAAATCCTGCCGGCCGGACTGTCATTCGATCTCGTGAACCGTCCGATGACCAAGAAGGCGATCTCGAACGTCATCAATGCGTGCTATCGCCAGCTCGGCCTCAAGCAGACCGTCGTCTTCGCGGACAAGCTGATGTACACGGGCTTCGGCCTCGCCACGCGTGCCGGTATCTCCATCGGCGTCAATGACATGGTGGTGCCGGAGAGCAAGGAAGAAATCCTCACCCGCGCCGAAGCCGAGGTTAAGGATATCCAGGAACAGTACGCCTCCGGCCTCGTGACCGACGGCGAGCGCTACAACAAGGTCGTCGACATCTGGTCGCGTACCAACGACCAGGTCGCGAAGGCGATGATGGACAAGCTCGGCACCCAGACCGTCATTGACGGCAAGGGCAACGAGGTTGAGCAGGAGTCGTTTAACTCGATTTACATGATGGCCGACTCCGGTGCTCGTGGTTCCGCGGCGCAGATTCGCCAGCTTGCCGGTATGCGCGGCCTGATGGCCAAGCCGGACGGCTCGATCATCGAGACGCCGATCACTGCGAACTTCCGTGAAGGCCTGGACGTCCTGCAGTACTTCATCTCGACCCACGGTGCCCGTAAGGGTCTTGCCGATACGGCACTGAAGACGGCCAACTCCGGTTACCTGACCCGTCGTCTCGTCGACGTCGCGCAGGATCTCGTGGTCACGGAGCCCGATTGCGGCACCCAGAACGGTGTCTCGATGTCGCCGCTCGTCGAGGGTGGTGACGTCGTCGAGCCGCTTCGTGAGCGGGTCCTCGGGCGCGTGCTCGCGGAAGCCGTGCTGATTCCGGGTACCGACAAGGTCGCCTTCGATGCCGGCACACTCCTCGACGAGGCTGCCGTTCAGCGCCTCGAGGACCACTCGATCGACCACGTCATGGTGCGGTCACCGATTACCTGTGAAATCCGCTACGGCGTTTGCTCACAGTGCTATGGCCGTGACCTCGCGCGCGGTCACCGCATCAATATCGGTGAGGCGGTCGGCGTCATCGCGGCCCAGTCGATCGGCGAGCCCGGCACGCAGCTGACGATGCGTACGTTCCACATCGGTGGCGCCGCATCCCGTTCGGCCGCCGTCAACAACATCGAGATCAAGTCGAACGGCGTTGTGAAGCTCAACAACATCAAGACCGTGGCCCATCACAAGGGCTACCTGGTCGCGGTGTCGCGTTCCGGTGAAATCTCGGTTCTCAACGAACTCGGCCGCGAGCGCGAGCGTTACAAGGTTCCTTACGGCGCCACGATCACCGTTCAGGACGGCGACGAGGTCAAGCAGGGACAGGTCGTAGCGACCTGGGATCCGCACACCCACCCGGTGATCACCGAGGTGGCGGGCAAGATCAAGTTCGAGGACTTCGTCGACGGCGTTACCGTCACCGAACAGGTGGACGAATTCACCGGCCTGACCTCGATTGTCGTGCTCGACCCGAAGAGCCGCGGCAGTGCGGGCAAGGATCTGCGCCCGGTCGCCCGACTCGTCGATGCGGAAGGCAGCGACATTTGCTTCGCGAACACCGACATCCCGGCGGTCTACGCTCTGCCTGTCGGGGCGATCATCAGCCTGTCGGACGGTGCCGAGGTTGCCGTCGGCGACGTCATCGCGCGTATCCCGCAGGAGTCTTCGAAGACGCGCGACATCACCGGTGGTCTGCCGCGTGTTGCCGACCTGTTCGAGGCCCGCAAGCCGAAGGATCCGGCGATCATGGCCGAGCATACCGGTACGGTGAGCTTCGGTAAGGAAACCAAGGGCAAGCGCCGACTCGTCATCACTGACGAGGCGGGAGACAGCCACGAGGAGCTGATTCCGAAGTGGCGTCACCTGAACGTCTTCGAGGGTGAGCAGGTCGAACGCGGAGAAGTCATTGCTGACGGCGAACCGAACCCCCACGACATTCTGCGCCTGCAGGGCGTCGAGGACCTGGCCGATTACCTGGTCAAGGAAATCCAGGACGTCTACCGTCTGCAGGGCGTGAAGATCAACGACAAGCACATCGAGGTGATCATCCGCCAGATGCTGCGCAAGGTGAACGTGCTCGAGCCCGGCGAAAGCAATTACCTGCGCGGCGAGCAGATCGACAAGGCCCGGTTCTTCGAGGTATCGGATCAGCTGATCGCGCAGGGCAAGGAGCCGCCGATCGTCGAGCCGGTCCTGCTCGGGATCACGAAGGCGTCGCTGGCGACCGAATCCTTCATTTCCGCGGCGTCGTTCCAGGAAACGACGCGCGTCCTGACGGAAGCCGCGGTCCGCGGTCTCCGCGACGACCTGCGCGGCCTGAAGGAGAACGTCATCGTGGGCCGCCTGATTCCGGCCGGCACCGGCTTTGCGCACCACGCCGAGCGGCGCCGGACGCGCGAACAGGACCTTTCGGACCAGCTGAAGGAGCTCGAAGAGACGCAGTCCGCCGAGGCAGCGCTTGCCGGGGAGGTCGCAGCCGCTGCCGAGGAGGCCGAAGCGTCCGAGGCTGCCGACGCACCTGCCGAGGACACGGAAGAGGCGTCCACCGACGCATAAAAACAAGGACTTGGGCGCGCCTCGGCGCGCCGGTCCCGCGTTGCTTGACACTGCCTAGGCGGCGTCAATACAATGCGCGCCCTCATGACGCGGGGACCGCTGTGACGCGGACCCCTCACATTGCGGGCGATACGCCGCCATTCGAGGCTCGATTAAGGGCCCCTGGCGACGCTCGAAACACCCGGCACTGAGCCAGAAAGGCACAGCGGCCGGGTGCGCGCGTTCTTCAGCGCGGCTCGGATTTTTAACGTTCTTTTGAACACTTGGACAAAGAGACGAAGGGCCTATGGCCACAATAAACCAGTTAGTTCGCAAGCCCCGCTCGGTGAAACGGGCAAAGAGCACCGTTCCGGCGCTGGAAGCGTCACCGCAGAAGCGTGGCGTTTGCACCCGCGTCTACACGACGACGCCGAAAAAGCCGAACTCCGCGATGCGCAAGGTAGCGCGCGTTCGCCTGACGAACGGCTATGAAGTCACGAGCTATATCGGTGGCGAAGGCCACAACCTGCAGGAACACTCGGTCGTCCTGATCCGCGGCGGTCGTGTTAAAGACCTGCCGGGTGTCCGTTACCACACGGTCCGCGGCACGCTGGACTGCGCGGGCGTATCGGATCGCAAGCAGGGACGCTCCAAGTACGGCACCAAGCGGCCGAAGTCCTGAGCGCAGTGAGGTTTCGGTCGTCCGCCGGCATAGAATGCTGACCCGGACGCCGCCTCGACAGCAACGAATCTGAGAGAAACATAACGATGTCAAGACGATCCCAGGCGCCGAAGCGCACCATTCTTCCCGACCCCAAGTACGGGAGCGATTTGCTCGCCAAATTCATGAACATGATCATGGTCGACGGTAAGAAGTCCGTGGCCGAGCGCATTATTTACGGTGCGCTGGACCGGATCACCGAACGCGAGACCAAGGAAGAAGAGCGCGCGCTCGAGCTGCTCGAGCAGGCTCTCGAGAACGTCAAGCCCGTCGTCGAGGTGAAGTCGCGTCGCGTCGGCGGTGCAACGTACCAGGTGCCCGTGGAGGTGCGTCCGGCTCGCCGCCAGACGCTGGCCATGCGCTGGGTTATCGACGCCGCACGCAAGCGCAGCGAAAAGTCGATGGCGCATCGGCTCGCGCACGAGCTGATGGATGCCGCCGAGAATCGCGGTACCGCCGTAAAAAAGAAGGAAGATACGCACCGTATGGCGGAAGCCAACAAAGCGTTCTCCCATTATCGCTGGTAAGCGCGATCTCTTACGCCTGCCAAAAACACCGAGACTGACGTCGTGGCCCGCACAACGCCCATTGAGCGCTACCGGAATATCGGAATCATGGCGCATATCGATGCCGGCAAGACCACGACGACCGAGCGTGTCCTGTTCTATACCGGAATCTCGCACAAGATGGGCGAGGTTCACGAGGGCGCTGCCGTCATGGACTGGATGGAGCAGGAGCAGGAGCGCGGGATCACTATCACGTCGGCTGCCACGACCTGCTTCTGGAGCGGCATGGACCAGCAGTTCGAGCAGCATCGCGTCAACATCATCGATACGCCGGGACACGTCGACTTCACGATCGAAGTCGAGCGCAGCCTGCGCGTCCTGGACGGTGCCGTAACTGTCCTGTGCTCGGTTGGCGGCGTCGAGCCCCAGACCGAGACCGTCTGGCGTCAGGCCGACAAGTACCACGTGCCGCGCATGATCTTCGTCAACAAGATGGATCGTGCGGGTGCGAACTTCCTGCGGGTCGTCGGACAGGTCCAAGAGCGCCTCGGCGCGACCGCCATCCCGGTGCAGCTGCCGATCGGCGCGGAGGAGAACTTCGCCGGCGTCATCGACCTGATCCGGATGCAGGCAATCTACTGGGACGACAGCAGCATGGGGATGACCTATGAATCGCGTGAAATCCCTGCAGAGTACCGGGCCGACGCACAAGCGTATCGCGAGAAGATGATCGAGGCTGCCGCCGAGGCCGACGACGAACTCCTGAACAAGTTCGTCGAAACCGGGACGCTCGATGACGACGAGATTCGCCGCGGATTGCGCGCACGCACGGTGGCCAACGAAATCGTCGTCACGATGTGCGGCTCGGCCTTCAAGAACAAGGGCGTGCAGGCGCTCCTCGATGCGGTCATCTACTACATGCCGTCACCCGTCGACGTGCCGTCGATCCGGGGCATCAAGGAAGACGAGTCCGAGGACGAGCGGCATCCCGACGACGCCGAGCCGTTTGCCGCGCTCGCCTTCAAGATAGCGACGGATCCGTTCGTCGGTAACCTGACCTTCTTCCGCGTCTATTCCGGCGTGCTGGCGTCGGGTGACACGATCTATAACCCGGTCAAGAGCAAGAAGGAACGCATCGGCCGCCTCCTGCAGATGCATTCCAACGACCGCAAGGAGATCAAGGAGGTCCGCGCCGGCGACATCGCGGCGGCGGTGGGGCTCAAGGACGTCACGACGGGCGACACGCTGTGCGATCCGAAGCACATCATCGCCCTCGAGAGAATGGAGTTCCCGGACCCGGTGATCTCGGTGGCCGTCGAACCGAAGACCAAGGCTGACCAGGAAAAGATGGGCGTCGCGCTGCAGAAGCTCGCGAAGGAAGACCCGTCTTTCCGCGTGCACACAGACGAGGAATCCGGCCAGACGATCATCTCGGGCATGGGTGAGCTGCACCTCGACATCATCGTCGACCGCATGCGGCGGGAGTTCAAGGTAGAGGCCAACGTCGGCAAGCCGCAGGTGGCCTACCGTGAAACGATCCGCTCGTCCGTCGAACAGGAGTCGAAGTTCGTTCGCCAGTCCGGTGGTCGCGGCCAGTACGCCCACGTCTTCCTGCGCATCGAGCCGACGGAACAGGGCACGGGCTACGAGTTCGTCAACGAGATCGTCGGCGGCGTCGTACCGCGCGAATATATCCCTGCTGTCGACAAGGGTATCAAGGAGCAGATGGAGAACGGCGTCATCGCCGGCTACCCGGTCGTCGACTGCAAGGTTACCCTCTATGACGGTTCCTACCACGACGTCGACTCGAGCGAGATGGCGTTCAAGATCGCGGGTTCGATGGGCTTCCGTGACGGGGCCATGAAGGCGAACCCGGTGCTGCTCGAGCCGATCATGAACGTCGAGGTCGTGACACCGGAAGAGTATATGGGCGACGTGATGGGCGATTTGAATCGTCGGCGCGGGCTCCCGCAGGGTATGGATGAGTCGCCTTCGGGCAAGGTCATCCGTGCCGAAGTGCCGCTGGCAGAAATGTTCGGCTATGCGACCGACCTGCGCTCGATGAGCCAGGGCCGCGCCGTGTACTCGATGGAGTTCGGAAAATACGCGGAGGTCCCGCAGAACGTTGCGGACACCGTGCTCAGGAAGGCGTCCTGACCGGCGCGATCATGGGTCGTTGGGGCGCGTTCCGGCGCGGGCCTGCGATGCCGAAAACAGAAATTCAACACCTTAGAGATTAGGGACATGTCAAAAGAAAAATTTGAACGCACAAAGCCGCACGTGAACGTAGGCACGATTGGACACGTAGACCACGGCAAGACGACTTTGACGGCGGCGCTGACGAAGGTAATGGCGGACAAGCACGGAGGTGCGGTG
>JAZBNZ010000331.1:0-4772 GCA_036350895.1 Woeseiaceae bacterium
CGACGACCGGGGGCGGCAGGCGATCGCCATCTCGGTGATCGCGGTATCGGTCGCCGTCTTTCTGCTCGACATCCTCGCCCCCGTATTCGACCCGCGCGTGCAACTCGATAGACGAGAAAGCCGATGCCGAAGATCGTACGCTACTTCTTTCGCTTCAACCGCGGGTTCGCGATCGGGGCGATCCTCGCCGTCCGCGTGTCCGGCATGGCGGGCCTTTCGGCATTCTCGAGAACGTCGCCGCTTCACCGAACATGAACCATCACATGATCAACCGCTATTCAACATGGTAGAGGGGCGCGCAGCGCCGACGAACCAATAGGATAATAAAGCAAATGGTAAGCCGGAAGTCTAGGCAGTCGGCTACCGGAAATCCGCCGCCGTCGGGATCAGCCGGAAAATTGAGGTGTCCGGGTCGTGCGGCAGGTGATAACGGTCAAGCATTCCTAGTCCGTCAGAAGGCCAGTCGCCCATGCGCCAGAAGATCTTTCTGAGCTACAGCCATCGGGACATGGAATACGCCGAGCGCTTTCACCGCCAACTCGTCGCCTACGACGTGCCCGCTGAGCGCATCTTCTGGGACCGGGCCGACAACGGCATTCAGCCGAGCCAGGAGTGGCTTGAGCGAATCGAGGACGAGATCGCCGAGACCAGAGTGGCGCTCTTTCTCGTCTCCGAGCATTTCCGCGAATCGCGCTTCATCCGGAACATGGAGATGCCATCGATCCTGCGCGAGCGACAGAAGGACCCGCGGCTCAAGATCGTCTGGGTCAGACTGCGCGAGATCGACGAGCCGGAGGAGTTCTCGGATCTCCAGGGTTTCTGCAAGGACACGAGCCTCGCCGCCCTGGACGACGAGAAGCGAAGCAAGACCATCGACGACATCACCAAGCACGTCAGGGCCATGCTCGACGTCGACGTCGGTTTCCACGACGAGTTCTTCAATCGCGTCAAGTCGCTTGCCCGAGAGGATTTCGGTCTGCGCATCTCGCGCGAGATCGCCAAGGGCCGGCATTCGATGGTCTATCTCGCCGAGGGGCTCGGCCACCGGCGTGTCCTGAAGGCGCGCATGGCCAAGGTCTTCGAGGCGCACGAGCCACTCGACGCGCCGGAACTCCAGGCCTACCTCGACCGGGTCGACGACCTCGAGCACCCGGCCTTCATTCGCTTTCATGGCAGCGTCATCCGCGACGACCTGCGGCTTCTTGTATCGGACTACCTGCCTCGCGCCCGTCCACTGCAGGAGATTCTCGACCGCTCGCGCAAGACAGCGCCGCTCGCCGTCGACCGTATCCGCCTCACCATCGGCACGCTGGCCGAGGCCTTGGCCGAGTATCATGCGCTCGGCCTCGTCTACGGCAACATCCGGCCGAGCGACGTGATGATCGAAATCCCGAGCGAAGGTGCCTGGCAGGTGCGGTTGCCGGCCATCCGCATCGCCCGAATCATGTCCATGCGCGTCTCAACCCTCGGCAGCTTCCCGATGAACCCCGAGATCATGAGCTCGCTCGCCCCCGAACAGCATGACGTCCTGGGTTGCAGCGAGAAGACCGATCAGTATGCGCTGGGACTGCTTGCCGTCGAACTGCTCGAAGGCACGGCACCCGTGGACGTCAAGTCGCTGAACGACCTGCAGAAGAAGGAGGCCTTCTTCGCCGCACCGGCCGACCACGGCAGCTGGGCGGAGCGCTCCCCGCGCCTGCGCGATATCCTGCTGCGCATGCTCTCGCGCGAGCCGGCCGACCGCTATGCGACGATGGCCGACGTGGTGGCAGCGCTCGACGCCGGCAGCAACGTGCTCGAGGACAATCGACGCATTGCCAAGGCCAGCTACCTCGCTTTGCGCCAGCGCGACGATTGGCTGCGATTTCTCGGCGAGTTCTACCTGATTCTGTTCGCTCGAAGGCCCGACCTCGAGAAGCTCTTCGCCCGAGTATTGGGCGACGACGCCCACTTCGCCAAGCTCGACCAGGCCGTCCTCTATCTCTTGAACTTTCGCCGCGCCGATATGGCCTGCGAGCCGACGACGCTGACACGGATCCGCGACCTGCACGCGCCACTAGGGTTGCACGCCAAGGACTTCGACGACTTCGCCGAGGCCTTCCTTGCCGCACTGCAGGCGTTCGGCGAAATCAGCGAGGAAACGCAAACCGCCTGGACGCGAACCATCGACCCGGGCCTGACCTACATGAAGGGCTGCTGCACCGGCTCTCAGGCCGCACCGTCATGGCATGATCTCAACTGACAGACGATGGGACGCGGAACCGGAGGGCGAGTTTGACCTTGAGCGGCCACTCGCCGGCATAGGGCTCCGCGATCACCTTGCGTCGGAGCGCATGGGCGGCGATCAACCCACCTGGCCGGCCGCACCGTTGGGCGCGAGTAATGCGGCGAGGCCGGCCGCCATCAACGACGTGGTCAGGACCGCGGCGTGCCGCACGCCATGGCGGCGGCGCTAGCCCGGCAGGTGCCGACCGCAGAGCCGATGCGGCGCGAAGACGACGGCGCCCCCGCACCGACGTACCGGCATCGATATCGCATGGTGCGCCCGCTGCTGACGGGACGGCTCAGCGCAGGACGCGCACCAACCCATCATGGGCGATGCTGACCGCGACGCCGCGCTCCTCGCCCCATGCGCGGACTTGTGCACCGATCCGCCGTTCGTCGCCCTCGACGATCTGGGCACCGCAATGCGTGATGACGGCCTCCGGCACGCCCAGCTTCTCGCACCAGGTGAGCTGTGTACGCACGGGCGTGTGACCGATGAGGTGATCGCCGCGACGGCGGACGAAGGAGCGCTCGAGCGTCGCTCCGTCGCCGATATAGAGCGCCACGCCGGTCAACGCCGCGTTGCGATCGTGGATGTAGACCAGATCCGGCGAATAGAAGACCCGTACCCGGCCGGCGCGGATCCGATAGCCGACCGCCGGACAGCGGGTCGAATGTTCCACCGGAAAGGCCTCGAAGCTCATGCCCTCGATGGTCAGCGGCACGCGCGGGTCGACGCGGTGACGGTCGGCGATCGGGTAGTCCGCAATGTCCTCCCAGGTCGCCGCCGTGGCGTAGACCGGGCAGGCCGCACCCTCCTTCAATCCCCAGGCATGATCGGGATGGGCGTGCGTCAGGATGATCGCATGCGGCCCGACGGCGTCCGTCTCTCCGGCCCAGTCGGCGCCGCAATCGACCATCACCCGCCGGCGACAATAGCTGACCAGCAGCGAGCTGTGCCGGTAATGCCGCGCCGTTCGCGCCTCGAATTCGCCGCGTGTGCCGAGAAAGACCAGTTTCACGGGCCGTCTTCTGCCGATCGGCTCAACGCTCGTAGAGACCGACCAGTTCGAACTCCTCGAATACGCTCTGCTCGGCCACGGCTTGGACCTCGGCACATGTAGCACCGGCGGCCACCGGGAGTGTCCGCTCGGGCAGCACCATCAACCGAAAATGATAATGATGCGGTCCGTCCCCCTCTGGCGGGCAGGGACCGGCATAGCCCGGCTTGCCGAAATCGTTGATCGCCTGCTTGAAGCCGTCGGCGAGGGTCTCCGGACCGTGGCCCTCGACGAGCTCCCGCCGGTCCGCCGGAATGTCATAGGCAGCCCAATGGCGAAAGACGCCACCCGGCGCATCCGGGTCGGTGCACAAAAGGACGAAGCTCCGCGCGTCGTCGCGCGGGTTCTCCCAACGCAAGGCCGGCGACAGGTTCGCCCCGTCGCAGGTATGCTTTTTTGGAATCCATCCGCCTTGCTCGAAAGCCGGGCTGAGCAACACCAACCCCATAACGAGCGCTCCTTCACTTGCCTCGGGTACCGGGCGGCCATCCGTGACGCGCCGCCCCTATTGATCACAACGCGTTGAGCGAGCGTTTGGTTTCAAGCGAAACGGCCGCCGCGTCGGAACGGTCGGACTGGTGCCACGTTCCGTCGCTACCAGTCTGTCAACACACGGAGAAAGACGATGCCTGAGCCGTCGATAGGTGGCCGTCATTGGCTGGTAGCGAGCGCGGCGATCACGCCGATGACGGGGGCAAGCATCGCACAGGCCCAGGAAGAGGCGCCGTTCGGCGACGAGGCGAGTGTCGCCCATGCCGAAAGGGTCTACGACGAGGCCCTGGCCGCCGACCTCGTGGGCGACAATGCCGTCCGCAGCTACCCCTATGAGGGTCGTGAACCGCATGGCATGGTTCTCGAGCAGATCGAGACGCGTCTCACCGTCGACGACGGCATCTTCATCGTCGAGAGCAACTACGTTGCCGAAGGCTTGACCGTGGACGACGTTCTGGGCGGGGAGCGCGCCGAGCACCTCGTCGCCACGACCATGATGTTCCAGCGCGAGGCGGGCTATGCGCCGGACAGCGACAACTGGTATTGGGCGAAGTTCCTGCCGAACGGCGAGCTCGACGGGACACCCAACGACCTGCCGCTCGCTGGTCGTGTGCAAGGGTGCATCGGCCGCCTCGTTCAGGCAGACGGCGGCGACTGCGTCTACCTGCACGGCCGGTTCGCAGCGCAATAGCGGAGACGCTCACTCCAGCGAGGCAGCCTTGCCGACCGACGGGAAGCAGCACCGTGCCGGGGCATCGCCGATGGCGAGCCGAAGCGTGATCGTCGACGGCCTCGAGATGCGCTGGGCGGAAAGCGGTGAGGGCCCGCCGGTCGTATTGCTGCATGGCATTCCGACGTCGCCGCATCTCTGGCGGCACGTCGTTCCTCGTCTCGAAGGCGTACGTTGCCTCGCCTGGGAGATGGTCGGCTACGGCCAGTCGATCAGGGCGGGGC
>JAZBNZ010000332.1:0-5122 GCA_036350895.1 Woeseiaceae bacterium
GTAGCGCGAGGGCCAGCACGATCCCCTTTCTGATGCTGTGCTTGCTATCCACTATGTTTTTCTCCTGATTGTGCGTGTCGCTCGACATCGATTGGGCTCCCGAGGCTCAAACCCCGGAAGCTTTTCGAACCAACCTGTCTCTGAACGAGCGAGTATATCACCGTTTAGGACTTGTTGTTGTCGGTATGCAACAAGTGAGGCGACAGACGTTAATATTCTATTTTGTCATAAGCGTGTCAACTGTTTCAGGGGTTACTGCCGGGGATCGTGACCGGCAATCAGGCGGCCACAGTCCGCGCAAAGGGCTCCCGGGTTGCCGGTGGCGAATGGCCGACAGACCGCGGCATCGGGCGTTGCGCCGATCACTACGCGCCGATCTCGAGCACCTTCGCCCCCCGGATATCCCCGCGCCTGAGCTCCGCCAGCGCGCGGTTGGCCTCTTCCAGCGCGTAGGTCTCGGTCGCGACGCGGAGTCCCGCCTCGGCCGCAATCGGCAGGAAAGCCTCGAGATCGAAATGGGTCACGTTCGCCACGCTCTTGATCTCCTTCTCCTGCCAAAGGTGATCCTCGTAGCGAATGCCGGCCAGAAGCCCGGCGTCGCCGGCCTCCTTGCGGATCGCGTTGATCACGAGCCGACCGCCCGGCGCGAGCCGCTCGAGCGCCGCCAGCACGGGCTTCCAGGCCGGGGTCGTGTCGATAATCGCGCCGGGCAGCTCCGGCGGCCGATCCTCGGTTGCGCCGCTCCAGTCGGCCCCCAGCTCGAGCGCAAATGCGCGCTCCGGTGCGCTTCGCGCGAACACGAACACCGGGCTGTCCGGGTACAGGTGCTTCGCCAGCTGCAGGACGAGATGCCCGGAGCCGCCGAAACCCGTCAGCCCCAGCGGCCGGCCGTTCTCGAGCCCGGTGAGTTCGAGCGAGCGATAACCGACGCCACCGGCGCAGAGCAGCGGTGCCGCCTCGACGTCACTGAAACAACCCGGAATCGGGTAAGCGTAAGTCTCGCCGACCACCATGTACTCGGCATAACCCCCGTTGACGTCCCGCCCGGTGGCGACGAAGGCCTCGTGGATATTCTCGGCACGGGAGCCGTCCGAGGAATGGATCCAGCCGACGCCGACCCGGTCTCCTTCACGGAAGCGGCGGCAGCCTGGCCCCAGCGCGGCGACCCGGCCGACGACTTCGTGCCCCGGAATCACCGGCAGCCGCGGCGGCGGCGTGCGCCCCTCGATCTCGTCGAGCTCGGTGTGACAAACCCCGCAGGTACTGACGGCGACCAGCAGCTCGCCGGGCCCGGGTGTCGGCGCGTCGATATCCACCCGGGTCAGGGGCTTGCTCTCGCTTGCGAGATCGACGATGCGCTCGAGCTGCATGGCGCGCATGGGACCCTCCGAAAACCCGGGAGCCACCCATATCCCGCGGCTCCGGCGCTTCCTTTATCTATGCCAGTTCGGCCTGTTTGCCCGACCGCATTGCGGCAGACCAGCCGTTTCGGCCACTACCAATCGGCGCAAGCAATACGAATCAGTTGCCGCCGTCGTCCGTCGCGAGGCGATCCTTGACCAGGTCCTCGAGCCGGGTCAGCCCGGCCGCCCGGCCCGCCTCGAGCGCGTCTTCCGCGCTGGCGCCGCGATCCGCTTCGAGCAGCGCAACCAGCGCGCCGACGCGGTTCCCGCTGCCGCAGTGAACGACAACGGGTCCGTCGTAGCTGTCGAGCAGTTCACCGAGCCTGCGCGCGTTCTCGACATTGATGTCGTCGGCACCCGCGATGGGCAGCGGCGTGTACTCGAGCCCCGACTCGGTGGCGGCCGCCGGCTCGTCGTAACCGCGTGACTCCCCCTCGCCGCGCAGATCGATGACGGCAACGTAGCCCTCTTCTGCCAGCCGGCCGAGTTGCTCCCGACTCGGCTGCCCGGCGGACACGTCGCCTGTCGCCGGTGAAATCTCGTCCAGATCCAGTTTCCTGACGCCGGCGTCGTCGGCGAAGGACGCCGTCGCGCTCAAGAGCACGACCGTCAACCATAGGGCGCGTCGCATAGCAGCCTCCTGTGAAAGTATGGGCTTAATCCTTGAAGGTCATCGCGGCATCCAGCCGTATGCCGCGTTTCGTAAACAACACGTTCACCTGCAGCCGATCGTACACTGCCGCCAGCGACCGGAGCGAGTCCGCCATCGCCATCCGCGCCTCCGGAGAGAGCTCGTCGGCTGCATCGGGTTCGAGCATGGCCCCGGCGATCGTCTCGTAGTAGCGCCCCACGTCTCCGGCCACGGCGAGAAACGGCGGTGTCGCTGCGGTGTCCGCTGCCAGCAGGCGTGAAATCCGCGCCGGGGCGCCCTGCCCGCTCGAGACGACCAGGGCGGAATCGGTGAGCGCCGCGTAGGGCATATCCGGCAGCAGGGCCGCTTGCGGCAGGGCCAGGGCGACGGGTTCGCCGTCCGGCTGAATGTCGAGCGCCGCCAGGTCCGGGCTGAACATCGCGAACATCGTGAGCAGCTCGGGAGCGTTCTCTATCGCCACGAGCAGGGCTGCATCCGCCGTGGTCGGCGGCTGGCCCGTGGTCATCGCGGCGACGTCCAGGCGATCGACCACGCCGACCACGCCGCGGAAGCCGTAAACCACCGGCGGGACCGGTTGTGCCAGCAACTCGCGGCCTCGCTCCGCGCTCGCCTCGAGTTCAGCGAAGTACTCGCACTCCCAGGGATCCGCAGTAATGGCTTCGAGCCGGGCCTCGTAGAAAGTCCTGAGCGCAGCCGGGTCGAGGCTCATGCCGAAGGACATGAGGCCGCCGTTGTCGATACCGAGCCCGGGAATCGCGCTCGGCAGGACGGTAAGCCCCAGCGCGAGATCCGGCCGTAACTCGACTGTCAGTGAACTGTCGATGCCGTCGTCCGCAATCCGGGTGTAACCGAAAACGGTGCGCGGCGCGACGTCCGCCAATTCCAGGACCTCCCGGCGGCACACGTCGCTCAGCGCATCCGGGTCGAAGTCCGCCCCCTTTAGGAGAAGCGCGTCGAGACCCGAGCGGCTCTCGACGAGCGTCGAGGTGATGCGCCGCAGGTCGACGTAGCCCAGATAGTGACGGGTATACCCGTATTCTCGCGCGAGATCCGCGAGCGTGCCGGCCTCCGCGAGGTTCTCGGCGGGCAGCGTCAGCCCGAGGAGGCTCCGGAGCTCGGCATCGCCGAACCCGGCGGGCGCCATGGTAATGACCACGTAGTCGTCGATGGCCGCGAGGACGATACGACCCTCGTCATCGCCGGCGTGACGGTAGGAATAACCGTCGATCTCGCCCTGCTCGAGCGCATGCCCCGCATCAGCCTCGATCCCGGCGATCGCCGCCTCGAAACGGTCCGCGTCGGTCAGGCGTGCGCGCAACACCGGCAGCAGTCCGTTGCCGTAGACCGCCATCGACGCGTTGATATCGACGCCGGCCGCGCGCATGCCGTCCAGCGACAGGAACTCGACGAGCCGCCCCATCAACTCGGCTGAGCGCTCAATCTCGACGCGCTCGGGGGCGCCTTCCGGGTACTCCTTCGCTGCCTGGCGTATTGCGTCGTCAAAGACGGTTCGATAGGCCGACATCATCTCGGTGTTGTTGCCGGTCATCTTGTCGAGCAGCTCGTCGTCGATGGGCCCTGCGTTCACGATGACGTAAGGCGTATCCGCCGGCACGTAGCGCAGGATCCCGGCCTCGTTCTCGAGGGCCGCGGACTCGGACGACTTGCGGCTACAGCCGGCAAGCGCCGACAGCGCAAGCAGGACGAGGACCGCGGTGGCGGCGCGCGTGAAACGGATTTCGAGCATGGTTGATGCCTCCATAATGGTCGGGCAACGGCACAAGTAAGGGGTGCCGGCGAGTGTAAAGCGCGAGTATGGAAGCGACGGGCGACGTTATAGTTTTGGGCGTGTCGCGATGCTGGCAGTATAGGTCCTGTTGGCCCGGGACACAAAGGAAGCCGCCAGACCATGACCGGCGCGATCCGCATCCGCGATGCCGTCAGCACCGATTTGCCGCAGGTACTCGCCATCAACGAGACGGTCGTACCCGCCGTCAACAGTCTCGACGCCGAGCGCATGCAATGGTTTTTCGAGACGGCCCCCTGGTTCCGCGTCGCGGAGGCGGGCGATGCCGTGTGCGGGATGCTGATCGGTTTCTTCGACGGTTACGATTACCGTAGCGAGAATTACCGCTGGTTTTCTGAACACTTCGCGCGCTTCGCCTACGTGGATCGCGTCGCCGTGCGGCCGTCGGCACGCCGGCAGGGCCTGGCGACCCGCCTGTACCGGGATTTCATCGACGGCATGCCGGCGGGCGTGCCGGTGCTCACCTGCGAGGTGAACATCGAGCCGCCCAACCCGGACTCCCTGCGCTTTCACGAGCGCCTCGGCTTCGAGGCCGTCGGCCGCCAGCGGACGGAGCAAGGCCGCAAGGAGGTCGCCCTCCTCGCGCTCGAACTCACCTGAGCTCGGCGGCACCGGCCGGCGTATAAAGCCGATTGTCGAATTTCTCGCCGGCCTCGATGCGGACCGGAAGCCGGTTGCGTGGGGACGCGACCGGGCAGGTCGAGAAATCGTTGAACGCGCAGGGCGGACTGTACGCGAGGTTGAAATCCACGACGGTGCGGCCTTCCTCGTCGGGCCAAAGCGCGTAGAGGAAGCGCCCCGCCGGGTAGGTCTCGACGCCGTTGCTACGATCGCCGAAGACGATGAAGAGACGCTCGCCCGACGTGTAGGCCTCGAGTTCGTAAGTTTCGCCGTCGAAGTCGAACTCGACCACCCCGGGCGACTCCGGGTGGTAGCCGAGGCCCTCGATCACCGTGCCGACGTCCGCTGTCCGCGGTTCGGCATATGGCTTGAGCGTCGCGACGACGCGCGCATCGGGATTGATCGGGAAGTAGTCCGGCGCCGTAAACGAGTCGAGCACGGGACTCGCGAAGTCACGCAGGCGGATGCCGTAGCGGTTCTCGCGCCGGATCGCCGTCCACGCCAGCGTGCCGTGGGTAACGTTGACGGGGTTCGCCGTCGTGTCGTCGGACAGGATCAGCGTCCGCACCGGGATCCCTTCGTAGCGCACGTCCACGCCCGGCGCAGGATGCATGCGGACGCCCTCCTCGCCGAGCACGA
>JAZBNZ010000333.1:0-8860 GCA_036350895.1 Woeseiaceae bacterium
AGGCCGGCCGGATGCGCGCATCGGACGCGCCGGGTCTCGGCATCGAGCCGGATATGGACGTGCTCGGCGAGCCGGTCGCAGCCTACGCAGGGTGATGCCCGGAGAGCGAGTTTGGGGGCAGAGTAAAGACTCCGCCACCGCGGAGTCTTTACTCTGACCCCAAACTACTGGTCTCTACCGAACATTGCTCGGCGAATCGCATCTTGCCGCGGTGTCGAGGTTTCGCTGATCTGAAAATTGGTCCGACCGTCATTGGTGACGACGTCGAGGCCGGCCAGCGCGAGGTGCTTTGCGATGGGCAACTCCTCGGTGCCCGTAATATGCCGGTCAAAGAATTGGTCCTGGCTACGGCCCGACAGCGCCCCGAGGCGGCGCCTGATATCGTCGAGCGTGTAATTGCCGTCGGCGAAGTCGACGAACATCGATCGCATCATCTGGTCGATGGACCTCTCGTTATTCGTGACGTCTCGAATCAACAGATCCTGGCAAATCGCGGCAAATAGTCCGCCTGCGTACACGAGTCCCCAGTGGTCGTGCTTGAGCGAGCCGTCGCTCATCGACAGCGTGCCGACCCCACTGTCGCCCCGGTAGCGCTGATAAAAGAAACCGCCGAGTACGTCGAGAAACGTGCTTTCGTCGAGCGCACCGACGCGAAGCAGCGCTTTGAGCGTGTAGTAGTTCGAGAATCCCTCCTTGAACCACTCGGTATCCTCGCTCGCCGGCACCATCGACTTGCCGTTCCAAAGGTGGAAGAACTCGTGCGCGAACATGAGCTGACCCATCACCTGCATCATGGGGTCGCCGTCAGGGTTCAGGAGCATGCTGATATTGTTGCCGATCACCTCACCGTCGACGTTCTCGTCTTCACTGATGATGACCACGGAACGGCTCACGCCGTCGGCCGAGCGCAGTCGTGGTATTCCGCCCATCACTTCGACGTAATAGTCGAGTACGCCGGTCGCGGTATCGACGTAGGCACGTTCGTTTGCGATGACGTTCTCGCCACCCAGCGCGAGTCGCAGCTCAAAATCCCCTTCTTCCACGACAAGGGCCCGGTGCTGACCGGCAAAGAGCATCGACTCGCCAAGCTCGGTGTGATCCGCGATGGCGAATTGCGTGTCGGTATCGTTCAGAGCCTGCCAGGGCGTCGTGACCTGCCAGCCTGGAGGCAGTGCGAAAGACACCGTGATGCCGTTACGGTCCTCGCCATTTGCGATGAACAAGGATCGGCCCGTATAGAAGACGCCCCAGCTGCGGGCATACGCTGCGCCGTCGATGCCGCTGCTCCAGTTGTGGTCTTCGTGGTCGAGCGTCACCCGGTAACTGACCGTCACCTCGTCTTCCGGCACTGCGTCCAGCAACCAGTTTCCCCCGGATGTTTCGCGCGTCCCGATTTCCGAGTCGTCGCTCGCGCTTACCTCTAGGTCGGAGACGAACGTGGCCCAGCGTCGCTCCAGTTGCCGGGCGCCGGGGAACATGAAGAGACGGTCGTCCATCGGCGTGAACCTTGCGGTGACAAGCGCGACGCTAGGGTCGTCGGCGTCGATAGTGACGGTGTAGTCGGCGCCCGACGCATTGGCATCGGCAAGGTCGAGAGCGAGGACGAGTAATAACAGTAGAGCGATCGCTGGTTTCATGGGCAATCTCCTTGGCCTTTTGAAACAGATGCCCCTGCGCATCCGTTTGGATGCATCGCGAGCAATTCGGGGTCAGAGTAAAAACTTGCTGATCCGGCGAGAATGGTCGGCTGCAGGCGGGGTCCGGGCCGCTGAAGATGGTCATTCCGCTGCAGGGAATGCTCATGGCTCGACGGCCCAGAATCTGTCCCCCGGGGTTTCCCGTGCACGTCGTGCATCGGGGGAACAATCGGCAGTCCATTTTCGCGACCGAGATGGATCGGCAGGCCTATGCCAACTGGCTACGCGAAGGCAGCGACAAGTTCGCCGTCGACATCCACGCGTGGGTGTTCATGACGAATCATGTGCATCTGCTCGTAACGCCGCGGGCGCCGGAGTCGGTATCGCGGTGCATGCAGTTCCTTGGCCGCTATTACGTTCGATACTTCAACCGGCGCTATCGGAGGAGCGGCACGCTGTTCGAAGGGCGCTTCCGGTCCAGTATCGTTGAGGACGGGCGCTACTTCCTGGCGTGTCAGCGCTACATCGAGCTGAATCCCGTGAGAGCCGGCATGGCGGCGGTTCCTGCCGATTACCCGTGGTCGAGCTACGCGGCACACGGGCTGGGCCGACAGCCGCGGATGTGGACGCCGCACGCGGAGTACCTGGCGCTGGGCGAAACACCGACCACCCGGAGGGCGATCTACCGGCGGCTCGTTGCGTCAGGACTGTCGGAAGCGGCTGTCGAGGATGTCCGCAAGGCGCTGAATACGGGGCTCGCGCTCGGCAGTGATCGCTTCAAACTGAAGATCGCCGCGCTGACCGGCGTGCGGCAGCATCACCGCAAGCCCGGGCCCCGAAGGGCAGGGCAGGCTTGAATTCGGGGTCAGAGTAAGAACTCTGTTGCGCGGAGTTTTTACTCTGACCCCGAATATCGCTTACTTGCGTCGCTTGGTGCGGATATAGATCGACTTGGCGTGCCCCGGGCCCTCGGATTCCTCGCGGAACTCGTACAGTCCCATTGCCTTGACGAGGTCCCTGAGCTTCCGGTAGCCATAGTTGCGCGGGTCGAAGTCGGGCGTCTGCTTGGCGATGTTGCTGCCGACCGGGCCGAGCTGTGCCCAGCCGTCGTCATCCGAGTACGCATCGATTGCGTTCCGGAACAGGTTGGCGAGGTGGCCCTTGTCCCGCTTCAGGTCGTCGGTGGGCTTGGCTTTCGAGGGGGTGCCTTCCTCTTCCTTCGCGCGCAACACTTCCGTGTAGATGAACTTGTCGCAGGCCGCAACGAAGGGTTTCGGCGTCTTCTTCTCGCCGAAGCCGTACACCACCAGCCCGCTTTCACGCAGTCGCGATGCGAGGCGCGTGAAATCGCTGTCGCTCGATACGATGCAGAATCCGTCGAATTTCTCCGTGTAGAGCAGGTCCATCGCGTCGATGATCATGGCGCTATCGGTCGCATTCTTGCCCGTCGTGTAGGCGAACTGCTGCATCGGCTGGATCGAGTGCTCGAGCAGGGTCGTCTTCCAGCCCTTCAGCCGGTCGTCGGTCCAGTTACCGTATATCCGTTTGACGTTCGACGTGCCGAACTTGGCGACCTCGGCCAGGAGGCCATCGATCGTGGCCGGCTGCGCGTTGTCCGCGTCGATCAGCACGGCGAGCTTGTCGGTTTCCTTGTCTGAATCCATGTATTTCGTTCCGATGAGTGTCGAGATTATGAGCAGTGTACTGAATTCAGGATATTTGGGGTCAGAGTAAGAACTCTTTGCAGAGTTTTTACTCTGACCCCAAACCTGGGGAGGGGAAGTGAACGGACGTTATCGTTGCTTTGAAAAACGCGAAATAGTCGTCCGTCTCGAAGTGGTTACCCGCCTCGACGCGTGTGGGCAGGCGGAATCCGCCGAACTCCCTGTACTCGGACAGGTAGCCGCCGAAAGGCTGTAGCTGGTACTTCTTCGCCGGGTTTGCATCCGACCAACGCTGGAACACGACCTTCGTGGCGCGTCCATCGTCGCTCACCGTAACGTCGACAGCCTGGACCAGTCCTTTGTGCGTGACGGTGACGCGGGCGGTGGTGTCGTCGACCGGTTGCCATTCGATACCGTCACCGGGCAACAATGCGGCCGGGGTCCAGAACACGGCCTCCGAGATCTGCCGGCCGAAGGCCGACCGCGCATGATCGTCGTTGTCGCCCGCCCGTGCGACCGGCACGAGTCCGAACAGCCGGAAACGACTCCAGCTCGTCGTCTCGTCGGCGCCGTCGGAACCACTGAACCAGACTTTGTCGCCCGCTCGGACCCGCCAGATAAAGCCGTGCGGTCCCGCGAGGATCTGCCGTGCACGCATCGGCATGTAGTTGGGTGCTGCCTTGGTGCCGAGACTGAATTCGCCCTCCATGGCAATGTCCGCGACGGTATAGAGCGGCGTCCCGGGTGCGATCGAAAACCGGAAGAAGCGCTGTGCGGGGTCGGGCAGCCCGGACACCATCAAGGGCTCGAAAGACGCCGGAGTCGTCGGCTGCTGTGAGACGAGGCCTGCCCAGGCGGCCCGCTCCGCTCTCCTGTCCGACCACTGCCAGGCGCCAAGCGCAAGCAGCAATAGCGTGATGGTGGCAACAATCGCCAGGATGACGGTACTCATAGACTCGTCCTTCTTGCTTGCCCGCCCCGGTGTTTGGCGCCGTAAGTCCATGGACCGCCCCGGCTTTCGTGCGGGCGCAACCGGAACCGAAGACGCCCGACCAACTATATGCCAATTCGAGATATTCGGGGTCAGAGTAAAAACTCAGTGATCGGCGGGCAGGCGCGGCCTATTCTTACTCTGACCCCAAACTATTCGGGCGAGAGGATCGTCGCTCCGGGTCTATGGGGTGCTCGCCGGCCTGGCAAGTAGCTCGTCGCAGAGAGCGTGGCCGGAACCCACGGCTTGCAGCTTACGGCACAAGGACAGGGCCTCCCGCAAATCGCCGGCGGCAGCGAGTATCATTGCGAGCCTGGCGGTTGCCTCGGGCTCATAGGGCGACAACCTCAGGATCCGGCGGTACCAGACCTCCGCTTCCTCCGGGTTACCCATTTCTTCGTGGAGCTTGCCGATAACGACGCCGAGCGATGCGTGCCAGGGTCCGATGTTCTGCGGCTCGCGGTCGTACAGGCGCTGCATGATCTCGTAGGCGCGCGTGTAGTAATCGACGGCTGAGGCTGGATCATCATCGAGCTGCGCCAGCTCGCCAAGGTTGATCAGCGGCTCCCAGGCGTCGCCGTCCAGTGCGATGGCGCGTTCATACTGCCGGCGCGCGTCGTCGAACCGGCCCGCTGCCGAGTAAACGAGTCCCAGCGCCTTCAATGCATCCGCATCATCGGGCGCCAGCCCGACGGCGCGCTCCGCCAGCGATTCTGCACGTGCCAGCAGCTCACGCGCCTGCGGCGTCTCGGTAAGGCCTGCCGCGACCGCGGCGCCGAGTGTTGCAGCGCCGGGCCTGCCGTCCGGCCATCGGATTACCCGCTGGACCAGTGCGTTGGCGAGGCCGGCCTGGGCGCGGGCGTATTCCGGAGCCATGGCGATCACCCGTTCATAGAGTTCGATGGCGGCCTCGTTGTCGGCTTGTGTGAAGCGCATGTAGAAGTCATCGGCCCGGCTTGCGAGGAGTTCGGCTTCCGGCGGGCTCGTGTCCTCGGCGCCACGGTCGAGGAGCAACAGCGCGGTGGCCGCGACGGCCAGCACGAGCGCCAGGCCGGCAATCCACGGCAAGGAAGAACGGCGACCGCCTGCCGGCGGCGATTCGGTCGTCGAGACCGCGGCGATCAGCCGGTAGCCACGCTTCGGCACGGTTTCGATGTACGAGGGATTCCGCACGTCGTCGGCGAGCGCACTTCTGAGCTTGGAGACGGTACGCGCCAGGGTATCCTCCCCGACGACGACACCGGGCCACAGTGTCGAGAGCAGTGTTTCCTTGCGCACCACCTCGCCAGCCTGGCCCGCGAGCAGGAGCAGCAGGTCCATGACCTTGGGCTCGAGGCTGATCTGCTCGCCATCCCGGTGAATGCGGCAGCCGGGCCCGTCTACGCGCCAGTCGCCGACCTGTAATTGCACTGCCTGGCCCATCGTGTTGCCTGCTGGAGGGGGGCGGGAATAGTAGCGGCAAGGCGACAGCGGGCTCAAGGCGCCTGCGCCCACATATCGAGCCCAGTCAGGGACTTACAGAATCGTCAGGGTTTCGGGAGGAAAAGAGGCGGTTCCCGTCATGGTCCAGATCGGACCTGGCCGTTTCAATCCGGGTCCGACCTGATGGAGACTCTCACCATGCTTAATATTCGACCAGCCGTATCCCTTCCTGGCCTCGCGCTCGCGGCGGCCGCAATCGCAGCCCAGCCGGGGTCGATTCCCGTTCCGGTGCTGAAGGCGGACTTCGGAGCGCTCTACGCCGGTCTGGCGAACGCGCACTACGATCTCTATGCCCATCGTTCGAAGGCCGAGTACGACCGGCTGTTCGAGGAGATGCTGGCCGGGCTGGAGACGCCGCTGACCCGGCAGGAAGCCGAGGTCCTTTTCCAGCAGTTCGTTGCCTTCGGGAATGTTGCCCATGCGCGCATCGGTTACGACCGAACCGCGTTCGATGAGTACCGTGCCGGCGGCGGTCGATTGTTTCCGATCGACCTGCGTATCGTCGATGGCCGGTCCTACGTGCAGGCGAACCACTCCGGGAATGCGGTGCTCGAGCCCGGTACCGAGATTCTTACGCTCAACGGCACGCCGATGACGGACTGGCTCGAACGCACGTCACGATACCTGTCGGCGGATACGCCCTACATCGCGCATTCCCTGCTCGAATTCCAGTTCCCGATGTACCTGTGGCAGGACGCGGGCCCGGTCGATGCGTTCACGCTCGAAATTCGCAGCGCCGATGGAGAACGGCGCTCGGTCCACGTGCCTGCGCTTACGGCCGGGCAGATCGAGGCGCATCGCGAAGCCGCCGAAGCCAGTTTCGCGCTGGACCCGACGGCGAGGGAAGCGAGAATGCTGGACGGCGATATCGCCTACCTTCGGCCGGGGCCGTTCTACAACGCTGAAAACCCCGAGTCGCTGTGGGACAACACGGATTTCGTGCGCTTTATCGACGACGCTTTCGCCGGTTTTATCGACGCTGGCGCGACCGCGCTGCTGATAGACCTGCGCCAGAACCCGGGTGGTGACAACTCCTTCAGCGATCCCATGATTGCCTGGTTTGCGACGGAGCCGTTCCGGTTCGCATCCTCGTTTCGCATTCGCTCGAGCGCGGAGGCGCGTGCGTCGAACCAGGCGCGGCTCGACAACAATCCCGGCCAGGCGACCGGCGTATCGGCCTTCTTCGCCGAGCGCTATGCGGCCGTGCCGTACGGCGAGACGTTTGAGTACACGATCCCCGAGGTAAAGCCGCGCGAAGCGGGGCGCTTCGATGCCCAGGTCTACGTACTGGTCGACCGCCACAGCTACTCCAACGCGGTCACCGTCGCGGCGACCGTGCAGGACTATGGCTTCGGCATCGTCGTCGGCGAGAAGACGTCCGACATGGCGACTACCTACGGTGCCATGGAGACGTTTCGTCTGCCCAATACCGGCATCGTGGTCGGCTTTCCGAAAGCCCACATCGTTCGGCCATCGGGCGAGCTGCAAAGCGACGGCGTGACGCCCGACCTGCCGATTCCTTCGCCGATAGTGCCCACGGCCAGCGACACCATTCTGGAAAAGGCCCTGGCTCGTATCCGCGAAAGCACCGCCGACCAATGATTGATAATTTGGGGTCAGAGTAAAAACTCTCCCAGACAACTGCGGGCGTGTCGGTAGCGTCAGTTCTTACTCTGACCCCAAACATGCGAGTTTTTACTCTGACCCCGAATATTCCCGGGATGAAGCGCCCGCCGCCCTTGTGCGATGATGCTGCGCTTTCCTCGCGAACCCTGGTGTCCATGTCCGATCCCGCCCTCAAGATCCTCCGCGACGTCTTCGGCTACGAGCGATTCCGCGGCGACCAGGCTGCGATCATCGATACGGTCGCGGCCGGTCGCGACGCCCTCGTGCTGATGCCAACCGGTGGCGGCAAGTCGCTGTGCTACCAGGTCCCGGCGCTGCTCCGGGAGGGGGCCGGGCTGGTCGTCTCGCCGCTGATCGCGCTCATGCAGGACCAGGTGCGCGCCCTGGAGGAGTCGGGCATCGAGGCCGCGTTCCTGAATTCGACCCTGAGTCGCGAAGAACAGGACGACGTGGTCCGGCGCCTGAAGTCCGGTGAGATCCAGCTGCTTTACGTCGCGCCCGAGCGACTCGTGCAGCCGCGGACCCGATCGATGCTCGCCGATGTGCCGCTCGCACTCATCGCGATCGACGAGGCGCACTGCGTATCGCAATGGGGCCACGATTTCCGGCAGGACTATCTCGCGCTCGATACCCTGGGTGAGCTCTTCCCGGGCGTGCCGCGCATGGCCCTGACCGCCACGGCCACGCCGATCGTCCGCGAGGAGATCGTCGAGCGCCTGGCGCTGGACGACCCGGCGATCTTCGTCAGTCCCTTCGACCGGCCCAACATCCGCTACCTCGTGCAGCCGAAGGGTAATGCACGCCGGCAGCTCGCCGATTTCCTCCGCGGCCACGCGGACGAGACCGGCATCGTCTACTGCCTTTCCCGCAAGAAGGTGGAGAGCATCGCCGAATCACTGCAGGCCGACGGCTACAACGCGCTGCCGTATCACGCCGGCCTCTCCGCCGGGATGCGCGCCGAGCACCAGCACCGCTTCCTCACCGAGGACGCCGTCATTGTCGTCGCCACCATCGCCTTCGGCATGGGCATCGACCGGCCGGACGTGCGTTTCGTCGCGCACCTCGACCTGCCGAAGAGCATCGAGTCCTACTACCAGGAGACCGGCCGTGCCGGCCGGGACGGCGAGCCGGCCGAGGCGTGGATGATCTATGGCCTGCAGGACGTCGTCCGGCTGCGCCAGATGGTCGACGACTCCGAGGCCGACGAGGCACACAAGCGTCACGATCGCCAGAAGCTCGATGCGCTGCTCGGCTGGTGTGAGATCACGGAGTGCCGCCGCCGGCCGCTACTCGCCTATTTCGGCGACGATTACCCGGAGCCCTGCGGTAACTGCGACAACTGTCTCAACCCGCCCGCGACATGGGACGGCACCGAGGCCGCCCGCATGCTGCTGTCGGCCGTCTACCGGACCGGGCAGCGATTCGGTGCGGCCCACGTGGTCGACGTGCTGCTTGGCAAG
>JAZBNZ010000334.1:0-3510 GCA_036350895.1 Woeseiaceae bacterium
ATCGCGATGGGCTTCGAGAGGTTCGAGAAGGGCGACGCCAACGGTGCCAAGGCCCGCTTCAACAACATACTGGCGTCGATGCCGACACCGCAGGGCAACCAGAGTCATTCCTACCAGGGCAAGGAACTCTTCTTCGAGTTCTTCCGCTACCTGACCGGCCAGAGCGTCATGAACGCCCACAACGGCTACACCGACTACGGCACTTCGAACAGGGACAACCTGGACGTGGACTTCCCGGCGGTCGCCTGGGACCCCTCGATCGAGGCCGGCCCCAAGAACAGGCCGTATTACAGGACACCGATCAGCAGTACCGGGGCCTGCTCGAAGATCTACTCGGTCAACTTCATGTTCCTGGTCTCGAACCAGGAAGACGATTCGGACGAGGCTATCGAGGCGCCGGTCCACGCGGGCGGCTTCGGCTCGCCGCAGCGTAGCTTTCCCGACGTCCTCCAGTACCTGAACGATGCCGACCTCGCCAACGGCAACTATGGCGACGCACCCGACCTCGAGGACAAGCAGAACGTCACCTCGTACTTCATGGTCGACCCGACCAAGATCAACACCACGACGAAGGGCTATGCACGCGCCGGCGGTACCGGCGTACCGCTGCCGCTGTCGGAGAACCCGGACGATCTCGTCGCGACGCTGCAGGAAATCTTCCGGCAGATCCTCTCTGTCAGCACGACCTTCGTCGCCGCCTCGGTCCCCGTCAACGTCTTCAACCGCGCCGAGATCACCGACAACGTGTACATCGCGCTGTTCCAGGTCAATGGCGAAGGCAAGCCATCCTGGGTCGGCAACGTCAAGAAACTCTCGCTGACGGCTGCGAACGACTCGGCCGGCACGTCTGAACTCGTGGACGCAACGGGGACACCCGCCGTCGCCGCCGATGGCCGCATCCGCTTCGATGCGCTGACCTACTGGACCATGCCCGGCGCACTGCCGCCGGCCGACGAGGACGTTGGCGAAGTCGCCGGCCGCGACGGCCGCGTCGTCGCGCGCGGCGGTGCCGGACAGCGCATACCTGGCTTCGTATCGGGCAGCCCGCAGGAAGCCAACGGCCTGGGCGGCCGTCGAATCTACTACGACGCCACGCCGCGAAGCCTGTCGGCCTTCAACGTCGACTCGACCACGGCCACGGAGTTGCAGCCCGACTTCGACGTCTCGACCCGTGCCGAAGCCGCAGAACTGATCGCCTTCGCGCGGGGCCTCGACGTCGACGACATCGACGGCGACGGTGAGGTCGACGAGGCACGCGAATGGATTTTCGGTGACGCGCTGCATTCGCGGCCGCTGCCGATCAACTACGGGACGGCCGCCGGCCACTCCGACCCGGCCAACCCGGCGATCTACATCGCTGTTGCGACCAACGACGGCATGCTCCGCATGATCCGCAACACGTCGGCCAGCGGGCTAGAGATGGGTACGGAAGCCTGGGCGTTCGTGCCGCGCCGTACGCTGGAAGCGCAGAAGACGCTGCGCGCCAACGGCGTCGGTATGAAGCACCCCTACACGATCGACGGTGCGCCGGTCGCGTTCATCCAGGACCGGAATCGTGACGGCACGATATCCGCGGCCGATGGCGATCGCGTCTACCTGTACGTCGGCATGCGCCGGGGCGGAAAGGCCTACTTCGCCTTCGACGTGACCAATCCCGAAGCGCCGGACCTGATGTGGACGATCGACGACTCGGGCGACTTCGCGGAACTCGGCTATACGTTCTCCAATCCCCGCGTCGGCCTCGTGCGGACAGCGGCCGGCCCGACGCCGGCAATCATGTTCGCCGGCGGCTACGACATGAACAAGGACACGCGCGGCACGGTCGGCAGCAACGACTCGGAAGGCAACGCGATCTATGTCGTCAATGCCGAGACCGGCGACCTGATCTGGAAGGTCCGCCGCGGTGGCGGCGGCGCCGGTACGACGGTGTTCGAACACCCCGACATGGTCGACAGCATCCCCTCGACGCTGGCGACCGGCGACACCGACGGCGACGGTCTCACGGATCGCATCTACGTCGGCGACACCGGCGGCCGCGTCTGGCGCGTCGACATGCAGGGCGCCGACACGACCAAGTGGCGGGCGACCGTGCTCGCCTCGATCGGCCGGCATGCCTCGGGGTCACCGGACATCGACGTCGACCGGCGCTTCTTCCACCGGCCGGACATCGTCCAGAGCCAGGACGAGAAGGGGCTTTACGACGCCGTCATCATCGGCTCAGGGAACCGCCCGAATCCGCTCGACAGCGGCGGGCTGACCCGAGACTTCCTCTACATGATCAAGGATCGGCGCACCGTGGCCGGCAGCGGCTTCGACCGGAATTACCAGCACGGCGATTTCGGCGATGTCACCGACAACTGCCTGCAGGCGGGCACCTGCTCTATCGATCTCGTCAACGGCTGGCGCCTGGGCCTCGAAGACCAGGGCGAAAAGGCGCTCTCCACACCGCTGACGATCAACGGGAAGGTCTTCTTCACGACCTACCTGCCGAAGGCGGGCACGGGTGCAACGGCCTGTTCGCCCAGTGAGGGCGGCGGACGCCTCTACGCGGTTGGGCTGCAGGACGGCCGTGCCGTGCTGAACTACAACACCTCGGACGACACCGCCGATAACCCCGACGAAGCAACGACGCGCTCCGACCGCAGCGTCGAGCTGCAGTCGCTCGGCATCCCGGCAGAGGTGGTCTCGATTCCGCCGAACAAGATCCTGCGCCCGGACCTGCAGGTCGACGACGTCGACGTCGCGACCCGCTGGCGAACGTTCTGGTACCTGCAGGAAGACGAGGACATGTAGCCGGATCACTACCGGCCTGACTGAAAGAAGGATTTACGGATGAACCACAACAAACACGAACGCGGCTTCACGCTGATCGAACTCATGGTCGTCGTGGCGATCATCGCGATCATTGCGGCATTTGCCTACCCGTCCTACATGAACTACGTCGTCAACACGAAGCGCACGGCCGGGACGTCGGCACTCATGCAGATCGCCGACCGGCAGCAGCAGTTCTTCATGGACAACAAGCGCTACGCCAATGACCTGACGCTGCTGGGCTTCCCCGCCAACCCGCTGGTCCTCAACGACCAGGGCAATTCGACCGGCGCCGGTGACACGGCGGCCGTGTACACGGTCTCGCTCTCCAACGTCACCGCGACGACCTACACGATCACGGCGGCGCCGCTGAACCAGATGGCCAAGCACGACACCGACTGCGGCAGTCTCGTCCTCGATCAGCGCGGGACGCAAAGCGCGAGCAGCGGCGCAACCGACTGCTGGTAAACCGGTGAGCGTGCCGGCTACTGCCGGACTGCTCGCCTGATCAGGCCGCGCACGGGACTCTTCGTCCGGTGCGCGGCCGCCTTTTTTTGCGGTTACACTTTGCGTCCCGAATGCTTCGAGCGCAGGTCCGCGAACGCGGCGACGCAACATGAATAACGAGAAACCGCTCCGCCTGCTGCTGGGCCCGCAGCGACCGACGATCAACCTGCCCGCAGCGATCGAGGCATCGGG
>JAZBNZ010000335.1:0-4937 GCA_036350895.1 Woeseiaceae bacterium
GCTCGTGCCGACCGAGTTCTCGTAATCGCTGAACAGCCTGCCCTTTGCCCGGCAGTCACGCCCCCCGATCGCACCGACCATCATCAGGTAATGGCCGAAGCCGCCCTCCGGTTTCGCAGCGTAGTACTCGTCCATCGTGTCGATGACGCTGGCGTGATTGCCTGCGTAGAACCAGTCGAGCCGCTTCATGTCGGCGTCGCGGTTGCCCGGATAGATAAGTTCCGGGTCCGACGCCTCGTACTTGAGGATGTCCTTCAGCGGGTAGAAGCGATGACTCATCGAGCCGCTGGCGAGTAGCACCACGCGGCGGTCGGACTTCGCGATCGCGTTGCCGATGCCTTCGCCGACGGCGAGATAGTCCTCGGCCTCGGCTGTCATGCACATGCCGATCGAGAGCCACTCTTCACCCTTGTCGAGATAGTGAGCCACGTTGACGGTGCCGTAGTGCACGGGCAGGTACGGGTCGTCCACCGTGCTCGAGCGGCGGCCTTTTGCCGTGATTTCCTCGGCCATCAGTTTCGCGAGTTCGGGGCTGCCCTTCATGTCGTAGGGCACCTGGCGCATCCCGCGCGGCAGTTCCTCCGACGTGAACTTGCCGGCACGCCGCTCGTGCGACGGGACGAAGAACTCGAGCAGCGTCGCGCAGTGCGTGTCGAAGACGATGAACGTATCGGGTTTCAGCACGTCCAGCACTTCCTCGCGCAGCCTGTGGAAACCGGGAACGAGGCTTATTTCCTTGCCGTTATTGAGTTCCCGCCGCGTCTCCGCGGGCAGCATGATCGTTGGTACGTGCGAGACGATACCGGCGCCGACGACTTCTCCCATCGCTAGGACTCCATGCACTGATGTTGGTTGAACCGGCCCCGATGATAACGAATGCAGGCAGGCACGAACCCGCCCCCGGCAAGGTTGTCCGCATCTGCTAAGACGCTCGGCCAGGACTCGCCTAACGTGCAATCAGCACAGAGCTGGGAGGCTTGAGGGAAGTCATGTCGAAACGCGAATGGGCGTACCCCTTTTCACCGTCCTCGGATCCGCACGTGGATCTGTCGTCCCTGGATGCATTCAACGAGGGCGCGCCGTACGCGACGTTCGAACGGATGCGGCGCGAAGACCCGGTCGCCTGGTGCGAGGAAAAGAACGGCCGCGGCTTCTGGTCGGTCACTCGTCATGCCGACATCATGAAGCTCAACAAGGATTCCGCAACGCTGAGTTCTGCGAAGGGCATCCGCATCGAGGACCAGACCGAGGACGAATACGAAGCACGCAAGACTTTCCAGGAAACCGACCCGCCGGATCACACCTACTTCCGCATGCTGGTCAACGAGGCGTTTTCGCGACGGTCCGTCGCCAATTTCGAGGACCAGATCCGGAGCATCACGAGCGAGTTGATCGACAAGGCGCTGGAGATGGGAGATTTCGATGCGACCGATCGCATCGCTCGCCAGCTCCCCATGCGCATGCTGGCGCAGATTCTCGGTGTGCCTGAGGAAGACACGGATTTCCTCGTCGAGAAAGGCGATGCGCTGATTGCGAACACCGACCCGGAGTACACGGATTTCGTGGTCGACCAGGTGGACACCGAGGAATATCGACTGCTGCCGTTCCGCTCGCCGGCGGCGCTGGAGCTCTTCGACTACGCCAACGGCCTGCTTGAGCGCATTCGCGCGGGAGAACAGGTCGGCGTGCTGAACCTGATCCTCGAGCCAACCCGCCACGGCAAGACGCTGTCCGACGGCGAGTTCCGGAATTTCTTCTGCCTGGCGGTCGCGGCCGGCAACGACACGACCCGCTACAGCATTGCGGCAGCGCTGCATGCGCTTGCCAACCAGCCGCAGCTGCTCGAACAGCTCCGCGACGCCGACAAGGACTTCATGCAGAGTGCGGCTGACGAACTGATTCGCTGGGCGTCGCCGACGACGCATTTCCGCCGTACCGCCACACACGACTTCGAGCATGGCGGCAAGACGATCCGGAAGGACGACAAAGTCGTGCTGTGGTTCGTGTCGGGTAACCGGGACGACGAGGTCTTCGAGGATCCCTACGAGATACGGCTCGACCGGAAACCGAATCGCTTCATGTCTTTCGGCCAGGGCGGTCCGCATGTCTGTCTCGGCATGTTTCTCGCTAAACTCGAGGTTCGCGTCGTCCTCGAAGAACTCGCCCGGCGCGTTGCGACGATCGAGCAGACGGCTCCCCACAGCTACCTGAGATCGAACTTTATTCTCGGTATCAAGAAGCTCCCGGTAAGGATGACAGCGAGGTAAATCCGATGGCGGCAACCCCAACCAGTACAGGCATGCCCGCCGACGAGTTCCACCGCGTCCGCGTCCTGTTTGCCGATCAGCTGAACCTGGCCCGTGGCAAGTACGTGCCGGCCTCGTTCGCCAAGAAAGGCGAGGTGCGCCTGTGCCTCGGCGCTTACGCGGTGACCTATCTCAAGGACCTGGTCCCGGCGCCAGGTGCCGCCGTCCTCGAGGGCCTCCCGGATATCGAGATTGCCTTCGATCCCGACAAGCTCAGGCCGGGCTGGGAGAAGAACACGCAGGTTGCGCTGGGTGACCTCAGGCTGCACGGCGAGCCGGCCGGACTGTGCGGTCGCGGTGCGCTGCGCCGGGCGATCGCCGGGTGGCAGGCCGAGGGCCTCGATCCGATGATCGGTATCGAAGGCGAGGCCTACATCTTCCAGCGCGATGCCGATGGCAAGTGGGTTCCCTACGACACGCCTGGTGCCTTCGTCTACGGCACCGGACCCTTCATCGACCCCGAGGGTCTGATTGACGAGATCTGGGAGACGGCCTACCGCTGCGGTATCCCTATCGAATCGATCAATGCCGAGTACGATTCGCCGCAGTTCGAGCTGACGCTCGGTTACACCGACGCGCTCAAGGCCTGCGACGATTTCTTCCTGTTCCGCACGATGGCCCGGGAGGTGCTGTACAAGCGCGGCTACCTGCTGTCGTTCATGCCCAAGCCGATTCCCGACCTGAGCGGAACCGGTCTGCACGTCAACCTGAGTTTCCGCGACAAGGACGGCAACAATGCGATGGACGGCGGTACCGGCAGGGACGCACTCTCCGACCTCGTCAAGGGCTGCATTGCCGGCCTCATACACCACCACGAGGGCATGGGTGCGCTGATCGCGCCGACGACCAACAGCTACGATCGACTGAAGCCGGCGAGTCTGTGCGGCTACTGGGCCAACTGGGGTTACGACCACCGCAGCGTCGCCGTCCGCGTCTCCGCGGAGACCGGTTCGGCGGCCCGCATCGAGCATCGTGTGGCCGACTGCGCGGCCAGCCCCTATGTCATTACGGCAGCTGTCCTGCAGGCGGCCCGGCTCGGGTACACGAAAGGCTACGAACTGCCGCCGGCGGAGACCGGGGACGGTCTCGAGACGATCAACACCGACCGGCACGTTCCGGACTCCCTGCCCGAGGCGCTCGACGTCCTCGAGAACGACGAGGCGCTGGTCGATGCCGTCGGCCGGCTGCTCGTCGAGAACTTCGTCGCGATCAAGCGGGCCGAGATCGAGGAGACCAGGGACAAATCGCACCAGGAAATCTTCGACTACTACGCACCGTTCCTGTAAGCAGGGACGATCGACAACAGCCGGGACTGACATCATGACGAAGCGATTCGACGTGGGCGGTGTCGCCGTATCGGGCGACCATTACATAGGCGGCGAGCGCAGGAGTTCGGCAGAGACGTTCGAGACACGGTCGCCCCTCGACTGGAATCTCGTGCTCGGCAACGTTGCGCGCGGCGACGCGAAGACGGCCGACGCGGCTGTCGCGGCCGCGACCGAAGCCTTCCCCGCCTGGGCGGCGCTGACGCCGGCCGAGCGCGCGGCCTACATGCACCGCCTCGCCGACCTGGTCGATGCCCGCAAGGACGATATTGCCGTCGTCGAATGCCTGGACATGGCCATGCTCCTCGAGAGCCTGAAGCTTCGCGTCGTGCCCCGGGGTGCGCTCAATTTCCGGAACTACGCCGATCTCGCGGCCGAACACGAGGAGCGCACCTGGTCCTCGAAGGGGACAGCGAACCGGGTGATCCGCATGCCGGCAGGGCCCGCCGTGATCATCACGCCGTGGAATGCCCCGTTCATGCTGTCGACCTGGAAGTGCTCGCCGGCGCTGGCGGCGGGCAACACGGTAATCCTGAAGCCCGCCGAGTGGTCGCCGCTGTCCGCGTCGCTCCTCGCCGACCTGATCGACGAAGCCGGCTTCCCGCCCGGCGTGTTCAATATCGTCCAGGGCTACGGCGCCGAACTCGGGGCGCCGCTCGTCGCCGACCCCCGCGTCAAGCGCATTTCGTTCACCGGTTCCGTGCCGACCGCGCGCCGGATCGGTGCGTCGGCGGCCGAGAACATCGTGCCGTTCACGGCCGAGCTCGGCGGCAAGTCCTGCCTGCTGGTGTTCGCCGATGCCGATATCGATGCGGCCGCGAAGAAAGCGGCGGGCCAGTACGACGACAGCGGCCAGGTCTGCATGGCCGGTACCCGCCTGATCGTCGAGGAAAGCGTCCGCGACGAGTTCCTCGAGAAATTTCATGCCTATACCGACGCCCACGTGCTCGGGGACAGCCGCGACCCCGCCACGACGATCTCGCCGATGATCCACCCGACGCACCTCGACCGGGTCGGGGGCTTCGTCCGCCGTGCGCACGAGAACGGCGATACGATCGTGCGCGGCGGCAAGGTGTTCAGGGAAGGCGGTCTCTGGTACGAGCCGACGCTGATCTTCCCGAAAAGCAATGACTCCGAGGTCGTGCAGAGCGAGATCTTCGGTCCCGTCCTGACCTTCCAGACCTTCCGGGACGAGGCCGAGGGCATCGCGCTCGCGAATTCGACGATCTACGGCCTCTCCGGCATCGTCTACACCGGCAGCGCTGAGCGGGCGGAGCGCGTCGGGCGAGCGGTCCGGGCCGGCACC
>JAZBNZ010000336.1:0-14062 GCA_036350895.1 Woeseiaceae bacterium
CGGTACACTCGGCCGCGTTCAGCGAGCGACCCCTATGGAAGATCACAACGTATTCGCCGGCGCTTTCGTCGACCGGACGGCCGAACGCCGCAAGGACCCCGACTGGCTTGCCGAGGCCTCGGCAAGCGCGGACAGCCTGTTCATGCCGGTGTGGCAGCATCGCTGCCTCGTGCACGAGGACCGGGGAAACTCGGGGCTGTGTCTCATGGCCCGTGACGAGACCGGCATCGACGACGAGTCGGAACTGATCTTCTTAGGCCTCTACCACGACCGGCCCGTATTCGCCTTCGCCGCGCACGACGCCGAGGAACCCTTCGCGCATCGCGGCCGCTTCGAGGGACTGCGGCAAATCGGCATGTTGCTCGCGCCGGACCAGGCGAACCTCGCCGCTCACGCCCGGGCACTCGTGCTCTGGCACGAGGCCACGCTTTATTGCGGCGCCTGTGGCTGCCGGTCGGTGCCGGTCGCCGGCGGCAACGCCCGCGCCTGCGCCGACCCGGACTGCGGCAAGACACTGTTCCCGCGCGTCGACCCGGCCGTTATCGTGCTGGTCTCCCACGAGGACCGTTGCCTGCTCGGGCGGCAGCCGGCCTGGCCGGAAGGTCTCTACTCGACGATCGCCGGTTTCACCGAACCCGGCGAGTCGGTCGAGGATGCGGTCCGCCGCGAGGTGTTCGAAGAAACGAACATTCACGTCGGCAAGGTGCGTTACCACAGCTCTCAACCCTGGCCGTTCCCGGCGTCGCTGATGCTCGGCTTCCACGCGGAGGCGAGCTCGACAGACATCCGGCTCAACGACGGCGAGCTCGACGACGCCCGCTGGTTCACCCGCGACGAACTTCGCTCGGAGTTTCCCAAGCTGCCCATGCCGGTCTCGATCGCGAAACGGCTGATCGATCACTGGCTCGAGCTGCCGGACGCGTCCTGATGTGCCTCGTCCTGGTTGCCTGGCAACAGGACGACGCGCTGCCGCTGATCGTGGCCGGCAACCGGGACGAATTCCATGCGCGGCTGACCGAACCGCTGCACTGGTGGTCGGACAAGCCGCAGATTCTCGCCGGTCGTGATCTCGAGGCCGGCGGGACCTGGCTGGCCGTGGGGAGAAACGGGCGCTTTGCGACGGTCACGAATTTCCGCGATGCCGACTTGCCGCAGGCGCGCTTTCGCTCGCGCGGCGAACTGGTGACCGGCTTCATCGAGAGCGTGGCCGACCCGCTCGAATACCTGCAGTCGATCGACGGAGCCCACTACGCGGGTTTCAACCTGCTGGTCAGCGACGGTGAAAGCCTCGCCTACGCGAGCAACCGCGACGCCGGCCGGGCTCGGGAACTCGCGCCGGGACTCTACGGGGTTGCCAACGGCGGACTGGACGCGCCCTGGCACAAGACGCTGGTCAGCAAGCAGCGGATGCGGCAGGCCCTTGCGGAAGGCGTCGATATCGACGGCCTGCTTGCCCTGCTCGACGATCGTGAGCGCGGGCCGGAGGACGACGTGAGTGCGGCCGTCCCGGGTTTTGCCGGGGCCGGTGCGCTGACCGCCCCGTTCATCGTGCTGCCCGACTACGGTACGCGATCGTCGACCGCGGTGCTGCTGTCGAGCACCGGCCGGATCGACATCACCGAGCGACGCTTCGGCCCCGACGGCCTCGAAACCGGTGAGACGCGGGAGACCTTTCAGCCCGCGTAGATACGCCGCAGGAAAGCCCGGATATCCGCGATCTCCTCCGGGCATACGCCGTGGGCCATCGGGTACTCGTGCCACTCGATCCCGTAACCGGCCGACTCGACGGTTTGCTTCGTGGTGACTCCGAGCTGATACGGCAGCAGCGGATCGAAGGTGCCATGGGCCATGAAGATCGGGACCGAGCGCGGCTGGCTGTCCTCGTTCCTCGCCACCTCGGCCTCGAAGGCACCCGGGACCGGCAGGTAGGTCGACAGCAGCATGAGTCCCGCGACGGGCGTCGCATAGCGCAATCCCGCATGCAGGACGACCGCACCTCCCTGGGAGAAGCCGGCCAGCACGATACGGCCGGGATCCACGCCGCGGCGGGTCTCGGCCTCGACCAGCCCCATCAGCACAGCGGCGCTTTCGCGCACGCCGGCCTCGTCGGCCCGGCCATCACCGTCGAAGCTCAGTATGTCGTACCAGGCACGCATCTCCATGCCGCCGTTGATCGTCACGGGACGGATGGGGGCGTGAGGAAACACGAAGCGGAGCGGCAGCTCGGCGGGCAACCTCAGTTCGGGCACGATCGGTTCGAAGTCGTGCCCGTCGGCGCCGAGCCCGTGCAGCCAGATGACGCTGCCGACGGGATCCGGGCCGGTTTCGATGATGACGGGGGCTGGCTGCGACATGTCCGCTACTCACGATACAACGGGCGGGCAGTCTAGCCCTTGCCAGCCGCGAAAAAAACCGCCGGCAGGGGCTTGTGTAAATATGCGCATGTGGTAATCTTTATGCGCATATTTATTCAGTTACGATCATGCCGAACAACCAGACCGAGCGGCAGAAGCGCCGCGACCAGCTCTACAGTCTCCTGAAATCCGGCGTAGCCCGGACGCAGCAGGACCTCGTCGCCGAGCTCAACGAGCTCGGCATCACTGCGACACAGTCCAGCGTCAGCCGCGATCTCCGCGATCTCGGCGCGATCAAGACGGCGAGCGGTTACGCGCTGCCGGCGGCAAACGACGCCGGTGACGAGGCGATGCAGGAAGTCGGGGGGCTCGTGCGCAGCATGCAGGCCGCAGGGCCGAACCTGCTCGTCATCCGGACGGGCGTCGGCGCGGCCCAGCGCGTGGCGCTCGCCCTCGACCGTTCCGGCTGGCCGGAAATCGTCGGCAACATCGGCGGGGACGACACGGTATTCGTCGCCACGGGATCGTTGCAGCAGCAGAAACGGCTCCTCGCAAGGCTCAACACCACGCTGGTTCAATAGGGAGACACCCGTGGCATCTCAGGATTCATCACCCATCATTCTCGCCTTCTCCGGCGGCCTCGACACCTCGTTCTGCGTGCCCTGGCTGAAGGAGACCTACGGCCGCGAGGTCATCACGGCCACGATCGACACGGGCGGCATCGATGCCGCAGCGGCAGAGGCGCTCGAGGAACGCGCCCTCGCTCTGGGCGCGATCGAGCATGTCAGGATCGATGCCAGGGACGATTTCTTCGACACGGTCATCCGGCACCTGATCGCCGGCAACGTGCTGCGCGGGAACGCCTACCCGCTGTGCGTGGGGGCCGAGCGCGGCCTGCAGGCGACCCGTCTCGCCGAACTCGCCGTGGCGCGCGGCGCAACGACAGTCGCCCACGGCTGCACGGCAGCAGGCAACGACCAGGTCCGCTTCGAGGTCGCACTCCGGACGCTGAGCCCGGGCCTCGAGGTCCTCGCTCCGGTCCGCGACAACAGCTGGGTGCGGGAAGAGCAGCTGGCGTTCCTCGAGTCGAAGGGCCTGCCGCTGCCGGCACAGGGCTCCGACTACTCGATCAACCGCGGTCTCTGGGGCATCACGATCGGCGGCCGGGAAACGCTGACGTCTCAGGCATCGATACCCGAGTCCGCCTGGGTGCTGTCCGCCGACGCGTTCGAACACCCGCTGCCACCCTCCGATCACGTCGTCCGCTTCGAGGCCGGTGTACCGATGGAGCTCGACGGCAAGGCGCTGCCGCCCGTAGCGCTGATCGAGTCGCTCGAGACCCTGGCGGGCCGTTACGGCATCGGCCGCGGCATCCATCTCGGTGATACGGTGCTCGGCACGAAGGGCCGCGTCGCCTTCGAGGCGCCCGCGGCCATCACGCTGATCACCGCGCACCGCGAGCTCGAGAAGCTGGTGCTGAGCGCGCAGCAGGCCCGGATCAAGGACTCGCTCGCCGCCGTCTACGGCGACCTGGTGCACGAAGGCAAGCAGCTCGACCTGGCCTGCCGGGACATCGAAGCGCACTTCGCGTCGTCGCAGCAGCGGGTGACCGGCAGCGTCGCCTTCACGCTGCGGCCGGGCCACCTGTTTGTCACGGGCGTCGATTCGCCACACTCGCTGCTCGCCGCGACCCGGGGCGTCTACGGCGAGGCGGCGGGCGAGTGGACCGCCGCGGACGCGCTCGGCTACGCGCGCATCCTGTCGCTGCCGGGCAGCCTGCAGACGCGTGCCGGGTCGGCCTCATGAAGACCGTCGTCGTCGACAAGATCGCCTCGGTCGCGCAGCACAACAGCCTGGCGGACGACGTTCGGCTGTCGCCGGACATACCGTGCGAGGAAGGGGTGCTGATCGCCGCACGCGTCCTCAACAACAAGTCGCGCTACAACCAGCTCGAGCTCACCTCGGGCCGCATGGCCACGGTCACGGCCGGCGACATCGTCGTCGGCGCGCTCGGCCACCGGAATGCACTCCGGGGCTATTCCGGCCGCCTGCCGGAATCCCTCTCGGTCGGCGACACCGTGCAGCTCCTCAACATCGGCGGCGTGATGGGCCTCTGCGACTCGGCCAACCCGGACGTCGGCCCGCCTTTCAACTGCGAGGTGCTGGGGGCCGTGCTGCACTTTCCCTATCTCGGCGAACGCATCGGCGTCCCGGCGCGCGTCGGCGAAGCGACGCTCGAAACCGACCCGCCCCTCGACATGGCGGGCGTGCCGGTCGTGGCACTGGCCGGCACCTGCATGGACTCGGGCAAGACCGCCGCCGCCTGCGCGATCGTCAGTCGGCTCCGGCATCTCGGCAAAACGGTCGCCGCCTGCAAGGCCACCGGCGTCTCGCTGCGGCGCGACATCCTGGCGATGCAGGATGCCGGCGCGGGCGCCGCGATGATTTTCTCGGACCTGGGCATCGTCACGACGACTGCCGCCAACGGCCCCCCGCTGACCCGCACGCTGCTCTCCCGCCTCGCCGCCGGGCGCCCCGACGTGATCGTCCTCGAACTCGGTGACGGGCTGCTCGGCTCCTACGGCGTGGAGGCCATCCTGGCAGACACGGCCATTCGCGATGCGCTGACCGCGGTCGCGCTGTGCGCGAACGATCCGGTCGCCGCCTGGGGCGGGGCACGGATACTGCGGGAACAGCACTCGATCGAGCCCGCCGTCGTCACGGGCCCGGCGACCGATAACGCGGTCGGCGTCGAGCAGATCGAGTCGAGGCTCGAGCTGAAGGCCATCAACGCGCTCTCGAACTCGGTCGGCCTGGGCGATCACATCGCAGAGCTCCTCTGGGAGGATGCGACGTGAGCGCAAACGGCAGTGCCGCCATACCCGCCGCCGTCATTGGCGCGACCGGCTACGTCGCGGGCGAGCTGCTGCGGCTGATCGTCGGGCACCCGCATTTCAGGCTGGCAGCGGCCGTCTCGGAGAGCCGGGCCGGCACTGCCGTGTGCGACACCTTCCCGCAGCTGGCGCCGGCATTGCCGGACACCCGTTTTGCAGCGCGCGGAGACTGGCTCGAGGCCGTACCCGAGGGCAGCCCCCTCGCGATCTTCTCGGCCGCCCCGCACGGTGCATCGGCCGCAATGCTCGCCGATCTCATCGACCGGGCGGCGCAGCGGCAGATCGACGCGCACGTCGTCGATGCGTCGGCCGACTTCCGCTTCGCCGACAGGGCGAGCTACGAATCCGTCTACGGCGCCCACGGTGCACCCGGCCTCCTCGCCGCGTTCTCATCGGGCCTGCCCGAGCACGTCGCCGGAGCGCCGGCGCCGCACGTCGGCAATCCCGGCTGCTTCGCGACGGCCATGCTGCTCGCGATCGTCCCGCTGCTCGCCTCCGGCCTGACGACGGGCCACTTCTCCGCGAGCGGGATCACGGGGAGCACCGGATCCGGCCGCCAGCCGCAGGGAACGACGCATCACCCGGAGCGGCACAGCAACGTCTATGCCTACAAGCCGCTCGAGCATCGCCATGCGCCGGAGGTCGTCGCGCTCGCAAAGGCGGCAACCGGTACGGAGGCCACGCTGGACTTCGTGCCGCACTCGGGTCCCTTCGCGCGCGGCATCCACATGACCGTGTTCGCGGAGGCGACGCGGGACGTCACCCGCGACGAGATCGAAGCGCTCTTCGGCGCCGCGTACGACACCCACCCGTTCGTGTCGGTCGGTGCCGGCATGCCGAAACTCAAGGACGTCGTCGCGAGCAACTACGCGAAACTCGGCGTTGCCGCGACCGGCAACCGGATCGTCGTCACCGCGGTCATCGACAATCTGGTCAAGGGCGCGGCCGGCGGCGCGATGCAATGGATGAACCGCCTGTTCGACCTGCCCGAGACGACAGGGCTGACCGCCGTGGCGCCGGCGTGGACGTGAGCACGTCGCCCGGACGGCGCGCCGCGGCAATGGATGCGCGGCTCAGGGAGGCGGCCAGCACCGTACCGGTCTATCCGCAGCTTCCCTTCGTCCCGGTGCGCGCCGCCGGTTGCGACATCTTCACCGACGACGGCCGCCAGATCCTCGATCTCTACGGCGGCCACGCGGTCGCCTGTCTCGGCTACGGGCACCCGGCGCTGATGCGCGCCATCGAGCGGCAGTCGCGCCTGCTGCTCTTCCAGAGCAACGCCGTGGCGCTCGATATCCGTGCCGAGGCCGCCGAGAAACTGGTGGCTGCAGCGCCGGCCTCCCTGAGCCGCGCGTTCTTCGTCAACTCGGGCGCCGAGGCGAACGAGAATGCGCTGCGCATGGCGCTCACGGTGACAGGCCGCCGGCGGGTCCTCGCCGTCACGCACGGCTTCCACGGCCGCACCGCGGCCGCGGCCGCGGTCACCTGGAACAGCGACCGCTGGTACGGCTTCCCGGAGAAACCGTTCGAGACCGGCTTCATCCCGCGCGACGATGCCGCGGCGGCCATGGCGATGATCGGCCCGGACGTCGCCGCCGTCATCGTGGAGCCGGTGCAGGGCGTCGCCGGCGCGTTCGACCTCGCACCCGAATTCATGACCGCGCTGCGCGAGGCGACCGCGCGGCACGGCGCGCTGCTGATTGCAGACGAGGTGCAGTCCGGCATGGGCCGCTCCGGCAGATTCTTCGCGAGCAAGGCCTACGGCATCGAACCCGATATCCTGACCGCGGCCAAGTCGCTGGCCGGCGGCCTCCCCGCCGGCGCCGTGCTGGCGAGCGACGCCGTCGCCGCGGCGTTCGGGCCCGGATCGCTCGGCACGACCTTCGGTGGCGGACCGCTGGCAGCGGCGGCCACGGTTGCCGTCCTCGACGCGATCCGAGCCGAGGACCTGCTCGCGAACGTGCGCGCGCGCGAGGCCGAGATTCGCGAGACCTGCGTCGTCGGTCCGGTCGAGAAAATCCAGGGAATGGGCCTCCTCTTGGGACTCGTCTGCGACCGCCCGGCCGTCGACGTGCAGGCCGCTCTGCTCGACCACGATATCCTGACGGGAACGAGCGCCGACCCGCACGTGCTGCGCATCCTCGCGCCGCTCGTCCTCGAAACGCATCACGTCGGGCGCCTGCGACAGGCACTCGCCACCATTCCACCCGCACGACTCTAGAATCGAAAAGGCAACCCATGAAATCGTTCAACGACCTGGCGGAACTCAGCAACGAACAGATCGCCGAGCTGCTCGAACTCGCCGGCCGGCTCGACCGGCTCCCGGAACCCGACGCGCTGAAAGGCAAGGTACTGTCGCTGCTGTTCCTCTCCCCGTCGCTGCGGACGCTGGCGTCCTTCCAGGCCGCGATGACACGCCTCGGCGGCGGCTCCTTCGTGATCTCGCCCGACATGTCGATCCACGGTCTCGAAACCCGGCCGGGCATCGTCATGGACGGGGCAGCAGCCGAGCACATCCGGGAGGCCGTGCCGGTCATCGCCTCCTACGGTGACGCCATCGGCATTCGCGCGTTCGCGGAACGCAAGAACCTCGAGACCGACATGGCGGAGACCGAGTTCACGGCGCTGACCGACCTGATCGACACACCGTGGATCAACATGGAATCGGCAATGAACCACCCCTGCCAGAACCTCGCCGACTGGAAGACCCTCGACGACCTCGACATTCCGGCTAACGGCGGGAAGTTCGTGCTTTCCTGGGCCTACCACCCGAAGGCGTTGCCGCTGGCCGTGCCCGCGTCGACACTGTACACCGCCGCGCGCCGCGGGATGGACGTCACCGTGCTCAGGCCGGACGGCTTCCAGCTGCCCGACGCCATCATGGCGAAGGCCAGTGCGGCGGCCGCCGACGCCGGCGGCTCCGTCCGCGAGACCGACGATCGCCGCGAGGCCATGGAGGGCGCCCGGGTCATCTACGCGAAGTCCTGGTCGTCGACCCGGCATTACGGCGACAGGCTCGCCGACCAGGCGCTGCGCAACGAGCTCGTCGACTGGTGCGTCGACGAACCCTGGTTCGACAACGCCGCAACCGACTGCCGCTTCATGCACTGCCTGCCGGTGCGCCGCGGCGTCGTGGTCGCCGAGCGCGTTCTCGACGGCCCGCGCAGCGTCGTCATACCGGAAGCGCGCAACCGGATGCTGGCGCAGATGGCCGTGCTCCACCGCATGCTCGGAGGCCAGTCGTGAGCACCAGCACGGAGCGCGCCATCGTCGTCTCGGCGCTCAAGCACGCCGCACCTTATATCCGGCTCTACAAGCGCAAGGTATTCGTGCTCAAGGTCGGCGGCGAAGTCTTCGCCGAGGAGGCGCGCACGCGGGCGCTGATGGAGCAGGTCGGCATCCTGCACCAGGTGGGCATCCGCGTCGTACTGATCCACGGCGGCGGCCCGCAGTCGACCGAGCTCGCCAAGCAGCTCGGCGTCGATACGACGTTCATCGAGGGACGCCGCGTGACCGACGGCGCCTCGCTGGACATCGCAACGATGGTATTGAACGGCCAGATCAATACACGCGTCCTCGCCGCCTGCCGCGACCTCGGTGTACCGGCGGTCGGCATCAGCGGCGTCGACGCCGGCCTGATCCGGGCCCACAAGCGGCCACCCGTCACCCGCGGGGATGCCGAGCCCGTAGACTACGGCTTCGTCGGCGACATCGACGCCGTCGACGCGGACATCGTCCGCAAGCAGCTCGACAACGGCCTCATGCCGGTCATCAGCCCGTTATCCTGCGACGAGTCCGGCACGCTCCTGAACATCAACGCCGATACCGTCGCCGCCGCGATCGCCGCGGAACTCGATGCAGAGAAACTGATCCTCGTCACGGCCGCCCCCGGAATCCTGGAAGACGCGAGCGACCCGCAGTCGCTGATCAGCTTCCTCGACCGCAGCGATCTCGACAAGCTCCGGGAGACCGGCAAGCTCGCCGACGGCATGCTGCCGAAGGCGGCCGCGGTCGATGCCGCGCTGGAGAACGGCGTCAGCCGCGTGCACATCATTTCCTGGAAAGTGCCGGACAGCCTGCTGCTCGAGGTCTTCACGAACGAAGGCACCGGCACGCTGGTCGTCAACGACACCTCGCTCCTGACGCCCGCCGAGCAGGGAGACGATGCGTGAGCCGCCTGTGGGACAAGGGGCTGCCCCTGGACCAGCGCGTCCTGCGCTATACCGCGGGCGAAGACCATCGACTGGATGCGCGGCTGGTGCCCTATGACGTGCGCGGCTCGATCGCACATGCCGAAATGCTCACGGCCGTCGGCCTCCTCTCTGCCGACGACTGCACCGACATCTGCATCGGTCTCGCCGAGCTCGAGAAGGCATTTGCCGAGGGTGAATGGGAGATCACCCTCGACGACGAAGACGTGCACACGGCGCTCGAAACCAGGCTGACGGAGAAGATTGGCGACGCGGGCGGCCGCCTGCATCTGGGCCGCTCGCGCAACGACCAGGTGCTGACGGCACTCAGGCTGTATCTACGGGACGTCACCGACGACCTCGCCGAACGCGCCGCTGCGCTCATCACCTCGCTGGAGGCGCTGGCCGAGCGCCAGGGCCACGTCGCGATACCCGGCTACACGCACATGCAGCATGCGATGCCCTCTTCCGTTGCCCTGTGGGCAGGCGGCTTCGCCGAGGCATTCGCCGACGCCGCAGAAGGTATCGCCGCGGCCCGGCGGCGTATCAACCTGAACCCGCTCGGCAGCGCGGCCGGCTACGGCACGCCGCTGCCGCTCGACCGGGATATGACGACCGCGGGGCTCGGCTTCGACCGGACCCAGGAGCCGGTCACGGCGGCGCAGCTTTCCCGCGGCCGCGCCGAGAGCGGGCTCTTGTTCGAGATCACGCTCCTGATGCAGGACCTCGGCCGTCTCGCGAGCGACCTGCTGCTTTTCTACACGCAGGAGTTCTCCTATGTGACGTTGCCGCAGGATCTCACCACGGGTTCGTCGATCATGCCGCAGAAGCGTAACCCCGACGTGCTGGAACTGGTCCGCGGCGCCTCGGCGACGGCGCTCGCCTGCCTCAACGAATCGCTCGGGATAACGGCCAAGCTGCCGTCGGGGTATCACCGCGACCTGCAGCGCCTGAAGCCGCCGCTGTTCCGCGGCATCGATCTCGCCGTCGAAACGATCGATATCATGAGCTACCTCGTCTCGGGCCTGGAATTCGTGCCGGAGAACATCCGGCTCGACGACGGCATCCACGCCGCCGAACGCGCCTACCGGCTGGTGCAGGAAGAAGGCATCCCGTTCCGCGAAGCCTACCGGCGAATCGCCGAGCGCTATGCGAGAGAATAGCGGCTCTCTATAATCGACCGGCCCACCCAACCGGACGAGCCCGATGCCCCGATCCCGACTTCCCCTGCTCCTGCTCTGTATCGCCGCCGCATGCGCAGGCTGCGGCCAGAGCGGCCCGCTGTACCTGCCCGGCAGCCCGAGCCAGATGACTACGCTCCCGCCCGCGCCCGAGGATTCGGCCGGCGGCGAAGAGGAAGACGACGACGGCAACGGCGACGACCGCGAGTAATGCCGGGACACGACCTCGTACTGATCGACGGCTCGTCGTACCTCTTCCGGGCCTTCCATGCGCTGCCGGCGCTGACGAACTCGGCCGGCGAGCCGACCGGCGCGCTGCACGGCGTCCTCAACATGATCAACAAGCTGATCCGTGACGAGGAACCGGCGCACGTCGCCGTCGTGTTCGATGCCTCGGGCAAGACCTTCCGCAACGAGCTCTACGACGAGTACAAGGCCAACCGGCCGCCGATGCCGGACGAACTTCGCTCCCAGATCGAGCCGATTCTCAACGCCGTACGGGCAATGGGCCTGCCGCTGCTGCGCGTGCCCGGCGTCGAGGCGGACGACGTGATCGGTACCCTGTGCCGGGAGGCCGAGGCGAAAGGCATGAGCACGCTCGTCTCGACGGGCGACAAGGACCTCGCGCAGCTCGTCAGCGACAAGGTGACGCTCGTCAACACGATGAGCGACACGGTGCTCGATCGCGACGGGGTCAAGGCGAAATTCGACGTCTACCCCGAGCAGATCGTCGACTACCTGGCCCTCGTCGGCGACACCTCGGACAACATCCCTGGCGTGCCGAAAGTCGGCGCGAAGACCGCCGCCAAGTGGCTCAATGAATACGGCAGCGCCGACGAGATCATCGCGAACGCCGACAAGATCAAGGGCAAGGTCGGTGAGAGCCTGCGGGACTCGATAGGGCAGCTTAAGCTTTCGCGCGAGCTGACCGTGATCCGGACCGACGTCGAGCTCGACGAGTCCGCCGACGGCCTCACGCCGGCCGATCCCGACATCCCGGCGCTGCGCGACCTGTACGCCCATTTCGAACTTCGGGCGCTCCTGAAGCAGCTCGGCGACGACGAAGACGCAGAGGCCGAAGCGGCGCCGGCGGCCGAGGTCGAGTACGAGACGGTGCTCGACTGGCAGCATTTCGACCGCTGGCTCGAGACGATCTCGAAGGCGGAACTCACCGCCTTCGATACCGAGACGACGAGTCTCGACTACATGGACGCCGAGGTCGTCGGGCTGTCGTTTGCCGTCGAGCCGGGCAAGGCCGCCTACGTGCCGGTCGCCCACGATTACCCGGGCGCGCCGGAGCAGCTGCCGCGCGAGGACGTGCTGGAGAAGCTCAGGCCCTGGCTCGAGAGCGACCGGCACGCCAAGGTCGGTCATCACCTGAAGTACGACGCCCACGTGCTGAGGCGGCATGGCATCAAGCTCGGCGGCATGGCCTACGACTCGATGCTCGAATCCTACGTCCTCAACAGCGTCGCCACCCGACACGACATGGATTCGACCGCGCGCCACTATCTCGGCCGCGAGACGATCCACTACGAGGATGTCGCGGGCAAGGGCGCGAAGCAGCTGACCTTCAACCAGGTCGATCTCGACACGGCCGCACCCTACGCCGCCGAGGACGCGGACATCACGCTCGCCCTGCACACCGAGCTGTGGGCGCAACTCGGGAAGATCCCGTCGCTCAGGCGAGTCTACGAGACCATCGAGCAGCCGCTCGTCCCGATCCTCCTCGAGATGGAGGAGACCGGGGTCCTGCTCGACAGGGACATGCTCGCCAGGCAAAGCCGCGAACTCGAGAAGACCATGCAGGCACTCGAGAAAGAGGCGCACGAGCTCGCCGGCGGACCGTTCAACCTGGGCTCACCGAAGCAGCTGCAGGAAATCCTGTTCGAGCAGCTGGAGCTGCCCGTCATCCGCAAGACACCCAAGGGCCAGCCGTCCACTGCCGAGGACGTGCTCGCCGAGCTGGCTCACGACTACGAACTGCCGCGCGTCATCATCGACTACCGCAGCGTCTCGAAACTGAGGAGCACCTACACCGAGAAGCTGCCCGGGCAGATCGACGCGCGTACGGGGCGCATCCACACGTCGTATCACCAGGCCGTGGCCGCCACCGGCCGACTCTCGTCGACGGACCCCAACCTGCAGAATATCCCGATACGAACCGAGGAAGGCCGGCGCATTCGCAAGGCCTTCATCGCGCCGCCCGGCCAGCTGATCCTCGCGGCGGACTACTCGCAGATCGAACTGCGCATCATGGCGCACCTCTCGGCAGACGAAGGCCTGCTCACCGCGTTCGCCGACGACCAGGACATTCACCGCGCTACCGCGGCCGAGGTCTTCGGCGTCGAGCTCGACGCCGTCTCCGCCGACCAGCGGCGCTCCGCCAAGGCCATCAACTTCGGGCTGATGTACGGCATGTCCGCCTTCGGCCTCGCGAAACAGCTCGACATCTCCCGCGGCGAAGCGCAGGACTACGTCGATCGCTATTTCGAACGCTACCCGGGCGTGAAGCGGTTCATGGACGGGACCCGCGAGACGGCGCGCGAGCAGGGCTACGTCGAGACCGTCTTCGGCCGCCGGCTCTACCTCCCCGAGATCAACTCGAGGAACGGCCAGCGGCGCCAGTATGCCGAGCGCAGCGCGATCAACGCACCGATGCAGGGCACCGCGGCGGACATCATCAAGCGCGCGATGATCGACGTCTTCGACTGGCTGTCGGCCGAGGCCCCGCCGGCCCGGATGATCATGCAGGTGCACGACGAACTGGTGTTCGAGGTCGACGCCGACGCGCTCGATGCGGTCCGCGACAGGGTGATCGCCCTGATGTCTGAGGCGGCCGAGCTCCGCGTCCCGCTCCGGGTCGAGGCCGGCAGCGGGGCCAACTGGGACGAGGCGCACTAGTGTCCTCCCCCACCGCCGAGACCTCCATTCCGACGGAACCCGACGCCGTCAGGACGTTCTAAACCCCTGAGTGCTTGTTCACTTGCCTGTTTACCTCCCTAAACAGGTGCAGAGCCGGCCACCCCAAGCCGGATACTGCTTCGCTTGCCCCGCGCCGGCAACGGCGGCGGGGCTTTTTTCAGCCATCGGCCGCCGGCGCTGCCAGCAGCCGGTCGAGCACCGCCCGGGCCTCGTCGGTACCGGTGCGCTTCAGCGCCGAGAACAACTGGACGGTAGCCCTCTCGCCGACGGCCTTGCGGGTCGCCTGCAGCATGTTCGCAGCCTGGCCGCGCTTCAGCTTGTCGGCCTTGGTCAGGAGGATGTGCACGGGCAGCACGACGTCATCGGCGAAAGCCATCATCTGCGCGTCGAAATCCGTGAGGCCGCGCCGGACGTCGACGACCAGGATCAGCCCGCGCAGGCTTTTCCGGGAGCGGAAGTACTCGGTCAGGAGCAGACCCCAGTGCGCCCGCACGGACTCGGCCACGCGGGCGAAACCG
>JAZBNZ010000337.1:0-16603 GCA_036350895.1 Woeseiaceae bacterium
ACCGGGGCGAAGACCGGCGACCTGATCTTCTTCGGCGCCGACAAGGCTCGGGTCGTCAACGACGCGCTCGGTGCACTCCGTGTGAAGCTGGGCGAGGATCGCGGCCTGGTTGCCGACGGCTGGGCGCCGCTCTGGGTCGTCGACTTCCCGATGTTCGAGAAGGACGACAAGGCCGGCCGCTGGGTAGCGCTGCACCATCCGTTCACGGCGCCGGCCGTCGACGATGCCGACGCGCTCAAGGCCGATCCCGGGACCGCGGTGTCACGAGCCTACGACATGGTGCTGAACGGTTCCGAGATCGGCGGCGGTTCCATCCGTATCCACGACCAGGCGATGCAGTCGGCCGTCTTCGACCTGCTCGACATCAGCCGCGAGGAGGCCGAGGAGAAATTCGGCTTCCTGCTGTCGGCCCTGCAATATGGCGCGCCGCCCCATGGCGGTATTGCCTTCGGGCTCGATCGCATCGTCATGCTCATGGCCGGCGCCGACAGCATCCGCGACGTGATCGCATTCCCGAAAACGCAGTCGGCGTTCGATCCGCTGACCGAGGCGCCGAGCGAAGTCTCCGCCGAGCAGCTCAAGGAAGTCGGCATCCGCCTGCGCGCCGCGCGCACCGAGCAGTAAGGTGAGCAACTCCGGTGCCTTCCGGCGACCGGAGTCGGTACTGGTCGTCGTCTACACGCATGACGGCCGGGTACTCCTGTTGCGCCGCGTCCGGCCTTTCGATTTCTGGCAGTCCGTGACGGGCAGCCTCCGGCAGGGAGAGACCCATGCCGAGGCCGCCCTCCGCGAACTGTCCGAGGAGACCGGGCTCCGGGACGAAGGCCGGCTGAGCTTTACAGGTGTCACGCGGCAGTTCACGATCGATCCACGCTGGCGCCACCGTTTCGAACCCGGCGTCATCGAAAATGTCGAGTACGAATACCGCTACGAACTCGACGCGGCGGTTTCGCTGACGCTCGCGGCCGGCGAGCACGAGGAGTACTGCTGGCTGCCGAAGGCGGCGGCGCTCGAGAAGGTGTGGTCATGGACAAATCGCGACGCGATCGACGCGCTGCCGATCTGAGCAACATCCGTACCGTCGTGCTCCTGCACGGCATCTGGTCGCACGGTGTCGGCATGTTCGTGATCCGTCGCCAGCTCGAGCGCGAATACGGTGTGCGGGTGCACTACTTCAACTACCCCTCGCTCAGGGGCACGCTGGACGAAAACGCCGCGGCGCTGTCGCGCTTCGTCGCCAACCTGGGCGTCGACGGCGTGCACCTCGTCGGCCATAGCCTCGGCGGCGTGGTGGCGCTGCGGATGCTGGCGACGCACCCCGACACGCCGCCGGGTCGGCTGGTCTGCCTGGGCTCCCCACTGACGGGCTCCCGCGCCGGCGAATTCCTGCATCGCCAGGACTGGGCGGCAGGGCTCATCGGTTCGACGCTGCCTGCAGGGGTGTTGCACGCGACGGCCAACGAGTGGGGCAAACACGTTTGCGAGGAACGCGAGGTCGGCGTCATCGCCGGCAACGTCTCCATCGGTGTCGGCCGTTTCATCACGAGCTTCGACGGACCGAACGACGGCACGGTAGCCGTGGCGGAGACCCGGCTCGACGGTATCCGCGAGCACCTGGTCATGCGGGTCAGTCACCGCGGAATGGTGCTGTCACGACGCGTCGCCGACCAGGCCTGGGCCTTCCTGAAACGCGGCGAATTCCTCACCACCCAATAGTTCGGGGTCAGAGTAAGAACTCCGGCGACGCCGGAGTTCTTACTCTGACCCCGAACTATTTCTAGAGCATGTCGGGGAGGAAAGGCGTCGACAGCATGCGCTCGAAGCGTGCCCAGCGCTCGTCGGTATCGGCACCGTCGGCTTCGACGTAGCCCTTGACCTTGTCTTTGCCGAGGTTGTAGTTGATGACGTAGCTGCGGTAGGTGTCGAAGAAGCGCAGCCGCTGCGTCGCGCGCTCGGGCGAGTTGAGCGAATATTTCACGAGCCAGTCGACCGCTGCCCCGGCGTCGATTTCGCCGTCGAGGTAGGCGCGGGCGGCCTCGTTTCCGGCGTAGTTGAGTTGCCCCAGCAGCTCGAGCAGCGCGTAGTAGGTCCCGGCCTCGTCCGGGTCGAGGCCCGCGAGCGGGAACAGGACCTCGGTTTCGTAGGCGATGCGCTGGTCGCCGGGGAACGCGAGCTCGATGCCGTAGTTGCCGCTGCCTTCCGCGATGAGCGCGGCGGGCGCAAACAGCGGCTGCACCGTGAACTCGATCCAGCCTTTATCCCCGACGAGATGCGTTTCAATGAGCGCGTTCCAGGTGTGATGGCCGGGGTAGCCCTCGTGGCAGCCGAGATCGACGGCGCGATCGATGTAGATCGGGAGTTCCGTGTTGACCTGGATCAGGCTGTGCGTATTCCCCTGGTACCAGTTGTAGCCCGACCACGGTTTGTCGGTCACGTACTCGATCGTGAAGGATTCGGTGTCGGGCAGCTCGATATGCTCCAGCGTGCGCCGGCGGCATTCCCCGATCGCGGCCTCGAAGACCTCCGGCAGCCTGTCGACCGGGATCACGAACTGCTCGCGGTAGGCGTTGACGCGTTCGCTGAGGCTGCCGTCGCCCGGCACGAGGGCATCGATCTCCGCGAGGATCGCCTCGAAGTGCGCCGCGTCGTAGTGCGGCGCGACCGACATGAACAGGGCCTCTGACTCCTCGTCGAAGCTCGCGTAGTCGCCCTCGTTGATTCGTATGCGCATCGCGAGAGCGTTCAGGCGCGCGACCAGGTTCTCAAGGCGTGCCGCCAGCTCCTCGTCGACGCCGTCCGGCATCGGCTCCCCGGCGTACCGCAGCGCGGCCAGCCGCTGTTCGAGCCGCACCTTCAGAACGGCGGCCTGCTCGCTGATTTCCTGCAGCGTCAGGCCTTCCTCGCGCGCGGATTCCCGAAGGGCGTCGGGGCCGTAGTACGCGTCGACGTGATTGGCATCGATCTCGCCCATCGACAGCTCGAGGAATACGTACTCGCGGGCGTCGTCGTCGATCGTGATCGGGTCGGTTGTCGCCTCATCCGTGCGTGACTCCGGTTCGCCGCAGCCGGCGAGCGTGATTCCCAGAAGCGTGAGGAACAGGGTTCGGATGATCATCTGGTTTCCCTAGTCGGCAAGCGATTTGAGTTCGTAGAGCGCCGCCAGCGCTTCGCGCGGCGACAGGCTGTCGGGGTCCAGAGCCTCGAGGGCCTCCAGGAGCGGGGCCGGCGTGGCTTCGGCACCTGTGTCTTCCGGCGGCGCGTCCAGCGCGAGTTGGCCCTGCGGCGTATCGTGCGCGGCGGCCTGCTGTGCCTCGAGCGAGCGCAGGACGCGGCGCGCCCGCTGGATGACGGCCTTTGGCACGCCGGCGAGCGCCGCGACCTGCAGGCCGTAGCTCTGGTTGGCGGGCCCGTCGCGGACCGCGTGCAGGAACACGAGTTCGCCCTTGTGCTCGGTGGCATCGAGGTGGACGTTGGCCGCGCTGCGCAGTTCGCCGGCGAGCGCCGTGAGCTCGAAGTAATGCGTGGCGAAGAGCGTATAGGCCCGCGCCTCGACCGCCATGTGGTGCGCCGCCGCCCAGGCGAGCGACAGGCCGTCGAAGGTGCTCGTCCCGCGACCGATTTCGTCCATCAGGACGAGGCTCGTTTCCGTGGCATTGTTCAGGATCGTTGCCGCCTCGGTCATCTCGACCATGAAAGTCGAGCGGCCGCCGGCCAGGTCGTCGCTCGCGCCGATCCGGGTGAATATCCTGTCGACCGGCCCGATCGTCAGCGACTCCGCGGGCACGTAGCTGCCTATATGGGCAAGGATCACGATCAGCGCCGTCTGGCGCATGAACGTCGACTTGCCGCCCATGTTCGGACCGGTGATGACCAGCAGCTTGCGGCTCTCGTCGAGCGCGAGGTCGTTGGCAATGAAGGGCGTGTCGATGACGTTCTCGACGACGAGATGCCGGCCCTGAACGATGTCGATCCGGTTCCTGGTCGTCAGCGTCGGCCGCGACAGGTCGAGGGCGACGGCGCGCTCGGCGAGGCAGGTCAGGACGTCGACAGTGGCGACGGCGGCCGCGGTCTGCTTGAGCGCCGGCAGCGTCGCGTGCAGCTTGTCGATCAATTCGTCGTAGAGGAATTTCTCGCGGGCGAGCGCGCGCTCCCGTGCCGACAGGACCTTGTCCTCGAATTCCTTCAGTTCCGGCGTGATATAACGCTCGGCCCCCTTGAGCGTCTGGCGACGGACGTAGTCGGTCGGCGCCTTGTCGGCCTGGCCCTTGCTGATCTCGATGAAATAGCCGTGGACGCGGTTGTAGCCGAGCTTGAGCGTGGAGATGCCGGTGCGCTGCTTCTCGCGCGCCTCGAGGTCGAGCAGGAACTTGTCGGCGTTTTCGGCGATGGCCCGGAGTTCGTCGAGCTCGTCGTCGTAGTCCTCCCGGATCACGCCGCCGTCGCGGATCAGCATCGGCGGGTTGTCGATGATGGCCCGTTCGAGCAGGCCGCACTCGTCACGATGCTTGCCGACCCGGGCGTCGAGTTCCGCAAGCAGCGGCGAGTCAAGCTTGCCGAGCAAGGCCTTGAGCGACGGCAGCCGCGACAGTGCTTCGCCGAGCTGGCGGAGATCCCGCGGCCGTGCAGACCGGAGCGCGACGCGGGCGAGGATGCGTTCGACATCGCCGATGCCCTTGAGCGCCTCGGCAAGACGGCCGGTGGCGGCCGAAGCCAGGATCGCGTCGATCGCCTGGTAGCGGCCGGCGAGGTGCTCGTGGGAACGTATCGGCCGCTGGATCCAGCGGCGCAGCAGGCGGCTGCCCATCGGGCTCTGGCAGCGGTCCATCACGCCGGCCAGCGTGTGGGCGTCGTTACCGGACAGGGACGTCTCGAGTTCGAGGTTGCGCCGCGTCGCGCCGTCCATGATCACGGCGTCGTCGTGACGCTCCACGCTCAGGCGGTCGAGATGCGGCAGCGCCGTCTTCTGCGTGTCCGTGACGTAGGACAGAAGCGCCCCTGCGGCCGCGACCGCACGCGGGTACGGGTCACATTCGAAGCCCTTGAGATCATGGGTGCCGAACTGTGAGCACAAGAGACGGGTCGCGCTGTCGAGGTCGAAGTGCCACGGCGGCCGGCGCGTCGTGCGGTACCGGTCACTGGCGAGCCGCGGCGCAACCAGTTCCTCGTCGACGAGCAGCTCGGCAGGCCCGAGCCGCTCGAGTTCGTTGGCCGCGGCGTCGAGGTCGGCAACCTCGGTGATCCGGAAGCGACCGCCCGACAGGTCGAGCCAGGCGATGCCGACGGCGTCGCCGTCGGCACAGACGGCCGCGACGAGGTTGTCGCGCCGTTCCGACAGCAGGGCCTCGTCGGTCAGCGTGCCGGGCGTGACGACGCGCATCACCTTGCGCTCGACCGGACCCTTGCTCTGTGCCGGGTCGCCGACCTGTTCGCAGATCGCAACCGATTCGCCTTTCCGGACGAGCTTCGCCAGGTAGCCCTCGACCGCGTGATACGGGACGCCGGCCATCGGGATCGGGTTGCCCGCGGACTTGCCCCTCGCCGTCAGCGTGATGTCGAGCAGTTCGGCGGCGCGCTCGGCGTCCTCGTAGAACAGCTCGTAGAAGTCGCCCATCCGGTAGAACAGGAGCATGTCCGGGTAGTCGGCCTTGACGCCCAGGTACTGGCGCATCATCGGCGTGTGGGCGGTGGATACTTTCGCACTCATCGTGGTCGGAATTCGGGATATGATGGCGTCTCGGCAGCCGGGAACGACGAATACACGGCTCGGCCGACCGCGGGATTTGTCGGACGAATGAAAATACTGCATGTGGAAACGGGGCGCCAACTTTTGGGTGGCCCACAGCAGGTCATCTACCTGATTCGCGGCCTCAAGGAACGCGGCCACGACTGTACGCTCGTGTGCCCGCCGGGGTCCGGCGCCGACAGCGCGGCGCGCCAGCAGGGCATACCGGTGCGTTCGCTCTTTTGCGCAGGCGACATCGACCTGCCGTTCGCCTACCGGCTGACCCAGTACATTCGCGACAGCAAGCCGGATCTCGTGCACTGCCACAGCCGCCGTGGGGCCGACGTTCTCGGCGGGCTGGCGGCCTCGTTTGCGGACGTTCCGGCCGTCGTGTCGCGCCGCGTCGACAATACCGAGATGCGCATGCTGGCGGCGATGCGCTATCGCCCGTTCCGCAAGATCGTCGCGATTTCCGAGGCGGTCGCCGCGGCGCTTCGCGAGGTCGGGATCGAGGCCGACAAGATCGAGGTCATCCGTTCCGCCGTCGACGCGGTGCCGTTCGACCGGCACTACGCCCGCGCGGATATCGACGAGGCCTTCGGTATCCAGCCGCACGAGTTCGCCATCGCCGCGGCCGGTCAGCTGATCGAGCGCAAGGGACACCGTTTCCTGCTCGAGGCAGCCGCGGCGCTCCGGGCGAGCCAGGGACCGTTCCGGGTGGTGATCTTCGGTGCCGGCGAGCTCGACGACGCGCTGCACCGCCAGGCCGAGGCGCTCGGCATCGACGACATCGTGACGTTCGCCGGCTACCGCGAGGACCTCGACGCCCTGCTGGGTTGTTTCGATCTGCTCGTGCATCCGGCGCTGTCCGAAGGGCTCGGCGTCGTCGCGCTCAAGGCGCAGGCCGCAGCCGTCCCGGTCGTGGCGTTCAGGGCGGGCGGGCTGCCGGAGGCGGTCATCGACGGGGAGACCGGGATGCTCGTGCCACCCGGAGACATGGCGGCACTCACCGGCGCCATCGCCACGTTGATGGCCGATGACGAAAGGCGCATCCGTTTCGGCCGGGCCGGCCAGGCGCGGATGCAGGCCGAGTTCTCGATCGATACCATGGTCGACCGGCACATCACACTATACGAAGCCATCCTGAATGACTGATACCGAAGACGTGGCCACCGCGCTCGTCGCGCTGCTGGTCGAGAAGGGACTGATGCTGGCGACGGCCGAGTCGTGCACGGGCGGCTGGATCGCGAAGGCGATCACGGACGTCTCCGGCAGTTCGGCCTGTTTCGGCTACGGTATCGTCAGCTACTCCAACGACGCGAAGATGCGGCTCCTCAACGTGTCGGGCGCGCTCATCGAAGCGGAAGGCGCCGTCAGCGAGGCGGTCGTCTGCGCCATGGCCAATGGTGCACTGAGGATCAGTGACGCCGACGTCGCCGTCGCGGTCAGCGGCATCGCGGGGCCGGGTGGCGGCAGCGAGGACAAGCCGGTCGGCACGGTCTGGGTCGCCTACAGCATCGGCAGCCAGGAAGGCCCGCAGACCGACGCGGAGTGCATCCATTTCGACGGCGATCGGGCGGATGTCCGGCAGGCGACTGTCGTGCACGCGCTAGGCGGCATACTCGAACGACTCAGGGGATGAAGGACAGCGGATGAACGACAGGAAGCGCCTGTTCTTCGCCCTGTGGCCCGACGCGCGGCAGCGCGAGCGGCTGCGCAATATCGTCACGGCAGGGGCCAGGCACATCGAGGGCCGGCACGTGCCGCGCGGTAACTGGCATATCACGCTCGCGTTCATCGGCGCGTTTCCGGAGGCGAAGACGGACGAACTAATGGCACGGTCGGCGGAACTGCCCGTCGAGCCGGTCCGGCTGCGCTTCGATCGCATCGAGTACTGGGCGCGCGCGCGGATCGCCTGCCTGGCGCCTGCGACGGTCCCGGCCGCCCTCGAGCGGCTGGTTGCGGCGCTGAACGAGCTGCTGACCGAGTTCGGGCATCGCCCCGAGGACCGGCAATACCGGCCGCACCTGACGCTGGCGCGTGCCGCACGCCCCTTCGCGACCGAGCGGCTCGCGCAGCCCCTGACGCTCGAGTGGAGCGACTTCGAGCTCGTCGAGTCGATCCACGAGCAGGGCGGTGTCCGGTATCTGCCGCTGAAACAGGGGCTTTGACGCGTTTCTTCATGTTCTGCCCGGATTTTGGCCGGCCTAAGGGCTTGTAAGACCGGGGCTTTGTGGCAGAATACTGGTTAAATTCACAGTAACCCGGATGGCAGCATCATTATGGACGAAAATCGCAAGAAAGCGCTCGCGCAGGCCCTGGGCCAGATCGAGAAACAATTTGGCAAAGGGTCGGTCATGCGGCTCGGCGACGGCACTGCGCCGCGGGATATCGAGCAGATATCGACCGGTTCCATCGGCCTCGACGTTGCCCTCGGCATCGGCGGTTTGCCCAAGGGCCGGGTCGTGGAGATCTACGGGCCGGAGTCGTCGGGCAAGACGACGCTGACGCTGCAGGTCATCGCGGAAGCGCAGAAGGCGGGCGGCACCGCGGCCTTCGTGGACGCGGAGCACGCCCTCGATCCACAGTACGCCGAGAAACTCGGCGTCAACGTCGACGAGCTGCTCGTGTCACAGCCGGACACCGGCGAGCAGGCCCTCGAGATCACCGACATGCTGGTGCGCTCCGGGGCCGTCGACGTCATCGTCGTCGACTCCGTGGCGGCACTGACGCCGAAAGCCGAGATCGAGGGCGAGATGGGCGATTCGCACGTCGGCCTGCAGGCTCGCCTGATGTCCCAGGCGCTCCGGAAACTGACCGGTAACATCAAGCGCTCGAACGCGATGGTCGTCTTCATCAACCAGATTCGCATGAAGATCGGCGTCATGTTCGGCAGCCCCGAGACGACGACGGGCGGCAACGCGCTCAAGTTCTACTCCTCGGTTCGCCTCGACATTCGCCGTATCGGCGCCATCAAGAAAGGCGACGAGGTCATCGGCAACCAGACCCGGGTCAAGGTCGTCAAGAACAAGGTTTCGCCGCCGTTCAAGCTCGCGGAATTCGAGATCCTGTACGGTGAGGGTATCTCCCGCGAGGGCGAGATCATCGAGCTCGGTGTCCAGCACGGTCTCATCGACAAGGCCGGCTCGTGGTACAGCTATGGCGACGACCGTATTGGCCAGGGCAAGGAAAACGTTCGCGAATTCCTGAAGGCGAATCCCGATATTGCGACCGAGGTCGAGCAGCAGATCCGGGCGAAACTCCTGCCGAAAACGGTCGAGCATGCGAAGGAAGAAGGCGGCGACGAAAAGCTCGCCGAGGAAGCCTGACGCGCAGGACGGGCTCCACCGAATCGGTCGGAGCCCGTTCGCTGATTTGTTGGGGGCCGTCCTGACGGGCTAATCGGTTCCAGTTCTGCGTCCGCGACGCTCGCGGGCGCGGGCCCCAACGGGATGACTCCAAAGCCCGCTGTCTTATCCATGACCGACTCCCTCAACGACGAAATCCGGAAGCTCGATGCCGGAGCGGAAAAGGACCGGGCAAGCGATCCCGTCGCGGCACGCAAGAAGGCCATGGATCTTCTCGCCCGGCGCGAACATGCGGCTGACGAACTCACGGCCAAGCTCGAGAAGGCAGGCTTCGAGACCGAAACGGCCAGCGATGCGGTCCATCGTCTCGGCGAGGAAGGCCTGCAAAGCGATGCTCGCTTCGTCGAATCCTTCGTCCAGTCGAGGATCAACCAGGGCAAGGGGCCGCAACGCATCCGCGCAGACCTCCGGCAGCGGGGCGTGCGCGAGTCCCTCGTGGAACGAGCGCTCGAGGAGGTGTCAGTAGACTGGTATGCGCTCGCCAAGGAAACCCGCGAGCGCAAGTTCGGCAAGGCTTTGCCCGTCGACTTCAAGGAGAAGGCGCGGCAGATGCGCTTCCTGCAGTACCGGGGCTTCGAGCCCGACCAGATCCAGGCCGTGGTCGGCGAACGCTGAGCCACCTGCCGGCCGGCCGGAACGATCCGCCGGTCGCTTTCCGCCTGCGACGCCCGACGAAAGCAGTGCCGACGCGTGAGAGAACTAGTGCGTCAGTGAACAAGTCCCGTACACTAGCGCCCTTTAAACGCCACCGGGCTGCACCCAGATAGACCTGATGAAACGCATGACCAGCAACGAGATTCGCGAGGCCTTCCTGGAATTCTTCGCGGATCGCGACCACGAGATCGTGCCGAGTTCCCCGCTCGTGCCGGGCAACGACCCGACGCTGTTGTTTACCAACGCCGGCATGGTCCAGTTCAAGGACGTCTTTCTCGGCGAGGACCAGCGGAGCTACAAGCGCGCCGCCACGTCGCAGCGCTGCGTCCGGGCCGGCGGCAAGCACAACGACCTCGAGAACGTCGGCTACACGGCCCGCCATCACACCTTTTTCGAGATGCTCGGCAATTTCAGCTTCGGCGATTATTTCAAGCGGGAGGCGATCCGCTACGCCTGGGACTTCCTGACCGGGACGCTCGGCCTGCCGCCGGAAAAGCTCTGGGTCACCGTCTACAAGGACGACGACGAGGCCGCGGCGATCTGGCTCGATGAGATGAAGATCGACCCGGAGCGCTTCTCGAAGCTGGGTGAAAAAGACAATTTCTGGGCGATGGGCGACACCGGCCCCTGCGGCCCGTGCAGCGAGATCTTCTATGACCACGGGCCGGCCGTTGAGGGCGGGCCGCCGGGATCTCCCGACGAGGACGGCGACCGCTACATCGAGGTCTGGAACCTGGTCTTCATGCAGTACGATCGTTCGGCCGACGGCACGCTCACGCCGCTGCCGAAGCCGTCCGTCGATACCGGCATGGGTCTCGAGCGCATTGCCGCCGTCATGCAGCACGTACACAGCAACTACGAGATCGACCTGTTCGCCAACCTGATCGAGGCGATCGCCGACACGCTCGGCGTGGAGAACGACGGCTCGAGTTCGCTCAACGTCATCGCCGATCACATTCGCGCCTGCTCCTTCCTCGTCGTCGACGGCGTGCTGCCCGGTAACGAGGGCCGCGGTTACGTGCTGCGCCGGATCATTCGCCGGGCCATCCGACACGGCAAGAAACTCGGCTACGACGGGCTGTTTTTCCACAAGCTGGTGGCGCCGCTCGCAGAGGAGATGGGCGAGGCCTACCCCGAGCTCGTCGCGGCCCGGGCGCACGTCGAGAAGGTGCTCGAGAAGGAGGAGCGCCGCTTCGCCGAGACGCTCGACCAGGGCATGGAAATCCTCGAGGACGCGATGCGCGACCTCGGCGGCAAGACCATCCCGGGGGACGTCGTCTTCAAGCTTTACGACACCTACGGATTCCCGGTCGATCTGACTGCCGACATCGCGCGCGAGCGCGGCCTCGGCATCGACGAGGCCGGCTTCGAGGCGGCCATGGAGGCACAGAGAGACCGCGCGCGTGCTGCGAGCAAATTCGGTGCTGCCGGTGACGGCTCGCTCAAGACGGACGAGGAGAGCCGGTTCCTGGGCTACGAGGGCACCGAGGGCGAGGGTACCGTGGCGGTGCTTTTCAAGAACGGTGAGCCCGTGGACCTGTTGTCCGCAGGCGAAGAGGGCGCGGTCGTGCTGTCGTCGACGCCGTTTTACGCCGAGTCCGGCGGCCAGGTCGGTGACACGGGCATTCTCGTGGCCGACGGCGTGCTGTTCAGCGTGACCGACACGCAGAAGAGCGGCAAGGCCAACGTCCACTACGGTTTCGTCGAGCAGGGCGAGCTGGCGACAGGCGCGACCCTCGATGCGATCGTCGACGCGGAGCGCCGCCAGGCGATCCGCCTGAACCACTCGGCCACGCACCTGATGCATGCGGCGCTGCGCCGCGTACTCGGTGATCACGTGTCGCAGAAGGGCTCGCTGGTGACGGCCGAGCGGCTGCGCTTCGACTTTTCGCATTACGAAGCGGTGACACCGGAGCAGCTCCGCGAGATCGAGGAGCTCGTCAACCGCGAGATCCGGGCGAACCTGGCCGGTGAGACCCGGCTGATGCAGTACGACGACGCCGTCGCCGCCGGTGCGATCGCCCTGTTCGGCGAGAAATACGATGACGAGGTTCGTGTTCTCAACTTCGGCGACTTTTCGGTCGAGCTCTGCGGCGGCACGCACGTGAAGCGCACGGGCGACATCGGCGTCTTCAAGATCGTATCCGAAGGCGGCGTCGCGGCCGGCGTCCGGCGCATCGAGGCCGTAACCGGCGAGGGTGCGCTCGACTGGATCAACGCGAAACAGGATGCCATCGGTGAACTGTCGAGTGCGCTCAAGAGCCAGCCCGACCAGGCCCTCCAGCGCGTCGAGCAGCTGCTGAAGCGCAACCGGGAGCTCGAGAAGGAGCTCGCGGCTGCCAGGCAGGCTCTCCTGACCGGCGCCGGTGGCGGCGATGCCACCGCTGCTGCGGTCGACGTGGACGGCCTCAAGGTGCTCGCGACCCGCATGGACGGTGCGGATGCGAAGACGCTCCGCGACGCGGTCGACCGCTTCAAGGACAAGCTCGGCAACGGCGTGGTCGTCCTCGGTTCGGTCGAGGACGGCAAGGTCCGGCTTGCGGCGGGCGTGACGAAGAACAATGTCGACCGGATCAAGGCCGGGGACCTGATCCGGCCCGTTGCCGAGCAGGTCGGCGGCAAGGGTGGCGGGCGGCCGGACTTCGCACAGGCCGGCGGCAGCAATCCGGAAGCGCTCGACGAGGCACTCGACTCGGTCAGGCAATGGGTCGCGGAGCGGTTGGCGCAGGGCTAGATTCGATCCAGCTAATTCCTGCAGATTGCTGAAATCGCCAAGCTTTTGCCCACTTTCGAGGAAAATACGCTAGTATTGGCGGCGGTTAGGGAGTTACCAGGCGTAAAACGAGAACGGGACACCAGTTCCGCAAGGCAGGAGTAGGAAATCATGCTGATTCTGACGCGGCGCGCCGGAGAGACGGTCATGATCGGGAGCGATGTTACGATCACCGTCCTGGGAGTGAAGGGAAATCAGGTCCGGATAGGCATCAACGCGCCGAAAGACGTGGCGGTGCACCGGGAAGAGATTTTCCAGCGAATTCAGAGCGAGAAAGCGGCCGAGACCGGCGAGACGCCAGAGGCCGATACGGAATAAGCCGGGGTTTACCTCGGCAAAGCCTGTCAGTACCATTTGCGACCCGCCGCGGACGAGCATCCGCGCGCAACCCATTCCCGGAGAGATGGCTGAGTGGTCGAAAGCGCTCCCCTGCTAAGGGAGTATACGTTAATAGCGTATCGAGGGTTCGAATCCCTCTCTCTCCGCCAGAAAAATGAAAAGGGCCCCAGCGGGGCCCTTTTTATTTTTCAGGAGAGGTGAAGGAAGGCGAGCCCCCGGTTCGACAAAACGCGCCAGCGTTTTGGACGCCGCAGGCCCGAGAATCGCCGCAAGGCGATTCGAGTCAGAAAAACGCAATCGCGTTTTGACGCCGCAGGCGGGCCAAAGGCCCGAGAATCGCCGCAAGGCGATTCGAGTCAATCCCTCTCTTTTAGCGATTCGCCCGATACCATCGGCGCCAGACCCGCGGGTCTGACCCCCACACTATCGCCGTGGTTCGGTATCGATGCTCATGAACCGCGTCGGATGCCGGTCGAGAACGTTGTCCTCGAAGCCGCTCACGTGATCCGCGACCAGGTGTTTCGACACGTAGAAATACAAGGGCGCGATTGCGTAATCGTCGAGCAGTCTGCGTTCGGCGAGTTCGAGTTTCCGGGCCCGGGCATCAGGATCCGTTGCGGCAGCGGCTTCGGCGGTGAGCCGGTCGTATTCCCGGCTTCGATAGCCCGGCAGGTTCTGGATATTGTCCGAGCGAAAGATATCCGTGAATGTCGATGCGTCGTCGTAATCGCCGAACCAGCTGAAGCGCATTACCTCCCACTCTGATCTGTCCTCCCGCGCCGCGAGAAAAAACATCCATTCCCGTTTATCGAACGTCACGTCGATGCCCAGAACGTCGCGCCACATGTCGGCGAGCGCGAGGGCGATCGTTTCGTGGATGTCACCGGCGTCGTAAAGGAAGGTCAGCGTCAGCGGCTCGTCCTGGCCGTAACCGGCTTTCCGGAAACTCTCCCGCGCCAGTCGCACGCGCTCGGCGTCGTCGATGTCTGCCCACTCGTAGCGCGCGCCCTCGTAGCCTGCTACGCCCGGCGGGACGATGCCGAAGGCGGGCAGCTCGCCGCGCCCGATCACATCGACGAGCGAGCGCCTGTCGATCGCGAGCGACAGCGCCTTACGGAGGTCCGCGTTGTCGAGCGGTGCCTCGCCCAGGTCGAAAGCGATGTAATAGAGCGCAAGGCTGGGTGCGATCCTCACGGCGTTCCCGTACTGCCCGGTCAGCGCGGTGAGCTGGTTGGGTGGAATCGTATGGGTGATGTCGAGTTCGCCCGCCCGAAAGCGATTGAGTTCGCTGTACGCATCGACGATCGGGAAATACTCGACGCGCTCGACGGCGATCGTGTCGGCGGCGTGGAAATGCTCGTTCCTGATCAGCCTGATCAATCCCATTGGCTGCCGGCTTTCCAGTCGGTACGGACCATTGCTCACCAGGCCTGTTGCCGCGTCGGCATGCCTGGGCGATGCGATGGGCATCGTCAGGATCGACAGGAAGTGCGGGGCCGGGGTGTCCAGCCGGATCAGCAGCGTCTGCGCATCGATCGCCTCGATGCCGAGTGCGTCCGGCGTGGCCTCTGCCGCCATGACTGCGTCGAAGCCGGCGATGTCCGACAGCAGGAAGGCGTAGCTCGCCGCCGTTTCCGACCGTACGGCGTGGCGGAAGGCCCGGACGAAGTCGCCGGCAAGGACGGGATCGCCATTCGACCAGCGCGCGTCCCGGCGCAGCTTGAAACGGTACTCGCGATGCTCCGGCGACACCGTCCATGACTCGGCAACCCCGGGAATGATCCTGCCACCGCCATCGACGGTCACCAGCCCTTCGTAGAGGTCGAGCAGTATGTTGAAGGCGTGGATATCCTCGGCGAGTGCCGGGTCCAGGCTGCCGGGCTCGCCGCCGTTGCCTCGGCGCAGGGTGATGTCGGTGGCATCCGGGTCTTCGGCCCCGGTGTTTTCGGCCGGCTGACAGCCATTCGACAGCGCCGAGACAAGCAGGATCGGTATCCAAACGAAGGATCGGAATTCCATAAGCGCATGATTTCAGTTCGGAAATCGGCTGTCGACTGGCACCGAGCCCAATTTGGCTTGACGAGAGGCATTATTGGGGTAAACTACCCCAACTATGAATAATCCTGTCAGTTCAGCTCTTCGAAACGCGTGCCGGGCACTGCTCCGGCCGATTGCGCTCGTGCTGCTGCGAGGCGGAGTGACATGGAAGGAGTTCGCAGAGATTTCCAAGTCGGTATTCGTCTCCGTTGCGACCGATGAATTCGGGATACGCGGCCGGCCGACCAACATCTCCCGGGTGTCGATACTGACGGGTATCTCGAGAAAGGAAGTGAAGCGACAGCGCGACCTGCTCCACGCCGATGTGGACCCCGTATCCAGCAAGACGACCGACGCCACTCGCCTGTTGTCCGGCTGGCACCAGGACAGCGAGTACCAGGATCGCGGTCAGCCGCTGCCGCTGCCGATTGCCGGGGCGGCGCCGAGCTTTGCGTCGCTATTCGCCCGCTACGGCGGCGATACGCCGGAGCAGACGCTCATCCGGGAACTCAGGAATGCCGGCTCGGTCGCCGAGGATGCGGACGGGAGGCTCGTGGCGCTGCGCCGTTATCACATGCCGGCCTCGATGGACGAGGGCGCCCTGCGTTTCTTCGGTACGAACCTCTACGACCACGCGAACACGCTCAGCAACAACCTTGCAGATGATGGCCGGCCCAAGCGCCTGGAAGGTTTTGCCGTCGAGGCCAACGTCGACGCCCGGCACCAGGCGGCGTTCCGCGCCTACCTCGACGAACGCGGCCAGCAGTTCCTCGAGGAAATCGACGACTGGCTCACACGACACAGCATCAACACCGACGACGCAGACGCGCCGACGGTTCGACTCGGCCTCGGTATCTACGCTATCGAGGGCTCACTACCCAAAGGGACTTTGTCATGAAATATCTCAAGCTCATAACCGTATTCCTGACCGTGGCCGGACTGTTCGGCTGCGGCGGCGGTGGTGGCGGCGACGACTTCGCCGCGAGCCCGCCCCCACCGGCGAGTCCGCCGCCACCACCGCCGACCAGCGGCATCGGACGCACGGGCCTGGCCGTCGGACCGGTATCGAACTTCGGTTCGATCATCGTCAACGGCGTCAGGTACGAGACCGACTCGGCGGATTTCATCGTCAATGACGATGTCGGTTCACAGGACGATCTCGACGTCGGTGACGTCGTGCTCGTCAAGGGCACCGTCAACGACGACGGCACGACCGGCACAGCCGACGAGGTCATCTACGACGATGCCGTGACCGGCCCGGTTGACAGTATCGATCTGGCAGGCAGCTCACTCGTCGTGCTCGGCCAGACGGTGCGCGTCGGCGCGGATACGTCCTTCGACGACAGCTTCACGCCGGCCTCGCTCGAGGGCGTCGGCGTCGGCCAGGTCGTCGAGGTCACCGGCCAGTTCGACGCGAACGGTGCCATCGTGGCGACGCGCCTGGAGCCCAAGCCCGCCGGCACGCAGTTCGAGGTCCACGGCACCGTCACCTCGCTCGACGACGTGAATTTCCGCTTCAACCTCAACAACCTCGTCGTCGATTATTCGAATGCGATGCTCGACGATTTCCCCGGTGGGCAGGTTGCCAATGGCGACTTCGTCGAAGCCAAGGGCACGAGTCTCGACTCGGCGGATTTCATCGTCAATGACGATGTCGGTTCACAGGACGATCTCGACGTCGGTGACGTCGTGCTCGTCAAGGGCACCGTC
>JAZBNZ010000338.1:0-3517 GCA_036350895.1 Woeseiaceae bacterium
CCTAGCTCGGCGTCGATGAGCGCCAGTATGTCGTCTACCGCGCGCCGGATCGGTTCGATGTCGCGGAGTGCCAGTGTCTGCCACTTGAACCGGTCCAGGACATGATTGATGAACGCTTCGTCCACGGCCAGCGGGGCTCTCGTGGCCGGTGCAGCGACGTGCCCGGGCATCAGGTCGCGTAGCTCGCCGGCAACCGCGACGTAGGGCCCGATGTTCGTGCGCGACGCGAGGTAAGGACTCCAGCGCTCGGCCACGCCCTTCTGCAGGTTCGCCTCTTCCTCCTGAAGTTCCTCCACGATGCCGGACCACGCGAGGAGCTTGTCGGCGAGCGCCTGGTTGCGTATCAGCTGGATGCCTTCGCCGCCGTACAGTGACTCGACGGCCCCCGACCCCGGATTGAAGGTCCTTGCGGCAAGGAATACCAGCGCGACCATGCCGTCTACTTCCGGCGTTGCCGGCAGGGTCTCGCCCGGCGCCAGGCTCATGAAATAGAGGCACGCCGCCGCGGCGGACCGGTGCTCGTCCTCGACGACGCCGAGCGCGGACCGAATCTCCGTGTAGTCGGCCCGCAGGCGTTCGAGCAGGACGATCTCCGCCTGGCGCTCGTCGCGCTCCTCCCACCAGGCATCGATCGCAAAGGCGAGGAGAATACTGATGACGATGACGGGTGCCTCGACCGCGACGCGATTCCAGGCAATCTTCGGGGTATCTGCCATCCAGGCTGCTGCTTGTTTCCGTAAAGGCGAGTGGGTCGAACCGACTTAGCCGGTCCGACGCCAGTGCCGTCTACATGACGTCGACGAGCGAGGCCTCGAGGATATCGAGCCCCTCGTCGAGCAGCGCGTCGGTAATCGTCAGCGGCGGCAAGAGCCGGATCACGTTGCCGTTGATGCCGCAGGAGAGCAGCACGAGGCCGTTCTCGTAGGCACGCGCGACGAGCGCCTTCGTCAGGTCGGCGAGCGGCTTTGCCGCATCGCCGTGATCGACGAGTTCGATGGCGATCATGGCGCCGTGATCCGAGCGGACGTCGCCGATGACGGCATGAAACGCCTTCTGCATCGACTCCAGGCGAGCCTTGACGCGCTCGCCGATCTCCCTGGCCCGCGCGACGAGATTTTCTTCCTCCATCACGTCGAGCACGGCGAGCGCCGCGGTGCATCCGACCGGCGACCCGCCGTAGGTGCCGCCGAGGCCGCCCGGCAGCGGCGCATCCATGATCCCGGCCTTGCCGACGACGGCCGCGAGCGGGAAGCCGCCCGCGATGCCCTTGGCGGTCGTGATGAGATCCGCCTCGATCCCGGACCGCTCGGATGCGAAGAATGTACCGGTGCGGCCGAAGCCGCTCTGGATCTCGTCGACGACGAGCACGATGCCGTGTTCGTCACAGAGCGCCCGCAGTGCCTGCAGGAATTCGTCCGGCGCCGGGTAAAAACCGCCTTCGCCCTGGACGGGCTCGACGATGATCGCCGCCACGTCGACGGGCGCGATGTCGACCTTGAACAGGTTCTTCAGCGCCTTGAGCGAGTCCTCGACGGTGACGCCGTGAAACGGGATCGGGAAGGGCGCGTGGTAGACCTCGCCCGGGAAGGGACCGAACAGGTTCTTGTACGGAGTCACCTTGCCGGTCAGCCCCATCGCGAGCAGCGTGCGGCCGTGGAATGCGCCATTGAAGGCGATCACACCGCGGCGCCCCGTATGGGCCCGCGCGATCTTGATCGCATTCTCGACGGCCTCGGCACCGGTCGTCACGAACATGCTCTTCTTGGCGGAAGGGCCCGGCGCGAGCCGGTTCAGTTCCTCGGCGAGGCGCACTGCCGAGTCGTAGGGCGTGACCATGACGCAGGTGTGGCTGAAGCGCTCGACCTGCTCCTTCACGGCGGCGACGATCTTCGGGTGGCTGTGGCCGGTGTTGCAGACCGCGATGCCGGAGCCGAAGTCGATGTAGCGCCGGCCCTCGACGTCCCACATCTCGGCGTTCTTGGCACGCTCGATGTAGACGGGCGCGATATTGCCCTGACCGCGCGCCATCGCGGCGATCTTGCGCTCCTGCCAGTCGGCGTTGCTCGCGGTGGGGGTCGTCTGTTCTGCGTGGGCGGTACTCATTGCGGGTCTCCCGAATCGATGCCCTGTCGAGGGCGCGTTTCCGTGTGGAATCCAGAAATCGTATCTCAAAAGGGCCCTGTCCGCGCTTGATAATTCGGGACAAAGTGAGCCTTCGGCGCCGCGAAGCCCGGATTCGCCACCGAACCGCCGCCTTGCGCTACTATCGTGCGCTCGCGGCAATTCGCCGGTAAACAGACGCCCCCATGGAGGCCGGCCATGAAGAAAGACATCACCCGCCGAGATTTCCTGAACGGCACCCGCGTCGCGATCGGCGCGTCACTGCTGACACCCTGGGCCGAGGTCTTCGGCAGCGAGGCGAACCCGTTCCGGCTGGGAGAGGACTACTACCCACCGGCCAAGACAGGCCTGCGCGGCAGTCACGACGGGGCGTGGGAGACGATGCATGCGCGGGTCGGCGGTGCCACCTGGCCCGCCGGCAAGCCCGACGAGGCGTACGATCTCGTCGTCGTCGGCGCGGGCATCAGCGGCCTCGCTGCCGCACACTTCTATCGCCGCGAGCACCCCGGCGCGCGCGTGCTGGTCCTCGATAACCACGACGACTTCGGCGGCCACGCCAAGCGCAACGAGTTCGACGTCGGTGGCCGTCGGCACATCGCCTACGGCGGCACCGAGTCGATCGACACGCCGTCGTCCTATTCCGCGGTATCGAAGGCGCTGCTCGAGGACATCGGCGTGCACGTCGAGCGCTTCTACGACTACTACGACCAGGACCTCTACGACAAGATGGGCCTCGAATACGCGATCGCCTACGACAGCGAGACCTATGGCCAGCGCAAGCTGGTGCGGGGCTACGGCGCGAGGCCCTGGTCCGAGTTCGCCGCCGACACGCCGATGAGCGAGAAGGCGAAGGCCGACCTGGTGCGGGCCTTCACCGACCCGACCGACTACCTGCCGGGCATGAGCCGCGACGAGAAGGTCGCGCTGCTGTCCCGCATCAGCTACCGGCAGTTCCTAGCCGACTACGTCAAGGTCGATCCGCAGGTCCTCGAGATGTACCAGCGCTGGGGCATGAGCTACTGGTGCGTCGGCATGGACGAGGTCCCGGCCATCTACATCCTCGAATACACCGACGGCGGCGGGCTGCCCGGGCTCGCGCACACGGTCGAGCAGGCCGGCGACCGCGGCAGCGAGCCCTACATCTTCCACTTCCCGGACGGCAACGCCTCGATCGCCCGGCTGCTGGTCAGGAGCCTGGTGCCGGCGGCCGTGCCGGGCAGGACAATGGAAGACAGCGTCACCGCGCGAGTCGATTACACGGAGCTCGACCGCGCCGACAACGACGTCCGCATCCGGCTCAACAGCACGGTCGTCAACGCCGCACACACGGGCGACTCGAAGGCGGTCGACGTCACCTTCGTGCATCGCGGCGAGCCGTACACCGTGCGCGCGAAAC
>JAZBNZ010000339.1:0-20204 GCA_036350895.1 Woeseiaceae bacterium
CGAGGATCGGCCAACGCCGATCCGAGTCCATCCTGGTCCCGGGTATAATGGGCACTGACAATGTGTAAGGTCTCTTGGGGGATCGTCTAGCGGTAGGACTACGGACTCTGACTCCGTCAACCCAGGTTCGAATCCTGGTCCCCCAGCCAAATAAAAGGGCCCCCGAGCGGGGCCCTTTTTTTGGCTTGAGGTCTCCGGGGAAGAGGAGCTTTGTTCGACAAAACGCGCCAGCGTTTTGGGCGTCGTCGCCGCAGCGACGACGGGGCGAAGCCCCGAGGATCAGCCAAAGCCGATCCGAGCCAATCCTGGTCCCCCAGCCAAATAAACAGGGCCCCCGAGCGGGGGCCCTGGTTCATCGGTGCGAGGCCGTCAAACGCGAATTTCGCGCACGTCTTCGTCGCCACCGAGCAGCAGCACGTCCGCGCCGCGCTGCGCGAACAGGCCGACCGTGACGATTCCCGGTATCTGGTTCAGCCGGTTTTCCATCTCGATCGGGTTCGGGATCTGGAGATCGTGCACGTCGAGAATGTGGTTTCCGTTGTCCGTGACGAAGCCTTCCCGCCAGACCGGCTGCGCCCGCAGCTTGAGTAGTCGCCGTGCGACGAACTCCTGGGCCATGGGTACGACTTCGATCGGCAGGGGAAACGAACCGAGCATCCCGACCAGCTTCGAGTCGTCGGCAATGCAGACAAAGCGGCGCGCGGCACCGGCGATCACCTTCTCGCGCGTCAGCGCACCGCCACCGCCCTTGATCAGCTGGAGGCGCTTGTTGCTTTCGTCAGCGCCGTCGATGTAGACGTCGACCCGGCCGCCGGTTTCATTCAGCGTCGAGACCTCGAATCCATGCTCCTCCAGTCGCCGCGTCGTGTCGATGGAGCTCGAGACGACAGCGTCGATACGGTCGCGGACTGACGGCAACAGTTCGATAAGGCAGTTGACCGTAGAGCCGGTGCCGACACCGAGTGTCACGCCGGGTTCGATGAACTCGAGGGATGCTTTGGCAGCATTATGCTTTTTATCCGAACTCATGCGCTGACGATCTCCCCGATCGATGAAATTCGCGGCAGAGCTTAGCCGATCGACCCGGGTCGCGCCATGTTCAGGGTCACGAAAACAAAAGTGCCCGCTCGAAAGCGGGCACTTCGTGGCCGGATTCAGTCCGGCAAAGCAGCGTAGACGCTATTTGCGGCGCGACGCCTTCTTCTTGGAAGCTTTCTTCCGCGAAGCCTTTTTCTTCGAGACCTTTTTCTTCGAGACCTTCTTCTTAGAAGCCTTCTTCTTGGAAGCCTTCTTCTTGGTCTTGCGCTTGGCTACCTTCTTCTTAGCGGCCTTCTTCTTGGCAGCTTTCTTCTTGGTCTTTTTCTTGGCTACCTTTTTCTTGGCAGCCTTTTTCTTGGTCTTGCGCTTCGCGGTCTTTTTCTTAGCGGCCTTTTTCTTGGACGCTTTCTTCTTGGTCTTGCGCTTGGCGACCTTCTTCTTCGCTACCTTTTTCTTGGCAGCTTTCTTCTTCGTCTTGCGCTTCGCTACCTTCTTCTTGGTAGTACGCTTCTTGGCCGCAGCTTTCTTACTCGCTGCCGGCTTCTTTGCGACGCGCTTCGTTACTTTCCGCTTCTTGGCGACTTTGCGCTTCGAAGCCTTCTTCTTACTTGCTTTTTTGGTAGCCATTGTTTTCTCCGTGTCGGGTACCCGGCGTCGAGTATATACAAGAGAAGCAAAAAATCCAGCGAGTAACACGTCTGTTGTCAACGCAGTTCACAAGGAAAACAAAGGGATTTCGTGAAAGGTTTAATCGGTATCGAGAACCGCACTTCGCAATGTGCAGCAACACGCTCGCCCGGTGCTCGCAAAAGACCAATGTTCCGATCGCGATCGCGTGCTTTGAAACGCAGCCGGGTTGACGGTTTATTCGGTCGCAAGGACCGGGCGCGAATTCATTGGCAGAAATTGCCGCGCGCGTTCGTCTGCTTCAAGAAGTTTCCGTGTAGACGCGTGAAAGCCCTATATCCCAAGGGTTTGGGGTAATCTGCGTCGTTTCCTGGCAAGCGAAAGCAACGCCGGAGAGGCGTGGTTTCAGTGTTCGCTTCTTATGCCGAAGGAAGGCGAATGCACGATCGTAGTAGCCGCCTCCCATACCGATACGGTGTGCAAATCTGTCGAATGCCACCAGCGGTACGATCGCCCAGTCGAGACGACGCGCCTCGATGATGTCACCTTCTTTGGGTTCCCAGATACCGAAACGATTGCGAACTATCCGGGTATCGGTTGCGATTCGAGTGAACTGCATTTCGTATCCGGGCAGGATTCTGGGAACGTAAATGCGCTTCCCGCTTGCCCATGCTGCGCGAATGAAACTGTCCAGGTTCACCTCGTCGGGCATCGCAAGATAGGCTGCGATGTCGCGTGAGCGGGAGAACGTTCTCGTCAGTAACAGGCGCCTGCAGATCGTGTCGGATGCACTCGCGCGCTCGGCTGGAGTCATTCGTCGCCGGGCCGTTGTGTGGCGGTGCCGCAGCGCGTCGAAGTCAGTAGGGGAAAAAGCCATCAGGTCGACACGGATAAGAAGAGGCGCCTCCCGCCTGTGCCGTTACGGACCGTCGCTCTCGAACCGGAGCAACAGGTGGGGCCAGCCGTGACCGCAACAGGCTTACCGACGAATCGGCCCTGCTCAAATGCGATCGACAGACCACGACCCCGATGTAGAAATTTAGGGTCGAAAGGTATCCAGGTACGTATCGAACACCGCAGGAGACGCCAGACCGTATTGTAACGCGTCAGAGGTCGAGTTGCTTGGCGGATCCGAGAACCGACTCGACCCGGTCGGAAATGTTCTTCAGGCGTGCGCTGACGTCGCCGTCGAGCTGGCGGTCACGGGCCTGGGCTCGCAGCAGGTCGTTTGCCATGTTCAGCGCCGCCATGACCGCAATGCGATCCAGGCCGACGACGCGGCCGGTATTCTGGATTTCGCGCATCTTGGCATCGAGGACCTCGGCCGAGTCGAGCAGCTCCGTGCGTTCGCTGGCGGGACAGGCTACCTGGTATTCCTTGTCAAGGATTCTGACGCTGACCTGCGCGTACGATTCAGTCATTTCCGGCTCCTGTGCCAGCGGATCGTGTCGTTGAGACGGGCCATTGCCATTCGTTTCAGGAACCCTGTTCCATGGCCTTCAGGCGGCCGATCATGGCTTCGACGCGCGCCCGCACCTGCTCGTTCTTTTGCAGGAGGTTGGCGCGTTCCGCCGTCAGCACATCCTGGCGCTGCCGCAGCGATTTGTTCTCGTCCTGCAGCTGGTCGCAGACCCGTACCAGCGCGTCGACGCGCTCTTCGAGGCGCTTGAGTTCGTTCTCAAAGCTGGTTTTCGAGTGATCGGCCATCCGGTGAATATAGTCACCGGCCCCGCCAGAATCAATCAGCAAAGTGTGCCCGGAGCGCCCGATGGCCCGGGGCTCGAATACATGGGATCATTCCGCTCTCTGCGCTGTCGGACAGGACATGAACGACAATATCGATCACGACGAACTGGAGGATGCGCTCCGGCGCTGCGGGGCGTCCTGGGATGCTGCGCAAAGCCACGGCCTGCTGGCGAGCCGCCTGGCGGTTGCCGGGACCGACGGCGGACTCGGCTGGCTGCAGCAGGTGCTGGCGGAGACCGATCCGTCGAATGCGCTGGCCGGCGAATGTCGCGAGCTCCTGAATCGTCTCTACGAATCTACCCACCGGCAGCTGACCGAGCGGCAGTCGGATTTTGCGCCACTTCTGCCGGCTGAAGACGATTCCGCGTCGCGGCGCGCAGCGGCGCTCGCGCACTGGTGTGAAGGCTTCCTGCACGGGCTGGTCGCCGAGAAACACGGCGAGGCACTCAAAAAGCGCCTTGCCGCAGAGCCGCTTGCGGATATCATCAAGGACATGCTGGAGATCACGCGTGCGACCGCGGGCGAGGACGAGGACGCCGAGGAGAGCGAAGCGGCTTACATCGAACTCGTCGAATATGTCCGGGTCGCCGTACAGCTTATGTACGAGGAGCTCGCCGAGTTCCGTGCGCCTTCCGTCGAAACATCGTCGTCCGTTCACTAGACAAGCACCGATTCGAATGAAACGAGAAGAATTTGCGCGTCGCCGCAAGCAGCTCATGCGCATGGTCGGGGACGGTGGCATTGCCATCCTGCCGTCGGCGCCCGTGGCCCGGCGGAGCCGCGATGTCGAGCACCGCTACCGACAGGACAGCGATTTCTATTACCTGACGGGCTTCGGTGAACCGGAAGCGGTTGCCGTGCTGGCACCCGGCCGTCCGAACGGCGAGTACCTGCTGTTCGTGCGCGAGCGGGATAAAGACAAGGAACTCTGGGACGGCCGCCGTGCCGGTCCCGAGGGTGCCGTCAGGGATTACGATGCCGACGACGCCTTCCCGATCGACGATATCGACGAAATCCTGCCCGGCATCATCGAGTCCTGTCCGCGGGTCTATTACCAGATGGGGCTGTACCCCGATTTCGATGCGCGTATCACCGAATGGGTCAACTCGCTCCGCGGACGGGCTTCGCGCGGCATCCACACGCCGCTCGAGTACGTCGCGCTCGATCACCTGCTGCACGACATGCGCCTTTACAAGAGCCGCGCGGAGATCGCCGCCCTGCGCAGGTCTGCCAGGGTCGCCGTCGAAGCTCACAAGCGGGCGATGCGGGCGACGCGCCCGGGCCGCTTCGAATACGAAATCGAGGCGGAGTTTCGCCACGAGTTCCGGACCAACAACGCCTGGGCATCCTACAGTCCGATCGTGGGCGGTGGGGCGAACGCCTGCATCCTGCACTACGTGGAAAACGATGCCGAGCTCAGGGACGGCGACCTGCTGCTCATCGACGCGGGCTGCGAGCTGGATTACTACGCCTCCGATATCACCAGAACATTTCCCGTCAACGGCCGGTTCTCACCCGAGCAACGCGCCGTCTACGAGATCGTTCTCGAAGCGCAGCTCGCCGCGATCGAGAAGACGGTCCGGGACAACCACTGGAACGATCCGCACGATGCGGCGGTACGGGTTATCACCAGGGGCCTCAAATCGCTCGGCCTCCTGGAGGGTACGCTGAACCGGCTGCTCAAGGACGGGGCCTACCGCGAGTTTTTCATGCATCGCACCGGCCACTGGCTGGGCATGGACGTGCACGACGTCGGCGACTACAAGATCGGCGAGGAGTGGCGGCTGCTGGAGACCGGCATGGTCATGACGGTCGAGCCCGGCATCTACCTGCCGCCGACGCGGCGGGTGCCGGCACGGTGGCGCGGCATCGGCGTCCGCATCGAGGACGACGTCGCCGTGACGAGCAAGGGTCCCGACGTCTTGTCCAAGGGTCTCGTCAAGGAACCGGACGCCATCGAGGCGTTGATGCAAAGCGGATAACCCGGCAACGATGAACAGCAGGAAATCGAATTTCGATATCGTCATAGTGGGCGGCGGCATGGTCGGCGCCAGTCTCGCGGTTGCGCTCGAGCCCCTCGGTCTCGACGTCGCGGTCGTCGAGGCGGTTGCGCGGACGGCTGCGGCGCAACCGAGTTTCGACGAGCGCTCCACCGCCCTGTCCCGGAGCTCGCAGCGCAGCTTCGAGGCCATGGGCCTGTGGCCGGAGATCGTGGCCGCGTCGACACCGATCCGGAGCGTGCACGTTTCTGACAAGGGCCGCTTCGGCTTCTCGCACATCGACGCCGAGGAGCAGGGCGTCGAGGCGCTCGGCTACGTCTGCATCAATCGCGTGCTCGGCGGGGTCCTCGAAAACGCGCTCGATAAGGCGGCCCACGTTACGTTCGTCTGCCCGGCGTCGATCACCGGCGTCGAAACGGGGGATGCGGGCAACACCGTTACCATCGAGCACGGCGATGGCCGTGTCGAGCAGCTGTCGGCGCGGCTGCTCGTCGCGGCCGACGGGGCCCGTTCGCACGTCCGCGAACTGCTCGGCATCGGCTCGACCTTCACCGACTATGCGCAGAAGGCCATCATCGGCAACGTGCTCACGGAACTCCCCAACGGTGGCTGCGCCTACGAACGCTTCACCGAGTCCGGGCCGCTGGCGATGCTGCCGATCAGCAACGGACGCACCGCGTTCGTCTGGATTCTCGAGACCGCGCATGCCGAGGCGATGCTGGCGCTGGATGACGGCGCCTTCACGGCGAAACTGGCCGATGCATTCGGCACCCGCCTCGGCGGGTTCTCGCGCATCGGCAAGCGCTCTGCCTATCCCCTGGGGCTCAGCAAGGCGCTGCGCCTGACCGCGCATCGGGCGGTGCTCGTGGGCAATGCCGCGCACGGTCTGCACCCGGTTGCGGCGCAGGGCTTCAATCTCGGCATGCGCGACGTTGCCGCGCTGTGTGACTGCATCGCGGACGAGATGAGCAAAGGTGAGGCCGCTGACATCGGCGCGCCGGGCGTGCTCGAGGCTTACGCCGAATGGCGGCGTCCGGACCAGCAGAAGCTCGTCGCGTTTACCGACGGCCTGGTCCGGCTCTTCGGGAGCCGGCGGCCGGGAATACGCACCTTGCGCAACGTCGGCATGCTCGGTTTCGATTTCATCCCCGGCATCAGGCGCGCGTTTGCCCGGCACACGATGGGTCTCGCCGGCCGATTGCCGCGGCTGTCGCGCGGTATCCCGTTGTCATGAAGCGGCCGTTCGACATTACGGTCGTCGGTGCCGGGATGACCGGTCTCGGCCTCGCGGCGCTGCTTGCGAACGAGTCGCGCTGTGCCGTTCGGGTGATCGATGCGGGTCCGCCGCCGGAGTTCGATCCTGCTGCCGACGTCGGCCTGCGCGTATCGGCGCTCGCTCCCGCCACCGTCGAACTCCTCGGTCGCGTCGGAGCGTGGCAGCGAGTTCTCGATCGCCGTGCCTCGCCCTACGAGCGCATGCAGGTCTGGGACGCGGCGGCCTCACCCGACGGACCGGCGACGGTCTGTTTCGACGCGAGTGAGTTCGCCGTTGCCCAACTCGGTTTCATCGTCGAGAACGAACTCGTGCGTTTCGCGCTGTACGAGGCGCTGCAGTCGAGCCAGGTCATCTTCGATTTCGAACAGCCTATCGATGCCATCGAGCGGCGTCGCGGCCGCTGGGAAGTCCGGCACGCGGACGCCGTGACCGATGCCGAGTTGATCGTCGGCGCGGACGGGGGACGCTCCTTCGTACGCGATGCCGCCGATATCGATGTCGACCTCACACGGTACGAGCAGGTCGCTCTCGTGACCCACGTTACGCCGGAGCGCGACCACGAGCGCACCGCGCTCCAGCGCTTCCTGCCGAGCGGCCCTATCGGCATGCTGCCGCTGGCCGACGGTCGTATCTCCATCGTCTGGTCGACGAGTCCCGCCGAGGCCGAGAAGGCTTGCGCGATGAGCGATGCCGACCTCGGCGCCCGCCTGACGGAGGTGTCGGATCGTGTTCTTGGCAGCCTGACCGTCGCGGGACCTCGCGGCACGTTTCCGCTTGCGGCGGCGCACGCCGAGAACTACGTCGAGGCCGGGCTCGCATTGATCGGCGATGCCGCGCATTCCGTGCACCCGCTGGCGGGACAGGGCGTCAATCTCGGCTTTGCCGACGTCACCGCGCTGGCGGATGTGATCGTCGAGGCGTTCGACGCCGGTGAATACCCTGCGGATCGCCCCGTGCTGCGCCGCTACGAGCGCGCCCGGCGCGGCGCGAACGCGGCCATGATCCGGCTGCTTACTGGTTTAAACAGCCTGTTTGCTGCAGACTCGACGCTCGTCGGCGAACTTCGCAGGACCGGCATGCTGCTGTTCAACCGCAGCGGGCCGATTCGCAACAAAGCGGTCGACATCGCGTTCGGGACGTCCCGGCGCTAGACGGCAACCCCTGGGGACACGCGGGATGACGGACCGGTACGTCTACGTTCTCGCCCTGATCTTGACGATCACAGGCTTATCGATATTCGCTTACCAGTGGCGTGTGATCGGCTTTCCGCTGACCGCGAACGAGGAGGCACCCGTCTGGACGATCGAGTCGGCGATCTCCTTCACCGGTGGGCCGGGTTCCGTCAAGGTGAACCTGCACGTGCCCACGCTCACGCCCGGTTTCCGTGTGCTGAACGAGAACCACGTATCCCGCGGCTACGGGTTCACGTTCAACTACGGCACCGGTGGCCGTGAAGCGCAGTGGGCCATCCGCCGGGCCGAGGGGGCCCAGACGATCTACTACCGCATCTCGGTCTACGAAGACCCCTCGGTGCAGGATATCGATACGACGCCGCCGTTTCCGCCGATGCCCGTTATCAACGAGCCGTACCGGACCGCCGTCGACGTGATCGTCGCCGACGTGCGCGAACAGTCTGCCGACACCGCATCCTTCACCTCCGAGCTGTTGCGGCGCCTCAATGACCGGTCGCCGGACCCGAACATTGCGCTGCTGCTCTCCGACGTCAAGAGCGATGCCGATTTCGTCAAGATCGCGACGACCGTGCTCGCCGCCGCGCGCATCCCTGCGCGGATTGTTCGCGGCTTTCCGCTCGCCGGGCGGCAGCGCAGCGCGCAGCCCGTCGCCTGGCTCGAGGTGCACGACGGCGATACCTGGCGCTTTTTCGACCCTCTGAGCGGTGTCGAGACGCTGCCCGATCGATTCCTGGTCTGGTGGCGAGGCACCGATGCGCTCGCCAGCATCGAGGGCGGGGACGATCTCGAGGTGGATTTCGCTGTCCAGGAAAGCTACGTCGGCGCCGTGACCATTGCCGAGACGCAGGCCGCACAGATCGGTTCGCCATTCCCGGACATGTCGCTCTACGGCCTGCCGATTCGCACCCAGGCCGTTTACGCGGTGCTCCTGATGGTGCCGATCGGTGCGCTGGTCATGGTGATCATGCGTAATTTCGTCGGGATCGACGCGTTCGGCACGTTCATGCCCGTGCTGATCGCCCTCGCGTTCCGGGAGACCCAGCTGCTCTGGGGGATCGTATTGTTCACCATGCTGCTCGCGATGGGTCTCAGTATCCGTTTCCTGCTGGAGCGATTGCGACTATTGCTGGTGCCGCGGCTCAGTGCCGTCCTGATCGTCGTCGTGCTGCTCATGATGATCATCAGCCTGCTGTCGGACCGGCTGAACATGGAGCGCGGTATCTCGGTCGCCCTGTTCCCGATGGTGATCATCGCAATGACGATCGAGCGCATGTCGATCGTCTGGGAGGAGCGCGGTCCCGCGGACGCGATTCGCGGTGCGACCGGCAGCCTGGTCGTTGCGATCTTCGCGTACATCGCGATGGGACTGCCCTGGCTCGAGCACCTTATCTTCACCTTCCCCGAACTGCTGCTGATCGTGCTCGCACTCGTACTGCTGGCGGGGCGTTACACGGGCTACCGGCTGCTCGAACTCACGCGCTTCAAGGCGCTCGCGGGGAGCTGATGCTGCGCACGATCAGGGCCCTGCGGGCAGCATCGGTGCTCGGGCTGAACGAGCGCAATGCCGAGTTCATCATGCGGCTCAACCCGAGGCGCTTCTACCCGCGCGTCGACGACAAGGTGCTGACCAAGCAGCTCGCAATCGAAGCCGGGATGGCGGTGCCGGATCTCTACGGGGTCATCGAGAACCAGGCGGATATCCGTCGCTTTGCCCGGATCGTCGAGCCGCTCGAGAGTTTCGTGGTCAAGCCTGCCCAGGGCTCCGGCGGCGACGGCATCATCGTCATTACCGGCCGCAGCAAGCGCAAGCGCGACTCGTTCCGGCGTGCGAGCGGCGACCTGATCACCATCGACGAGCTCGAATTCCACCTGTCGAACATCGTCGGCGGCCAGTTCAGCCTGAGCGGCGGCCGCGACAAGGCCATCATCGAGTATTGCGTCGAGTTCGACCCGGTGTTCGCCGACGTCAGTTTCCAGGGCGTGCCGGACATCCGCGTCGTCGTGTACCGGGGCTACCCGGCAATGGCGATGGTGCGCCTGCCGACCCGCGCATCGGACGGCAAGGCCAACCTGCACCAGGGCGCCGTCGGCACGGGCGTCGACATGGCAACCGGCAGGACGACGACCGGCGTCCGCGGCAACGCCGTCGTCGACGAGCATCCGGACACCGGCGCGCTGATCGCGAATCTCGAGATCCCCGACTGGGACGTCATCCTCGAATCCTCGGCGCGCGGCTACGACGTGACGGGCCTCGGTTACCTCGGTGTTGACATGGTCATCGACCGGAACCGCGGTCCGCTGATCCTCGAAATGAACGCGCGGCCGGGCCTCAATATCCAGATCGCGAACGGTTGCGGCATCAAGAGCCGTCTCGCGCTGATCGATCGGGAGTTCGACCCCGACGCCAGTCCGGCGGAGCGGGCGGCGTTCGCGAAGGCGCGTTTCGGCGTCTAGGGTCCGCTCGTTCTGCTGCGCCGGGTCGTGGGGGACACGTCGGCGCGCAGGACCGGTTCGCCGTGGTCGTCCGGGCCGGGCTCGACGCCCTGTAGCCGCTACGGTTGCGCGGCTATCCAGGCATTCATACGGCTCTCGAGGACGTCGAGCGGGACCGCCCCGGCACCGAGCAGCTCGTCGTGAAAGGCACGGATGTCGAAGCGGTCGCCGAGGCGTGTCTCGGCGGCGCGACGCAGCTCGAGCATCTTGAGCTGGCCGATCTTGTAGGCGAGCGCCTGGCCGGGATTGCCGATGTAGCGGTCGACCTCGTTGATAATGTCGTGCTCGGCCTTCGCGGCGTTGGCCTTGAAGAAATCGATGGCCTGCTCGCGCGTCCAGCCCTTGTAGTGGAGCCCGGTGTCGACGACCAGTCGCACTGCGCGCCACATTTCGTAGGTCAGGGCGCCGAAGCGCGAGTAGGGGTCCCGGTAGAGTCCCAGTTCGTAGCCGAGGCTCTCGCTGTAGAGTCCCCAGCCCTCGCTGAAGGCCGTGAAGCCCGAGTAGCGGCGAAACGCCGGGAGGTCGCCGAGTTCCTGCTGCAACGCGAGCTGCAGGTGGTGGCCGGGCACGGCTTCATGCACCGACAGCACCTCGATCTCGTACTTTGGCCGGACTTCCGGCCGGTACAGGTTGACCCAGTAGGTTCCGGCGCGCGAACCATCGGCGGCCGGACGGGTGTAGTACGCGGTCGTCGTGTCCGGCGCGATCGAATCCGGTATCGGGCGCACGCCGTAAGGCATGCGCGGCAGCTTGCCGAAGAGTTTTACGAGCTCCGGATCGATGCGCTTGCAGGTCGCGAGGTACGCCTCGTAGAGCTCGTCGGGGTCGTCGAAGTAGAACTTTGGGTCGGTACGCAGGTACTCGAGGAAGGCATCGAAGCCGCCGTCGAACCCGACCTCCTGGATGATCTCGAGCATTGCATCGCGGAGGCGCTTGACCTCGTCGAGACCCAGCCGATGGATCTCGTCGGGAGTCATGGTCGTCGTCGTGTACTCGCGGGCGAGGAATTCGTACCAGGCGCTGCCGTTGGGCAGGACGGAGAGCCCCACGGTCTCCCGGGTCGCCGGCAGATAGTCGTCCTCGAACCATCGGGCGAGCCGCGTGTACGCCGGCAGCACCACGTCCTCGATGACGGCCAGCGCTTCCTCGCGGAGCCGCGCCCGTGTCTCGGCGTCGATCGTCTCGGGCAGTGCTTCGAATACCGCGAAGAACGGGCTGGCTTCGGCCGTGTCGACGACCTGGACTTCGATCTGGGCCGGGACTCTCTGCATCAGCACCCGCGGCGGCACGATACCGGCCTCGAGGCCGGCCTCGGCCAGCGCGATCTGCTGCTCTACGAGCGTGTCGAGCTTGCCGAGCCGGGTGATCCAGTCCTCGTAGTCGCGGGCGGTCTCGAAGCGCAGCAGGTCCGCCAGGTTATCGAGGCTCTGGATACCGCCGCGGTGACTGAACGGCGACAGGTCGCCGCGGAACTGGTGCCGCTCGACGTCGGCCGTCAGTGCGCGGCGGAAGAGTTCGTAATCGAGCCGGCTTGTTTCGCTCAGCCGGGCGCTGTCGATCCTGAGCAGGCGGCGCAGGAACTGGCGCGTCTCGAGATGCCGGGCTTCGATCGCGTCGACGCTGTCGTCGGGCCAGTCGCTGTTGTAACGCCGGTCGCCGAGGCGTGACGCGAAGACCGGGTCGCTTTCGAGCCGCCATTCCCAGGCCTCGTCGAGCAGCGTCCGGAAGTCACTATCGGCGTCGGCCTGTGCGGCGAAGGGCGCGGCAACCAGGATCGCGACTGCCGCGAGGCGAAGTTTTACAGGCATCATGGGCTGGGTCTTTCGAGTCACGGTCGCGCGATTGTCACCGCCTGAATTCCGGCTGGCAACCGGCAGGGCGGTTGGCTATCATGGCGCCCTCAATCGACAGCCGCTGCAGAAGAGACCCTGCCATTGCGCAGGGCGCCGAAGGCGCAACTAGCCCGGAAACGCTCAGGCAAAAGGACTGCAGTCGCTGATTGGCTCTGGAGAGCGGCCGCAAAATCGGCCCACCGAAGGGGAACGTGACGCAAAGTCATTGATCTCTCAGGTCAACAAGGACAGAGGGGCCCCGGTGTACACGATGCCCGTAGATCGTGTCCCGCCCCAGCAACTCCGGAGACTTCATGACTACCACGGCACGGAAAACGGCTCTGTACGACGAGCATGTCGCGGCCGGCGCGCGCATGGTCGACTTCGGCGGCTGGGACATGCCGCTCCACTACGGTTCGCAGAAAGAAGAACATCATGCCGTGCGCCGCCACGCGGGCGTGTTCGATGTGTCCCACATGACTATCGTCGACGTCGAGGGAGCAAGGGCCAGGGATTTCCTGCGCCGGCTCCTCGCCAACGACGTGGCCAGGCTGACCGTTCCGGGCAAGGCGCTGTATTCGTGCATGCTCAACGAGTCGGGCGGGGTCATCGACGACCTGATCGTCTATTTCTTTACGCCCGAACGCTACCGGCTCGTCGTCAACGCCGCGACGCGCGACAAGGATCTCGCCTGGATCGGCGAGCAGGCGGCGGCTTTCGACGTGCGCGTCACCGAGCGGCCGGAACTCGCCATGCTGGCAGTGCAGGGCCCGGAAGCACGGCGGCTAGCGTCCGCAATCCTGCCGGCCGCCTGTCGCGACGATGCCATGGCGCTGAAGCCGTTTTTCGGGATCGATGCTGGCGACTGGTTCGTGGCGAGGACCGGCTACACGGGCGAGGACGGCTTCGAGATCGTCATGCCGGAAGGCGCCGCCGCCGCAGCGTGGCGCGCGCTGCTCGATGCCGGTGTCGCGCCTTGCGGCCTGGCGGCCCGGGACACGCTTAGGCTCGAGGCCGCAATGAACCTCTACGGTAACGACATGGACGAGGAGACCTCGCCGCTCGAGGCCGGTCTCGGCTGGACGATCGCTTTCGAACCGGCCGATCGCGACTTCATCGGCCGACGGGCCGTCGAGGCCGTCAAGGCCGATCCCGATCGACGACGTTTCGTCGGCCTGCTGCTCGAGGACAAAGGGGTGCTGCGCGGGCACCAGCGCGTTGTCGTCGAGGGCATCGGTGACGGAGAAACGACGTCCGGCGGTTTTGCGCCGACGCTGGAACGTTCGATCGCGCTGGCACGCCTGCCTGCCGGCGACTATGACCGTGCCCGGGTCGATATCCGCGGCAAACTGCTCGAAGTGCGCATCGTGTCCACCCCGTTCGTCCGTAACGGCGAAGTGCGCATCGATTTGTAAACAGCTTTGTAAACAACAATGAATCACCGACACGCTGGGAGACACCTATGACCGAATTACCCGGAGATCTCGAATACACCGACGAGCACGAGTGGCTGCGCCGCGAGGAAGACGGCAGCGTCACGGTCGGCATCACGGATCACGCGCAGGCAGCGCTCGGTGATCTCGTCTACGTCGAGCTGCCGGAAGTGGACCAGGAACTCGAGGTGGGCGGGGAAATGGCCGTCGTCGAATCCGTCAAGGCAGCGTCCGACGTGTACGCGCCGGTCGGCGGGACCGTGCTCGAGGTCAACGACGAGCTGGCCGACGATCCCGAGAAGATCAACGCCGATCCTTACGGCGACGGCTGGATTGTCAGGATTCGTCCCGAGGATCTCGACGACGTCAAGCTCATGTCGCCCGAGGAATACCAGGCGCTGCTCGACGAGCTCGACGACTAGTAACCGGACAGAACACCAGCAACCCGCGAGTAACGGCCGCCACATCGAGGACTATCGATTCCCATGCCTTTCATTCCGCACACCGAAGAAGACACGCGCGAGATGCTCGCCACCATCGGCGCAAAAAGCATTGACGAATTGTTCGACGAGATTCCATCCGACCTGCTGGTGGAGTCTCTGGACGGCGTCCCCGATGCGCTGAACGAGATGCAGATCGGCCGACTCATGCGCGACCGGGCCGCCCGGGATGCCGGTAACCTGTGCTTCATCGGTGCCGGGGCCTACGAGCACCACATCCCCAGCGCCGTCTGGGAGCTCACGACACGCGGCGAGTTCTACAGCGCCTATACGCCCTACCAGGCGGAGGCAAGCCAGGGCACGCTGCAGACGATCTACGAGTACCAGACGATGATCACCGGCCTGACCGGTCTCGACGTGAGCAACGCCTCGCTGTACGACGGTGCGTCGGCGCTTGCGGAGGCGGCCCTGATGGCCGTCAGGACCAATCGCAAGGCCCGGAGCATGCACGTGCTGCTCGCCCCGGGCGTCAATCCGGCCTACTGCAAGGTCGCGACATCGATCGCGGGCATGCAGAACCTGAGCTTCGACTACCTTTCCGCTGACCGCGCGACCGGCAACCTCGATTTCGACGCGCTCGACGACGATGCGGCCCCGGTCGCGGTCGTGATCCAGCAGCCGACGTTTCTCGGCACGCTCGAGGACGTTGACCGACTGACGGACTGGGCGCATGCCCGCGGCGCACTCGTCATCGCCATCGTCAACCCCGTCTCGCTCGCGCTGCTGAGGCCGCCGGGATACTGGGGAGAGCAGGGCGCCGACATCGCCTGCGGCGAAGGCCAGCCGCTCGGGGTGCCCCTCTCGTCGGGCGGTCCCTACTTCGGCTTCATGACGACGAAAGACAAGTACGTCCGGCAGATGCCGGGCCGGATCGTCGGTCGCACGACCGACCTCGAAGGCCAGCCCGGTTACGCGCTGACGCTGCAGGCGCGCGAGCAGCACATCCGCCGTACCAAGGCGACGTCGAATATCTGCACGAACCAGGGACTGATGGTGACCGCTGCGACGATCTACATGTCACTGCTCGGCTTCCACGGGCTCCGGCAGGTCGCGGCGGCCTCGGTCAGCAACACGGCGAAGCTGGTCGACGCGCTGGTGGCGATCGACGGCATCGAGCGCGCTTTCGACGCGCCGAGCTTCCACGAAGCGCTGCTCGTGCTGGACCGTCCCGTAGGGCCGGTACTCGACGCACTGGCCGCCGAGGGCATCCAGGGCGGTTTCGACACCAGCGAGCTGTATCCCGACTACGGGAACGGCCTGCTGGTCTGCGCCACCGAGACCAAGACCGATGCCGACATTGCCCGTTACGCCGCCGCTATGGCGCGGGCTATGGCAGCCTGATCGATGGCCAGGGTCAGCTACGGCGACATTACCTACCAGACCTACGGCGACCTTCCGGTCGTCGGCAGCTTTGCGCCCGATATCAACCTCGTCAACACGAAGCTTCAGAACGTGTCGCTCAGCAACTGGATGGGCAAGCGCAAGATCATGAACATCTTCGTGAGCATCGAGCGCGAGATCTGCGCGAAGTCGGTCATCGAGTTCGACCGGATGGGCGACGGGGAGGAAGACCTCGCGATGCTGATGGTGTCCTACGATCTGCCGTTCACTCATGCCCGGTTCGTCGAAGAGCACAAGCTCAAGAACGTGATCGGGCTGTCGGCGATCCGTCACGCCGGCTTCGGCGAGAACTACGGCGTGTTGATCATGGACGGCCCGCTGGCAGGCATGTTCTCGCGCGCCGTGGTCGTCCTCGACGAGAACAATACCGTCGTGCACACGGAACAGCTCGAAGAGCTGAACAACGAACCCGACTACCGGGCCGCATTCCGCGCCCTCGGTATCGACGCCGAACAATCCTGAGGAGGCAGTCAACCGTGCCCAATCCGAGTTCCTACGACAAGCTCATCTTCGAAAAATCGCGGCACGGTCGCCGCGCGTTCGCCCAGGCCCCGGCCGGGGACATCGACGTCGATCTCCCCGAGTCACTGCTGCGGACCGACAAGCCCGGTCTGCCCGAGGCATCGGAGCTGCAGGTCGTCCGGCACTTCACGCGTCTGTCGCAGAAGAATTTCTCGATCGACACGCACTTCTATCCGCTCGGCTCCTGCACCATGAAGTACAACCCGCGAGCCTGTAACACGCTCGCGATGCTGCCGGGCTTCACCTCGCGGCACCCCTACGCGCCGGTCGAGCACGGCCAGGGCTACCTCGAGTGCATGTTCGAACTCCAGGAGATGCTCAAGGCCGTCACCGGGATGCAGGGCGTGTCGCTGACGCCGATGGCCGGCGCCCAGGGCGAACTGGCCGGCGTCGCGATGATCCGTGCGTACCACGACTCGCGCGGCGATACGGAGCGACGTGAGATCATCGTGCCGGACGCGGCGCACGGGACGAATCCCGCGACCGCCAATATGTGTGGCTGCGTGGTCAAGGAGATCCCGACGGGCCCCGACGGCGACGTCGATATCGCGGCGCTCAGGGCCGTCCTCGGGCCGAAGACGGCAGGCATCATGCTGACGAACCCGTCGACGCTCGGCGTCTTCGAACGCCACATCAAGGAGATCGCCGAGCTCGTGCACGACGCCGGGGGCCTCCTGTATTACGACGGCGCGAACCTGAACGCCATCCTCGGCAAGGTGCGGCCGGGTGACATGGACTTCGATGTCATCCACATGAATCTGCACAAGACTTTTTCGACCCCGCACGGCGGCGGTGGTCCCGGCTCCGGGGCCGTAGGCGTGGGCAAGCGCCTGTTGCCGTTCCTGCCGGTGCCGATCGTCAAGGCCGTCGAGGGGGATGACGGGGTCAGCTACGACTGGGCGGACGAGCATGATTACCCGCAGTCCATCGGCCGGCTGTCCGGCTTCATGGGTAACGCGGGCGTCAACCTCCGGGCCTACGTCTACATGCGCCTGGTCGGGCGGGAAGGCATGCGTCGCATCGGCGAGTTCGCCACGCTGAATGCGAACTACCTGGCGGCGCGCCTGCGCGAAGCCGGGCTCGAACTCGCGTTTCCGAACCGGCGGGCAAGCCACGAGTTCATCATTACGCTCAAGCACGAGGCCAAGCAGTTCGACCTGACGGCGATGGACGTCGCCAAGGCGCTCCTCGACGAGAATTACCACGCCCCGACGACGTACTTCCCGCTGCTCGTGCCCGAATGTCTGCTCGTCGAGCCGACCGAGACGGAGAGCAAGGAGACGCTCGACGGCTTCGTCGATGCGTTGATCCGGATCGTCAATGCCGCCCGCCAGAAAGGCGTGAAGTACAAGGAAGCGCCGTACACCATGCCCGTCCGCCGGCTCGACGACGTCAAGGCGGCCCGCCAGCTCGATCTCCGTTTCGAGCATCCCGCCGAGGACGAAGAGGTGTCGGCGGCCTGACCCGCGGGTGTCGGACCGGCCGTCACCGGCGGCCGGTGCCCCGATTTCGTCAAAACCGGGCTTGAGCGCCGGTGATCCGGGTTAGGATGGAACCGTCGGCCGCGGGGCCAGTCTGTAGAAGATCGAGACCAGCTTGCCTATCCACCGTACGAGTCCAATGATGAAAATTCTGACCCGCTGCCTGCTCCTCGTCGCGCTCAGCGTTCCGGTCCAGGCGGCCGACGAGCAGGCGTGGACCGATACGCTGGAGCGTATCGCCTCCGGTGTCGTCTCTATTCGCGTCGACAGCACCCGGGCCTTCGACACCGAGTGGAACTCGTCGTCACAGGCGACCGGTTTCGTCGTCGACAGCGAACTGGGCCTGGTGCTGACGAACCGGCATGTCGTCACGCCGGGTCCGGTCGTTGCGGAGGCGGTATTCCGCAATAACGAGGAAGTTCGGCTGACCCCGGTATACCGCGATCCGGTGCATGATTTCGGCTTCTTCCGCTACGACCCGGCCGAGCTGCGCTACATCGAGCCGACGGAACTCGCACTGGCGCCGGACGGCGCCGGCATCGGGCGGGAGATCCGCGTCGTGGGCAACGACGCCGGCGAACAACTGTCGATTCTTGCCGGGACCATTGCGCGCCTCGATCGCCAGGCGCCGGACTACGGCCGCGGCAAGTACAACGATTTCAATACCTTCTACCTGCAGGCGGCATCGGGGACGTCCGGCGGTTCGTCCGGATCGCCGGTCATCAACATCGACGGCGAGGTCGTGGCGCTCAACGCCGGGGCCAACAATTCCGCTGCCAGCAGTTTCTTCCTGCCGCTCGATCGCATCGAGCGCGTGCTCGACCTGATCCGTGCCGGCGAGCCGGTCACCCGCGGCACGCTGCAGACGGTGTTCCGCCACAAGCCGTACGACGAGCTGAAGCGCCTCGGTCTCAGCGATGCGTCGGAGCGTGCCGTCCGCAAGGCGTTTCCCGACCAGACCGGCATGCTGGTCGTAGACCAGCTGATTCCCGGCTCACCCGCCGACGGCAAGCTCGAGGTCGGTGACATCCTGGTGCGGATCGACGGCGAGCTGGTCACCGAGTTCGTCCCGCTGGCCGATGCACTCGACGACCATGTCGGCGGTTCCGTCACGCTGGGGCTCGAGCGAGGGGGGCGCTCGATCGAGCAAACCATTGACGTCACCGATCTGCACGCGATTACGCCGAACGAGTTCATCGAGTTCGGCGACGCGATCGTGAACCGGCTCTCCTACCAGCAGGCGCGCCACTACAACCTGCCGATCGAAGGCGTCTACGTCGCCAACCCGGGCTACCTCTTGTCCCGCGCGGCGATTCCCCGCGGCGCCGTAATCACCGAGTTCGACGGCGAGCCGATGCAGACGCTCGACGACTTCGAGGCCGTGCTCGACACGTTAGCGACAGGATCCCGGGCGCTGCTGCGTTACGTCACTATCGACAACCCGCAGAACAGCGTCGTGCGGCCGTTCGAGATGGACCGCATCTGGTTCCCGGTGCGTCGCTGCAAGCGCGACGACGCCACCGGTATATGGCCGTGTCGGCCGCTGGCCGACGGTCCTCCGCCGGAGCCCGTTGCGGTCGGCAGCACGCGCTTCACGCGCTACGGCGATCCGCGCGTGCGCGCAATCGCGCCGTCGCTCGCGGTCGTCACCTTCGACCTGCCCTACACGGTCTCGGGCGTGGCCGAACGGCACTACTACGGGACGGGACTCGTCGTCGACGCCGAGCGTGGCTACGTACTCGTCGACAGGAACACGGTGCCGGTCGCCATCGGCGACGTCACGGTCACCTTCGCGGGCTCGCTCGAAGTGCCTGCTCGCGTCGTCCAGCTCCACCCGCTCCACAACCTCGCCATCGTCGCCTACGATCCCGAGTCGATCGGCGACACCCCGGTGCGCACGGCCGAGTTCAATACCGAGGCGCTGAAGGCGGGCGACGACGTACTCGTCGTCGGCATGAAGGCCGATCACCAGCTCACGCGCCAGGAGAGCATCGTCGCCTCGGTGGACCCGATGCTGCTGCCGCTGTCGCGGACCTTGAGGTTCCGCGACGCGAATATCGAGACGGTCAATCTGGTCAACGCGCCGGACGACTTCGACGGTGTGCTCGTCGATCGCCGCGGCCGAGTGCTGTCGACCTGGTCGAGCTTCATGGTCCAGGCCGGCAACGAGTCGGCACAGTTCAACCGCGGTATTCCGAGCGAACTGGTGGCCGAGTTCGTCAATACCGTCCGGAGTGGCGAGCCGTTCTATTCGCTGGAGGCGGAGTTCGTCTACATGCCCCTGTTCGCCGCCCGCAATGCCGGGCTGGACGAAGACTGGCTGGACAAGCTCGAGAAAAACAACCCGGTCACGCGGCGCGCGCTCTCGATCACGCGGCTCGTCGCGGGCACGCCGGCGGCGCGGGAGCTGCGCAACGGCGATATCGTTCTCGCGGTCGACGGCAACGTGGTGACCTCCTACCGCGCGCTGGAGAAAGCCACCCGCAAACCGTCGGTGAACGTTACCGTGTGGCGCGACGGCGCGGCGCTCGACATTGCGCTCGAGACGGCCGCGCTCGATGGTCGAGGTATCGATCGCGTTGTCTCCTGGGGCGGGGCGCTGCTGCAGAACCCACACCGGGCAATGGCGGCGCAGCGGGGCGTCGAGCCCTACGGCGTGTAC
>JAZBNZ010000340.1:0-5692 GCA_036350895.1 Woeseiaceae bacterium
GCGACCAGCCCGAACTGACGCCGGTCACGTTGCCGGCGACCGGGTACGCGTCGTCCGCCGGCTCCGGGTCGCCGCCATCGCCGCTGGCGATGAGGACCTCGGGAAAGACGATCGTCTCGTCGTTATTGTACCACATCAGGCCGCTCAGAGCGCGGCCCGCGTCCATCGGCACGTAGATCGCCAGGCACGCGCCAGACTCGACCGGCGTCATGCCGATGATCCCCGGGACGTCCGGCATCTGCGGGCTGTCCGCCCAGGTCGTCGACGCCGCGATCAGCGCCAACGCGATCAGGAATGTCAGTTTCGCTTTCATCACGTTCCTCCTGAAGGTTGGCGTCGTTCTACGGCGCGCACGTCGGGCAGAACTTGTTCAGGTGCTGGATCTCGTTGCTCTCGATCTCGTGGATGCCCCGGCCACAGCGGATCTTGAGCGTGACCGTGGTGCGGGGCACGCAGTCGTAGCTCACCCAGGTCAGCTCGTGCCCGAAGCGAGGGATCGTCGAGTTCACGGGATCGGGCCACTGCGCCATCGTCACCGCCGGAGACTGGTAATCGAGCACGGTCGCGCCGTCGATCTCCAGTTCCGTCGCACGCATGTCGATCTGATAGCTCGTCGACCAGTTGAGCGTGTAGTTCAGGCCGCAATCGGGCCGCACGGTGACCTTGACGGTCGGCTGGTCGAGGAATCCCTGATCGAGGCCGTAGTCCGTCTCGAGGTAGAACGTCAGCGTCGAGTCGGCCAAGACCGGGACATCCTGGTCGTACTGTCCACTGGGCCAGCGGATGTCGCAGGTCAGGTTCTCGCCCGCGGTGCCGCTGCGCAGGGTCAGGTCGTTGCGCTCCCCTCCGGAGACCTGCGTCCAGGCATCGTTGGAGAACGTCACGCTGGCGTTGGAGACCGGAACCGGGTTGGTCGGCGACTCGAGCAGCCGCACGCCCGCCCAGTCGGGCGACTGGCCGCCGGCGATGCTCAGGAACCGCTGCTGATCCTGCACGCGGCCGAGGAAGAGGTCGGACGCGCCGTCGTTGTTGAGGTTCGAGATGTAGGCGCAGGTCGTCGCGCCGGTGAGCGCGGCCAGACCGTGGTCCGGCCCGGCGGTGAAGTTCGCATCTCCGTCGTTGAGCCACAGCAGCGGCGCGTCGCCGTCGTTGCGGGGCAAGAGGATGATGTCCAGATCACCGTCGAGGTCGGAGTCGAGGACCCGCAGGCCAGACACGTCCATGACGTCCTTCGCGGCGGTCATGGGCTTGAAGGTGACCGGAGGGCCGGTCGGCAGGTCCTCGTAGGTGTACATCCGCGGCTCGGACGCCGCGTCGGCGAACGAGACGAGGAAGTTCGGGCCGGCGACGTCGTCGAGGTCGGCGACGACCAGGTCCGTCGCATCCCCCGCCGTGGGATCACCGGAGAACACGCAACCGAGGGGCTGAGGAGCGGCCAGCTCGTTGTTCAGGTACAGGAGCCAGCCGCGGCCGGTGCCGATGTCGGCGATCGCCAGGTCGAGATCGTAGTCTCGGTCCAGGTCGAACCACTGGGCCGCGCCGGTCGCGACGTGGATCGGCTCCTGGGTGACCGGGTCGATGGGGATCTCGATCTGCTCGGAAGCGTCGACGAACCGTCCGGAGTTGACCAGGTCGTTGCGCAGCAGGACATCGGGCAGGCCCCCGGAGTCGGGGCCCGGGAACTCGCCCGCGGGGACCTCGGCGCGACCGAGGAACACGTCGACCTGCCCGTCGCCGTCGTAGTCGCCGCAGGCGACGGACCAGGTGCCGGCCTCCAGGGTGTCCGGCAGGCTGTTCCAGGAGGGCATCTCCTGGTACTGGCCCGAGGCGGTCTGCCGCAAGAAGCGCACGCCGTCGGTCGAGTGCCCGGCGGTGATCACCAGGTCGAGCAGGCCGTCGCCGTCGAAGTCGGCCGAGCCGGCGGGGCCGTGGCCTGAGCCGGGGGCGCCGGAGGGGAATCGATAGTCCGTGTCGTTTTGCAGATCCGGAACATCTTCCTCATGCGGCGGATGCACGATCGCCACCGCGCCGGCTTCCATCTGCGTCATCACGAAGTCCCGGTAGTCGTCCTGCCCGCCGGCATAAACCATGTTCGTCGGCGCAAGGCCGGTGGGCGTGCCGGAGTAGGCGAGGCCGTCGACCTCCCTGGAGACGTTGCGGTAGTAGATCTCAGGAACCTGTTCGAGGAAAGTCACGAGGAGCTCGCCGGCGTAGGTCTCCGCAGCGGCGTCCTCCGCGAAGATCGGGAGGGTTCCGTCGGGCGGGGGTGTGGCCTGGTAGCCGGCGATGTCAGCGGTCCAGACCCCGTCGCCAGCAACCCAGTCTCCGCCGGTGAGACCGTCGTCCGACAGCTCGAGCTGCGCCGAGAGGCCGAGTTCGCTCGCGTCGATCCAGACGGCAACGAGAGGGTCGCCATTGACAGCCTCGAGTACGACCAGCAGGAGCGTCTGCTCCGAGTGGACGGCTTCGAGTGCGGGCTCGACGAGGAGGTTCGGCGAGATCGCGAATCCCGATGGCATGAGATACTCGCCGACGTGGTCGGTCGTCTCGTTCTCGAACACCATCTTGAGGCGACAATCCGCGCTCGGGACGGCCGGCGTCCAGGTGTAGGACCCGGAAGGTGCGTAGACATCCGTGGCGATCTCGATCCAGTCGCCTCCATCGTAGGAAGCGTAGATGTCGCAGGTGTCGATGATCGCGTGGCCAGTCGTCCATGTGATGTCCGCCTGCTGGCCGACCAGAAAAGTATCCGACTCTGCGGGTATCAGGATATCCTCATTGGGTGCAAACAAGACGTCGATGATCGCATAGTCCGCGCCTTGCTCGACGATCTTGATGACGAGGCTGTTCTCGATGCTTTGGTCAAGGTATCTCAACCCTGCTGGGTATAGCCCGAACTGGGAGAAATCGTATGATGCGGTCGTGGGATTGTTGGTCTCAGGATTGGTTCGATAAGAAAACTCGCCGTCCCGCGACTTGCTCCAGAAGTCGTAAACACTGCCGAAGTGGTGCCGCGCCTCGTCTTGAAGACGCAATGCACATTCGTTCTCGCGATCGTACCAGGTGTCGTGATTGTCGAATCCCGCAACAGGATCAGGGTTCTGCCAGTAATCGGATTCGTCAAATGGACCCGGATCGCTGTAGAGCCCGAAGGAGCTTTCGAGATCCACAAACCCGGGTCGGTGACCATTTGCCAATACACCATCAAACGTAGTATGAACGACGTGCCATATGGCAAGCCCGATGCTTGGATACATCTTTCTTCCGGATCTGTCGAGGAGGGCATCTTCTTCTATTCCTCCGTGAAACGCGATTTCGAAGTATTGCGCCGCGGCCATGCCGTCGGTGCCCTCAAACGTCCAGACTGCACCGGTGGGCACTCGAATCACTGTTCCTCCCTGCCGGATCTCATTCAGCCGCACTCCCCTTGTAGTCTCCGTGATATCTACCGTCGGTGGCAGCCAGCCGATCTCTTGGAGATGGTTGTACTTGTATGGTACGAACGGTTTCTCGCGGTGTGACTCTCTTCGTCTGATGCTGTAGGTTCCGTAGTTGTACGAGTGCGTTTCGCCATCAACAATCTCGCAACACGGTATGGGCGACGATGCCTCATGACCGGTCCCGGTGAACACATGCATTAGCTCGTGAGTATACTCTGGCCCGAATCGTGTCACGTAGTCATGCACGTCATCCCACTTCATCGTGATCCCATGCACGGGCCGGCAGTAGTCGCCTTGGTAGCCCCCGGGATACAGGTCAGGGTTCATCCCAGCCAGTAGTGGGAAGTAATCGAAGTCGATCATCACCCGCGCGAAACCACCAGCCCACCCAAACATCTGCTGGTCGACGTCTGTACAGAAGACGAAGAGCAGCATGTCGCCGCCATCGAACGGGCTGTCCATCCCGTTGTAGGTCTGCTCGATGTCGATCATGATCTCGGCTTGCAACTCGCCGACGTATCCGACATTCAGCCCGGTGGTGACTTCTTGATGGGCGGGGTCGAGGCATTCCCAGGCGTCCCCGTACCGCTGGAACGACTGAACGGAAGCAAGAGACGAGTATGCTTCGACCGCATAGTCCGCTGTCCAGATGCTGTCACCCGTCGCCGGATTCCAGATGATGTTCGTGTTCAGCGAAAACGCACCATCGGACTGCTGATCGTAGAGCGTGGAGATGCCATCATGCACGTCGACCATCGCGTCATTCATCTGCACGGTCGTTTCACCAGGAAACGTGACGTAGATGACGCTGAGGTTGAGGTGGCCCTGCGCAAGAAGCACGCTCAAGACTCCGTCGCGCTCCTCGTCAGAGTACCCTCCCGGCGTGGCCATCGAATGACCGGCGAAGACGATCAACCATACGAGACAGATCCGTACAGTCGGCATACACCGCCCGAAAGCCACGACGCTCCTCGATGAGGGCCATCTTCCGGATCGGCGGTGCGGGATTATGGCAGCCATTTTCGGCACTTCCCAGGTTGGAGGCAACAGCTCAGGAACCTACGGCGCGGCGCGAGTCGCAGCGTCCGGTACCACGGGGGCACGCTCGGATGATCAGATGTGCGCTCCGCTGCTGTTGCCCTTTGGAACGACGTGATGGGATCTTTGTAAGAAAAATCTCGATGTGGGCAGGATGGCGTTTTGCTGCAAGCCATTATCGTCACGCTGCATTTTGCTTTGATTACGCAGGTTTGGGCAACCCCGGCGGCAGGGAGGGCTGCGCGCTATCGCTCTGCAGGGATCGAAGAGAGCGTTCCGGCAGTGTCGATATTCACATTCGCGAATGCGTTGGTCGCTCGCGGGTCGATATGATAATCGGAATCACGAGGGCCTATTACTAGGTCGGAAATTGGGAGGGGCAGCGAGCGCGCGGCGTCGATCAATCGCAGGGGATCGCAGCGAGGATCAGATTCGCTTCATTTGGTCAGGCTTCGCGGATTGATGGCATCTGCGCTCCAGGATCACACGTCCGAGACCGCGCGCAGTCTTGATACCAGAATGCTCGACGGAGCGCAGCCTTCACTGCCCGACGATGCACGTCACGATTCCGCGAGCCCGACTCCGCGTGAAGGAAGTGGAACCCGACGTAGCCATCGGGAAACCACGCGGGCCAGGCTCAAGCTGCACCCCCTCACCGCCCCAGCGAATCCGCCCGCGCCCGCGCCACCCGCGCCTCCGCCTCCAACCCCGCCCGGAGCAGCGCCGCCGCCGCGTCCGCATACAGCGCCGCCGCCTCCGGCCTCCGCCCCGCCGCCACCAGCGTCGCCGCCAGCTCGTCCCGCGCCCAGCCGGTCTCCGGGTGCGCCGGCCCGTGCCGCGCCGCGCAGATCGCCAGCGCCCGCCGCCCCGGTGCGATGCCCGCCTCCGGCTCGCCGAGCTGACGGCGCAGCGCGCCCATGGTGCACAGGCTCAGCGCGGTGTGGTGGTGGTCCGGGCCCATCACCCGCTCGCGGATCGCCAGCGCCTCGGTCTGCAGCTCGAGCGCCTCGGCGTACCGGCCCTGCTCCTGCCGCACCATCGACAGCGTGTGCAGGCTCGTGGCGTAGCCGTGGCTGTCGCGGCCGCGACGTGCCAGCTCGATGTCCGCCGAGCGCCGGTACAGCCGCGCCGCGGTCTCCAGGTCGTCGCGGAAGTAGTGCACGCTCGCCAGGTTGTGCAGCGTCACGCCGACCTCCTCGCTACGCGGGCCGAAC
>JAZBNZ010000341.1:0-5881 GCA_036350895.1 Woeseiaceae bacterium
AGGCGGTGCGCGTCGGCGCGGATACGTCCTTCGACGACAGCTTCACGCCGGCCTCGCTCGAGGGCGTCAGCGTCGGCCAGGTCGTCGAGGTCACCGGCCAGTTCGACGCGAACGGCGCCGTCGTGGCGACGCGCCTCGAACCCAAGCCCGTCGGCACGCAGTACGAGGTTCACGGCACCGTTACCTCGCTCGACGACGTGAATTTCCGTTTCAACCTCAACAACCTCGTCGTCGACTATTCGAACGCGATGCTCGACGATTTCCCCACCGGGCAAATCGCTAATGGCGACTTCGTGGAAGCCAAGGGCACGAGCCTCGACTCGGCGGGGCGCCTCGAGGCGACCCGCGTCGAGCTCGAGTCCCTGCTGCCCGGCGCTGTCGATGGCGACTACGTCGAGCTCGAGGGTTTCATCACACGCTTCGCATCAGCCGAGGATTTCGACGTCGCGGGTCAGCCGGTCACGACCACCGCCGCTACCGTGTACGAGGGCGGCGTCGCCGCCGACCTCGGCCTCAATGTCAAAGTAGAGGTCGAGGGTGAGGTTGACGCGAACGGCGTAATCGTCGCCGAGGAAGTCGACATCCGTCGAGCGAAAGCCGTGCGCGCCGTGGCGACGATCGATTCCGTCGATGCCGCCAGCGACTCGCTCGTAGTGCTCGACATCACCGTGAGCGTCGACGCCCTGACGCGCCTCGAGGACAAGAGCGACGCGGGCATCGAACCGCTGACGGTTGCAGACCTCGCGGCTGGCGACTACGTCGAAGTCCGCGGTGACGAATTCCCGGCAGGCAGCGGGGGTATTCTCGCGACTATCCTCGAACGCGATGATCCCGACACCGAGACGATACTGCAGGGCTTCGTCGAGACGGCCGGTGCCTCGTCGCTGTCGATCCTCGGCGTCACGGTCGATACCGGTGTGGGCACGATCTTCCGCGACGAAAACGACGTCGTGATTTCCTCCGCCGAGTTCTTCGGCCGCCTCGCCGCCGGTGACCTGGTCAAGGCCAAGGGTCTCGAGTCTTCGGCCGCGTCAATAACGGCAGAGGAGGTCGAGTTCGAACTCGAATTCTAGTCCCGCGCCCGAAGCAGGGGTGAGTCCGGGCAGGCGGTCGCTCAGAGAGCGGCCGCCTGCACGATCGTCCAGATCCCGATGACGACGAAGCCGGCACCCGCGATATAGGAGAGAACGCGCGGGTCGACGTAATGGGCGACGACGGACCCGGCGCCCACCGCCAGCGCCGACGACAGTATCAGCGCGAGCGACGCGCCGATGAACACGCCGACGAGGCTCACGCCGGGACGGCTGGCGAACAGCACTGTCGCGAGCTGGGTCTTGTCACCCAGCTCAGCCAGGAAGACGGTGCCGAAAATAACGATGAAGGACTTGATATCCATGCCGCGGTTGCCCTCGTGCGGAAAGAGTAAGGATGGTTATTGCCGTGCTGCCGGCGGCGGCGCCTGGCGTCCATTGAGTACCCGCCAGACTCCCACCGTCATCAGCGGCACGAAGATTACGACCAAAAACGCCCAGCCCATCGAGCCGTAGCCCTGCGCAATCAGGTCGATGACGCCGAAGTATGTCGCAAGAATAACCGAGACCAGGATCAGGCTGATTGCAACGACCGGGCGCAGCCAGCGCGGCATGTGCTCCGAATGCTCGAGAAACACATGGTTAATGCGCTCGTTGATCCCGTGGATCATGGCTGTACCGGTCTCGATGAACGTGCCGAAGACGACGATGTAGAACAGGATCGATATCCAGCCGAAGTCAAGCTGCTGCATGATGTAGTCGGCAGGAACCGGCACATCGAGTATTTCGGGATAACTCGCGACCATCCCCAGATAAAAAAGGATCGCCGGGATCATGCCGATCGGCCCCGTCATGATGCCGGCAATGATTGCGTCCTTGCGGGTCTCGAGATGGCGGATGCAGAACAGGATCATCGGAATGGCCGTCACCTGGTAGCCGACGAACTTCAGTGCGCTGATCTGCCAGTCGCCGGTCATGTCATCGGCGGCGAAAACGTCGCCGAGCCGGTAGCCGTAGTCGGACAGGTAGGCAAAGATCATTACCGCGTACACGGCGTACAGGAGGAAAGACCATCCGGCGAGCGCCTTCTCGATCAGCGCCGAGCCGCGGAAGACGAGGATGCCGATCAGCGTCATCATCGTGACCGTACCGACGGCGGGCGGCCATCCCAGGTTGGCACTCACCAGCTCGCCCGAGGCGGCACCCAGCACGGCGAGCACCAGCAAAACGAGCGTGGCGAGCAGAATTTCGTACACGATCCATCCGGGCCCGATGAGCTGCTTGAGGAAGGTCCGGTAGTCGTAGGTGCGTGTGAGCCGCGCGAGCTCGAAGCCGATAGCCGCCGAGATGCTGAAGGTGACGGTGACGACGAGCAGTCCGACGAGGCCGGCGAGGGGGCCTGAACCGAGGAAGAACTCGACGAGTTCGCGGCCGGTCGCGTAGCCCCCGCCGATGATGAGCGACTGAAACACGAAGCCGGGCAGGAACCAGCGCTGGAACAGGGTGTTGCGGTGCATTCGGTCTCCCCGGTCTGCGAGCATCAGCCGGGGAGTATACGGGGACGACCCGGCGGGGTCGCCCCTTACGCTTGCTGCCTCGCTGTCGCGGCGATCAGTAGTACTCGAGTGGCGTCGCCTTGCCGCTGAAGACGCGGTAGACGAAGATCGAGTAGCCGACGATCACGGGCAGCACGATCACCGCGCCGACGAAAATGACCATCAGCGATTCGGGTGCGCTGGCGGCGTCCCAGATCGTGAGCTTGTCGATGACGATCCACGGGAACAGGCTGTAGGCGAGCCCGTGGAAAGCCAGCAGGAACAGGCCGACGCCGCAATAGAAAGGCACCCAGATGCCGTATTCGTTGTTCTCGTCGAGCCGGATGGGCAGTCGCTCGAGCGAGCGCCACAGAACGACGAACAGGACGATCGTGATCATCGGGATCGGCCAGACACCGATCAGGTTCTCGAGACTGAACCACTTGTCGAAGATGCGTTCGCTCAACAGCGGCGTCGCCAGCGAGACCGCGCCGACGCCGGTTGCGGTAAGGGCCATGCTATTCCTGGCCCAGGCAATCGATTTGCGCTGCAGCTTGTCCGATGTCTTGGCGACGAGCCAGGCCGAGCCCAGCAGGGCATAGCCCGAGGCCAGGCACAGCCCGATGAAGCACGAAAATACGAAGGCAAAGGCAGACAGCTCGAAACCGAGTATCAGCTCGCCGAGCATGTAGCCCTGCGCAAACGCCGCGACGAAGGAACCGCCGAAGAATGCGCGGTTCCAGCGTTCCTTGTGCTCGTCTCGCGCCTTCACCCGGAAGTCGAACGCGACGCCGCGGAGCGTGAGCCCGATCAGCATGACCGACACCGGGAGATACAGCGCCGTCAACACCACGCCGTGCGCCTGCGGGAAGGCGACGAGCAGCACGCCCACGCCCATCACCAGCCAGGTCTCGTTCGCGTCCCAGAAGGGTCCGATCGACGAGATCATCACGTCCTTCTGTTCATCGTTGGCGAAGGGCAGCAGGATACCGACGCCGAGATCGAAGCCGTCGAGGATGACGTAGGCGAGTATCGACAGGCCCATTACCAGCATGAAGGCCAGCGGCAGCCAGCCGCCGGGAACGGTCAGGTCCGGGATCAGTTCAGGCATTACTGGGCCTCGCGTGCGGATGTACCAGCGGTCCGACCTGCGGGCCGTGCGCGCTCGCGCCGGGCTTGAGTCGCTCGAGTCGACTGGCGTTGCGGGCCAGTCCGAACACGACCGCGATGTAGGCGCTGATCAGGATGCCGTAGAGCACTAGCCACGCTACGAGCGTCGTCATGACCGTTCCGGCCGGCGTCGGGCCGAGCGCATCGGCGGTCGTCATGATGCCCTGGACGAGGTAGGGCTGACGGCCGATCTCGGTCGTGTACCAGCCCGACAGGACCGCCACCCAGCCGGAGAAAGTCATGACGACGAGAGCCCGGGTCAGCCAGGGTGAGGGTTCGCGCTGCCGGCGCAGCGCCCAGAGTGCGTACCAGGACACCAGCAGCATCAGCACGCCCGTGCCTACCATGATCCGGAAGGCCCAGAACACCATCGCGACCGGCGGGTGCTCGCCGTCGAACTCGTTGATGCCTTTGACCTCGCCGTCGAGTTCGTGGGTCAGGATCAGCGACGCCAGCTTCGGGATCTCGATCGCGAAGCGGTTGGCCTCGAGCTCCTTGTCCGGAATGCCGAACAGGACGAGCGGGGCGCCTTCGGTCGTCTCCCAGAGGCCTTCCATCGCGGCGACCTTCGCTGGCTGGTGCTCAAGCGTGTTGAGACCGTGAAAGTCACCGGCGACAATCTGGATCGGGATCAGCGCGGCGGCGACCCACAGCCCCGTCTTCATGCCGGCGAGGACCGATTTCTCGCGGTCGCCGAGCAGCCAGCGGTAGGCGGACAGCCCCGCGACCAGGAACGCCGCGGTCAGCCCGGACGCGAGTACGGTGTGAACGAGCCGATACGGGAAGGACGGATTGAAGACGATCGCGAACCAGTCCGTTGCGTGCGCCTGGCCGTCGATCATCTCGAAGCCGGCCGGCGTGTGCATCCAGGAGTTCAGCGCGAGGATCCAGAACGCCGATACCGTCGTGCCGATCGCGACGAGCAGCGTTGCGAGCGTGTGGATGCGATTGCTGACCCGCTTGAAGCCGAACAGCATGATGCCGAGGAACGACGCTTCGAGGAAAAACGCGGTCAGGACTTCATAGGCGAGCATCGGGCCGGCAATATTGCCGACGGTCTCCATGAAGCCGGGCCAGTTGGTGCCGAACTGGAAGCTCATCGTGATGCCGCTGACGACGCCGAGGGCGAAGGTCAGGGCAAAGACCTTGACGAACAGCCGGTACAGGTTCATCCAGTGATCTTCGCCGGTCTTGTTGTAGCGCAGCTTGAAAAACAGCAGGAGCCACGTCAGCGCGATCGAGATCATCGGGAAGATGATGTGGAAGCTGATGTTGGCAGCGAACTGGATTCGAGCGAGAAGCAGGGATTCCATAAGTTATCGGTCCGTGTCGGTTTTATGAGCCGGCTTTGCGGGCCTTGGCGGAGTCGGAGGGCTTCAGGAATTTCGTGACGTTCCCGCCGAGTTTCATGAGCTGGACGGCCGTTTTCTGCGGCAGCGCCTGCAGGTCGTCGATCCAGCTGGTCGAGAGTTCGATGAGCTCGTGCATTTCCTGCATCCGTCGCGCAGCGTACTGGTCTTCGACGCTGGTCGGTGCCTCCATCAACGCATCGCGAAGCATCGTCAGCGTGGGGTCGACCTCACGCTTGCGGCGTTCCTCGACGAGCACCCGGAAAATCGCCCAGATGTCTTCCGGCGCGGTGAAATAGTCGCGCCGATCACCGGGCTGGTGCTGAAGCTGCACGAGCCGCCAGGACTGGAGTTCCTTGAGCCCCATGCTGACGTTGGACCGGGACAGCCCGAGAGCCTGCACGATGTCGTCCGCATTCAGAGCATTTTCAGACACATAGAGCAGGGCGTAAATTTGCCCCACGGTGCGGTTGATACCCCAGCGGCTGCCCATTTCACCCAAATGCAGGATGAAACGCTGCTTGAGCGGCGTTACGTTCATCGACTTCTCAGAGTTTCAGGAATTACTGAAATTTTAAGTACAGGCTTAGACTGAGTCAAATCGATGCATTCGAAGCTTCCGGCGATTTCCCCGTAGCCAAACGCGATTCGACTCCCTATAATGCGCGGCTCGCCTGACGAGGGGCACCGCTATCCCGGTATTCCTGCTACCCTCCAGGCCACGGACAAAGCGCCCGTAGCTCAGCTGGATAGAGTACCTGGCTACGAACCAGGCGGTCGGGAGTTCGAATCTCTC
>JAZBNZ010000342.1:0-3861 GCA_036350895.1 Woeseiaceae bacterium
TTCACCGGCGAGCGTATCCTCGGCGCTATCCTGTTCGAGAACACTATGGATCGCGAGATCGAGGGCCAGTCGACGGCGACCTACCTGTGGAACGTCAAGCACGTCGTGCCCTTTCTCAAGGTGGACAAGGGCCTTGCCGACGTGGAGAACGGTGCCCAGGTCATGAAGCCGATGCCCGACCTGGACGCCCTGCTCAAGAAGGCGAAGGCGGCGGGTATCTTCGGCACGAAGATGCGTTCGGTCATCAAGGAAGCGAACGAAGCCGGTATCAAGGCGGTCGTCGACCAGCAGTTCGAGATCGGCCGCCGGATCGTCGCGGCGGGCCTCGTGCCGATCATCGAACCCGAGGTGGACATCCACTGCCCCGACAAGGCGAAAGCGGAAGACATGCTGCACGACCAGCTCGTGGCCCACCTCGACGCCCTCGGCCCGGACGAACTCGTCATGCTCAAGCTGACCCTGCCGGAAAAGGACAACCTGTACGCCGACTGCATTGCGCACGCCAACACGCTGCGCGTCGTGGCACTCTCCGGCGGCTACAGCCGGGAAGAGGCGAACGCGCGCCTGGCCCGGCAAAACGGCATGGTGGCGAGCTTCTCGCGTGCGCTCTCGGAAGGACTCTCGGCGCAGCAAAGCGACGAGGAATTCAACGCCACGCTCGACCGCTCGATCCAGAGCATCTTCGACGCCTCGAAGACCTGATACGCCCTGCCCCGCGTGACGGCCGGCCGCTTCGGGGCGGCCCGGCCGTCCGTCCACGGGAAGGAGGGCTCTCGAACGGCAAGCCCCGGCCGGCCGCATTTTTTGCACAGCGCCGCCGGCATGCGTATGCTGCGCCGGTTTTTCGAAGGGCACTGCCCGGAGCTACTCTTGTCCCAGGAACGGCATTATCGCGACTGCCTAGGCCGGTTCGCCACGGGCGTCACCGTCATGACCTGCCGCGAGCCCGACGGGGCGCCCACCGGCATTACGGTCAACAGCTTCACGTCGGTGTCGCTCGAACCGAAGCTGATCCTGTGGAACATCGCCCGGGAGTCGCGCTCGACGAGCGCGTTCGTCAACGCGGGCGAATTCGTCGTCAACATCCTGGGCGCAGACCAACAGGCGATCTCCGATCATTTTGCCCAGCCCGAACGGCCGATGTTCGACGACCTTTGCGCCACCGAGTCCGAAACCGGCCAGCCCGTCCTGCGCGACTGCCTCGCCTGGCTGCACTGCCGGACCGACGCTATTCACGAGGGCGGCGACCACTACATCATCGTCGGCGAGGTCAGCCGCTTCGAACTCGGCAGCGGCACAGATCCGCTGCTCTATTTCGGCAGCCGCTACCGGACGCTCCACACCGGTTGACGGGGCGCCGCAGCGGCAGCGGCAGAGACCCCGTGCCCTGACAAGCAAAAGGCCCCGCCGCGTCGCCGCGCCGGGGCCCTTCGGGAAACCGCAGGCTAGTCTTTTTCGTCGCCCGGGTACTTGGCGAACCAGCCGAGGATGTTGTCGACCTTCGCGATCAGGTGGGAGGGCCGGGCCACCAGGGTATGCGAGCGTTCCGGCACGCGCACGAGCGCCGTGTCGACACCGCGCAGCTTGAGCGCCTGGTAGTACTGCTCCGATTCCGGAATCGGCGTCCGGAAGTCGTTCTCCCCGGTAATGAGCATCGTCGGCGTCGTCACGTTGCCGACCAGCGACAGCGGCGAGCGGCGCCAGTAGGCCTCGTAGTCGTCCCACGGCATCTGGTCGAACCAGTACTTGACGAAATACGCCGCCCCGTCGGTCGTCAGCGCGAGACTCATCCAGTTGATCACCGGCTTCTGTACTGCCGCCGCGGCGAAACGATCGGTCTTGCCGACGATCCATGCGCTCAGCACGCCGCCGCCCGAGCCACCGGTAACGTACAGGCGATCTTCATCGACGTTGCCCATCGCGATCACGGCATCGACGCCCGAGATCAGGTCGTCATAGTCCTGGCCGGGATAATTCAGGTGAATCTCGTTCGCGAAATCGTAGCCGTAGCTCGTCGACCCGCGCGGGTTCGTGTAGAGGACGAGGTTGCCGGCCGCCGCGAAGAGCTGGATCTCGGGTGAGAAATGGGGTCCGTAGGCCGCGAAAGGCCCCCCGTGGATCTCGAGGATCAGCGGATACTGCTTCTCCGGGTCGAAATTCGGCGGCTTCACGAGCCAGCCCTGGATCTCGTAGTCTCCGACCGAGGACTGCCACGTCACCTCCTCGACGGTGCCGAGCGTACGCTGCGCGAAGAAATCGTCGTTCAGGGCGGTCAGCGTCTCGGGCTTCCCGCTGCGTCCGATGACCCCGACCTCGGCCGGCGCCGTCGGCGTGCCGCGCGTGTAAGCGACCGTGCCGTTCGGGGCGACCGAGAACGAGCCGCTGGCATAGGGGCGGCCGAATCCTGCGCTGCCGAGATCGGTCACGATGTCGTTCATTCGGCCGCTCGTCGTCAGCAGCGCGACCTTCTGCTGGCCGCGGTCGGCGTAGCGGATGTACATGCGATTCGACGCGCTCGCAAAGCGGACCTCGTTGACACTCCGATCGAGGTCCGGTGTGAGATTGCGGGTCTCGCCGCTCTCGACGTCGAGCAGGTATACGTGCGCATTGTGATAGCCCATGCCCTTGTCGACGACACCCAGGTAGGCAATCGACTTGCCGTCGGGCGAGTACTGCGGCGACGTGTCCGGACCGTTGTTGTCGGTCAGCTGCGTCATCTCCCCGGTGGCGACGGCCACGCTCCAGATGTCGGATTCGTACGGATCCTCGATACGGTCGCCCCGGTTCGCCGAGAAAACGATCGTCGACGAGTCCGGTGACCAGCTCAGCGTACCGCCGTGGTCGTGGTCGCCGCTCGTCAGCTGGCGCGGCGCCCCGCCGTCGGCCGGGATCACGAAGATGTGAGTGAAGCCCACGTCGAGATAGCCCGGCCCGTCGCGCCGGTACGGGTATTTATCGATGACCTTCACCGGCGCCGCCCATTCAGCTCCCTCCGGCTTCGGCGGCGGAGACGCGAGGCTCGCCGGCTTGTCCTCGACGAACATCTGGAATGCCAGGTGCTTGCCGTCCGGCGACCACGTGATCGAGCCGGGCGATTTCGGGAGGTTCGACAACAGGGCCGTCTGGCCGGTATCCATCCAGCGCACGAAGAGCTCGGCTCCGCGCTCTTCGGCGTTCGTCACGTAGGCGATGCGGCTGCCGTCGGGCGACCACTCCACGCTGGAGTAGCTCGCCGTTCCCGACAGTACCGGCCGGTGATTGCCGCCGTCGGTGTCGATGCTCCAGATGTGCGTGACCGGGCGATCCTTCATGATGTCCAGTGACAGGCGCGTGTAGAGGATCTGCCGGCCATCCGGCGAAATCTGCGGATCGAGGGCCCATTCGAGGTCGAAGACGTCGAGGTTCTTGAAGACGCGGTCGTCCGCATGGGAGTCGGCGCTGCCGGTGCTCGCGAGCAACAACAGCATGAGGGCGACGAGGATACGAGTCACTGGGTTCTCCTTCTTGTTCCGGGACGGCGGGCAGGTCCTGGGTCTCGGCCGCCGCTTGGGTGCGGGGCAGTATGCAGATTTTCAAGCCCGGCAGCGAGCCCCACTGGCCGAATCGGACACCGGGGAAGCCGGTGCTTTCGCGGCATCGATGTCCATCCACGCGGCTGCCGGCTGCGCCGAATCGCGTCTGGCAAGTCGAAATCAATGCTGCTAGCGTGCTGCAGGACTCAATTTCGGGCCCTCGCCGCCGCCAGCCTGCCGACAATCCACCGGAGATACCACGTGAAACACCTGCTCCTTATCGCCAGCCTGCTCGCCATGCTGGCTACCCTGCCCCCGGCCCTTGCCGATACCGGCGAGGACCAGAAAA
>JAZBNZ010000343.1:0-21953 GCA_036350895.1 Woeseiaceae bacterium
GACCTTGCCGGAGGGCACCTCGGCGTCGAGGCAGCGGCGCATGACCTCCTCGCGATCGAGCGACTCCACCCACGCGATGACCAGGGCATTGACCTCGTCGCGCGCCTCCAGGCGCTTTGCCTGGTTGCCGAAGACGTCGGCAGCCGCGAGTTCCGGGCGCTCCATCGCCGCCGCGAGGCGCTCGAACATCCGGTCGGTCGTGCAGGCGATCGCCACCCACTTGTCGTCGCGCGTCCGAAAATGTCCGTGCGGCACCGCGACGAAACTGCCTGCGCCCTCGCGCTCGCGAATCTTGCCGAACAATCCGTATGCGCCGGCGATCTCGTCGAGCGTCCGGAATACGGATTCGAAGATCGCGACGTCGATGATCTGGCCGCGACCGGTCTTCTCGCGATGGCGCAGCGCCAGCAGCACGCCAATGGCCCCGTAAAGACTCGAGATGTAGTCGCCGAGTGGCACTGTTCCCGGGACGACCGGCGACTCGCCGGGAAAACCGGCGTGGTAGGAGAGCCCCCCGTACGCGTGTGCAATGTGCGCAAAGCCGGACCGTCTGCGGTAGGGGCCCGTCTGGCCGTAACCCGAAACCCGAAGCAATATCAGGCCTTCGTTCGCCTCGCGCAGCACATCCCAGCTCATGCCCCACTCTTCCATGGTTTCCGGCCGGAAGTTCTCGATCAGGACATCGGATTTCTCGACGAGCCGAAGAAACAGGTCACGGGCTTCCGACTGGCGAAGATCGAGCGTGACGGACTTGCGGCACCGCGCCTCGGTCAGGAACGCCAGCGTCGAATCGCTGCGGGATGTCGGACTGCCGAAACGGCGCATCGGGTCACCGGCCAGCGGGTGCTCTATCTTGAGCACCTCGGCGCCGAATTCCCCGAATATGGAGGCGGCATGAGGCCCGGCGAGAAAGGTCCCGAGGTCCAGGATCCGGACACCTTCCATCGGCAAGCGGCGGGCCTGCCCGGCTTCGTCCGGCGATGTGTCGCTCGTTCGCGCTTCGTCCATCGTCCCTCCCGGCGGGACAGGCGCCGCATCCCCATTGGCTGCCCACCCCCTTTTTTAGGTAACGTACCGGAAAGAACGCCCGGATGGTAGACATGACAGCAAAGCTCGAAAGCTGGATCGGACGAACTGAACAGGTCCACGACGATCTGTCCTCCTGGCAGGCCCGGGCCGTGGCCGCCATGCTCGACACCCCGTCCCTCGCCCCCGCGCCCGGCGACCCGCTCCCCCCGCTCTGGCACTGGTTCTACTTCCTCGGCACCGTGCCGCAGAGCCGCCTGTCGACGGACGGTCACCCGCAACGCGGCGACTTTCTGCCACCGGTCCCGCAGCCGCGGCGCATGTTTGCCGGCGCCCGGATGCGATTCCACCGGCCGCTGCTCCTCGGCAGCCCCGCTACGCGCAAGGGCACGATCCGGGATATCCGGGAAAAGACCGGGCGGACCGGCAACCTGACCTTCGTCACCGTCGGCTACGAGTTTCACCAGGGTGGCGAGCTGTGTGTCGAGGAGGAGCAGGACATCGTGTACCGCGAACCCGGGGCGCCGGTCCCGGCGCCGGAGATCGTCGAGCTCGACCCGGAGGCGGACGGCACGTGGTGGCGGGATGTCGAGGCGGACTCGCGCTTGCTGTTCCGGTTCTCGGCACTCACGTTCAATGCTCACCGAATTCACTACGACAGGCCGTACGCGCTGCACGAGGAAGGCTATCCCGGCCTGGTCGTGCACGGCCCGCTGACGGCGCTGATGCTGGCTCGGCTCGTCAATGACAAGAGCGATCGGCGCATCGCGGCGTTCAGTTTCCGCGGCAAGGCGCCGCTGTTCGATCTCGGCCCCTTCAGGCTGGTCGGCCGACCGAACGGAAACGACGTCGACCTCGAAGTCCGCGGGCCGGACGGCAAAACGACGCAAACGGCAACCGCGGAACTGGAGCCCGTCGCGTAGCAGGCCGGCGCCAGCCGCACGGGCATCCCCGCATCGGGCCGCCCGACGCTATACTGGAGCCTCGTTCACCGGGTGGCACACACAATGTCAGAAATCGAGCACCGCAAGATCCGCCGACTCCTCGTCGCAAACCGCAGCGAAATCGCCATCCGCGTGATGCGCGCAGCCGCCGAGCTCGGCATCGGCAACGTGGCGGTCTATTCCGAGGAAGACCGCTTCGCGCTGCACCGCTTCAAGGCCGACCAGAGCTACCGCATCGGCGAGCCGGGGAAGCCGATCGCCGCCTACCTCGATATCGACGAGATGCTGCGCGTCGCGGCCGAGTCCGGCGCCGACGCCGTGCACCCGGGCTATGGATTCCTGTCAGAAAATCCGGACTTCGCCGACGCCTGCCGCGACGCCGGCCTGATCTTCGTCGGTCCCGAGTCCGAGGTGATGCGCTCGCTCGGCAACAAGGTCAGCGCCCGCAAGCTCGCGGAATCGGCCGGCGTCCCGGTGATGCCGGCCACCGAACCCCTGCCCCGGGATCTCGACATTGCCCGGGCCGAAGCGGCAAAGATCGGTTACCCCTTGATGCTCAAGGCGAGCTGGGGCGGCGGCGGCCGTGGCATGCGGGTCATCCGCTCCGAGGCCGAGCTCGCCGAGCAATTCGAGACGGCCCGGCGCGAAGCGGAAGCGGCCTTCGGCAACGGCGAGGTGTACCTCGAGAAACTGGTAGAACGCGCCCGGCACGTCGAGGTGCAGATACTGGGTGACCGGCACGGCACGCTGGTGCACCTGTTCGAGCGCGACTGCTCGGTGCAGCGGCGCAACCAGAAGGTCATCGAACGTGCGCCGGCACCCTACCTCGACGACGCGCGCCGCGAAGAGCTCTGCGACTACGCCCTGGCCCTGGCCAGGAAAGCGGGCTACAGCATAGCGGGCACGGTCGAATTCCTGATGGATGCGGACACCGGGGCGTTCTACTTCATCGAGGTGAACCCGCGGATCCAGGTCGAGCACACGGTGACCGAGCAGGTCACCGGCATCGACATCGTCAAGGCACAGCTCAGGATGGCCGAAGGCTACCGAATCGGCGATCCGGAGAGTTTCGTGCCGCGGCAATCGAACATTCGACTGTCCGGGCATGCCCTGCAGTGCCGTATCACGACCGAGGACCCGGAAAACAATTTCGTCCCCGACTACGGCCGGATCCGCGCCTATCGCGGCGCCACGGGCTTCGGCATCCGCCTGGACGGCGGCACGGCCTACTCGGGTGCACTGATCACCCCGTTCTACGACTCGCTGCTGGAGAAGGTCACCGCGTGGGCCCCGCGACGGGACGACGCCATTGCCCGCATGGATCGGGCGCTGCGCGAATTCCGGATTCGCGGCGTTACGACCAACCTGCTGTTTCTCGAACAGATCATCAATCACCCCAGCTTCCGGGCCGGTGATTACACGACCCGATTCATCGACGACACGCCGGAGCTTTACCTGTTCCCCGAGCGCCGCGACCGGGCCACCCGGCTGCTGCGCTTCATCGGCGACATCGAGGTGAATGGCAACCCGGAACTCGCCGGCCGCAAAGACGCCGACGAGCGCCGTCCCGCGCCGGTGCCGCGGCTCCCGGCCGGGGCAGCGCCCGATGGCACCGTGCAACTGCTCGAGCAACTCGGTGCCGAGAAATTCGCAGAGTGGATGCTCGAGCAGAAAAGAGTGCTGTTGACCGATACGACCATGCGTGATGCGCACCAGTCGCTGTTCGCCACCCGCATGCGGACGATCGACCACCTGGCGATTGCTCCGGCCTACGCCAGGCTGCTGCCGGAGCTGTTCTCGATCGAGTGCTGGGGTGGCGCCACCTTTGACGTGGCGATGCGGTTTTTGAAAGAAGACCCCTGGACCCGCCTGCGCGAGATCAAGCAAAGAACGCCGAACATCCTGCTGCAGATGTTGCTCCGGGCGTCGAACGCGGTGGGCTACACGAACTATCCCGACAATGTCGTCCAGTTCTTCGTGAAGCGCGCTGCCGCCGCGGGGGTCGACGTTTTCCGCGTGTTCGATTCGCTGAACTGGGTCGAGAACATGCGGGTCGCGATCGATGCGGTCCTCGAATCCGGCAAGCTCTGCGAGGGGACGATCTGCTACACCGGCGATCTCACCGATCCCAGGCCCTCGAAATACGACCTCGACTACTACGTGACAATGGCCCGCGAACTCGAGGCGGCCGGCGCGCATATCCTCGGCATCAAGGACATGGCCGGCGTCTGCAAGCCCGCCGCGGCGAGCCTCCTCGTGTCGACCCTCAAGAAAGAAGTCGGCATCCCGATCCACTTCCACACGCACGATACGAGCGGCATTGGCGCCGCCACCATTCTCGCGGCGGTCGAGGCGGGCTGCGATGCCGTCGACGGCAGCATGGACGCGATGAGCGGGCTGACGTCACAGCCGAACCTTGGGTCCATCGTCGAGGCGCTGCGCCATGGCGAGCGTGACCCAGGTCTCTCGGCCGAGAACATCCGCACGATATCCCGGTACTGGGAAGGCGTGCGCCGCTTCTACGCCCCCTTCGAAAGCGATATCCGGTCTGGCACCGCCGATGTCTATCGGCACGCAATGCCGGGCGGTCAGTACACCAACCTGCGCGAGCAGGCGCGCTCGCTCGGCATCGAGCGTCGCTGGCCGGACGTCGCCCGGCACTACGCCGAAGTCAACGAGATGTTCGGCGATATCGTCAAGGTGACGCCGAGCTCCAAGGTCGTCGGCGACATGGCGCTGTTCATGGTGACGAGCGGTGTGACGGCCGAGGACGTGCTCGATCCCGAGAAGGAGATTGCGTTCCCGGAGTCGGTCGTCCAGCTCTTCCGCGGCGACCTGGGCCAGCCCCCCGGCGGCTGGCCGCCGGCGCTACAGGCCAAGGTACTCGGCGGCGAGAAAGCGGACACCAGCCGTCCCGGCGGACACCTCCCGGCCATCGATCTCGAAGCCGCGCGCATTGAGGCGAAGGAGAAAGTCGGCCGTGACATCAGCGACGACGAGCTCGCTTCCTACCTGATGTACCCGAAGGTCTTCGTAGAGTTTGCCGCCCACCAGCAGCGCTACGGGGACGTCAGCATCCTCCCGACACCGGTATTCTTCTCCGGCCTCGAGGCGCACGAGGAAATCGGCGTCGACATCGAACCGGGCAAGACCCTCATCATCCGCCTGCTCGCCACCAGCAACGCCGATGCCGAGGGCAAGCGCCGGCTGTTCTTCGAACTGAACGGCCAGCCGCGCACGATCACGATCGTCGACGCGTCGGTCAACGCCACCGTGGTTTCGAACCGCAAGGCCGAGGAAGGCAATCCGCTGCACGTCGCGGCGCCGATGCCGGGTCTCGTCGTCAACGTGGCGGTCAAGGCCGGCCAGGCGGTGTCCCGCGGCGATCCGCTGGTGGCGCTGGAGGCCATGAAGATGGAGACCGTCATTCGCGCCGAACACGACGGCACCGTCCATGCGGTCCCGGTAACCGTCGGCACGCAGGTCGAGGCTCACGACCTCCTGGTCGAGTACAACAGCTGACCGGCCGGCGGCGGCCGGTCAGACCGTGACGGCGTTGCCGCGGAAGATTCGGGCGAGGTAGCGGCTCTCCGCCGGGCTCGGCGCCGGCACCGAACACAGCAACACCGCGCCAACGAGGCGCTCCATTTCCTCCGCCTCTTCCTGGTCGTTGCTCGGCTCTTCCGCTCGCGCCCGGCGCGTCAACTGCACCTGGTTGACGCTCGGCACCGTCGGTAAGCGCTCCGTCTCCACGCCGAGCGTCACCGTGAACGCGTGCATCGTGGTCTTCACGAACATCGCCAGTGCGAACTCCTCGCGTGTCGATGCACGGGAGGTATCCGGCGTCACCAGCACGATCTGGCAGCCGGGCACCATTGCCGCCGCCTTCGCGACCCGGAAGTGATGCGTAATGTGGTCCCTGACGAGGTCTGCGAACTGCTCGCGCGACAGCACGCGGTCCCAGCTCTCGCCGGCGTCGGCTGCCAGGGCATTGAGGGGCAGCCGGGCGAAGGGGGTGTTGACGACGACGTCGAAGCGGGAGCGCTCGGCAAGCACCGACCGGAGCCCGCCCTCGAGATCGTCGCCGATCGAGCGCACGTCGAGATCGGTACAGTCGAGCCCGTCGAGCCGATTCCGGATCTCGGTGGCCGACTCTTCGGTCTTCATCAGTATCGTGACACTGGCGACGTCGAAGCGACAGAAGCCTTCCGCAATGGCAACGATCTCGTCACGCATCGCTTCACCCGTCAACACGACGTGCTTGTCCTTGAGCGCGGCCAGGTCCTCGGCGCCGGGCGGCAACATCATCTCGCCTTCGGTCACCGAGCGATCGAACTTGAGGCCGCCCGACGGGTGGAACGTCTCCCCGCTGACGCAGTGATCGGCGAGGTTGAACACGGTCGTCAGCCCCACCTCCTCGTCCGTCGGCATGCGGTGCAGGTGCAAGAGGTTGAGGATGCCCGCCTCGATCTTCTTCGCGGACTTGTCGATCTCGCCCTGGTCGAAGAACGGCTCCGGCGCGGGAACGCAGGCATCCACGAAGGCATCTGCGCTCGCCTGGTCGATCATGCCGCCGCCGACCAGCCGGCGTACGAGTTTCTCGGCCATGCCGGGGCCGAACAGGTAGCGTTCCGCGCTGGCATCGACCCGGACCTCACCCAGCTGCGCGAACAGCTTGACCAGCGGCGCCGGTGCGCCGGACCACTCCTTGAGCGTCTCCAGGCTGTTGACGGCCAGTCGTTCGAGAATGTCGGCCGCGGGCATCTGTAAGGATTCGAGGATGGCCGCGTGGATACGGTTCAGGCGCACGTTCTCCATGATCAGCCGGCCGCGGCGTGCGAACAGGCCGGGCGTGCCGCCCAGGCCACGCAGCCGCGCGCCGTCGACCGGTCCGGGCGCCGTGGCGTTGATCTGGATCTCGGGCCCGAGGTGCCGGGACAGGATCTCCGCGAGCGCACGCTGACCGGCCTTGGACACCGAGTAGTCCGCGCGGTTCGGATAGGCTACCGCGACGTATTTCTCACCGCCGAAGTAGCTCGACACGTTCAGAATCGAGCCGGTGCCGCGGTCTTTCATGCGCGGCGCGAACTTCCGGATCAGCGAATAGTTCGAGATCAGGTTCGCTTCCATCGTGTAGTTCCAGTCGTCGAGGCTCATGTCGACGACCATCTCCTCGGCGCCCGCGACACCGGCGTTGTTAATCAGGAAGTCGAGTTCGCCGAAGTGCTCGATCGTCTTCTGGAACAGCGCCTCCAGCCCCGCCTCGTCGCCGACGTCGACGCCCGACATCGTCAGTACGCGGCTCTCCGGATCCGAATAGCCGATGCCCCGAAGCTCCTCGATGATGTCGAGGCGAGCCGCCTCGAGCTTGTCCGGGCTGCGCGCCGAGAGCAGCACGCGGGCGCCGGCCATCGCAAGGTAGCGGCCGAGCTGCAGGCCGATGCCGAGGCTGCCGCCGGTGATGACCGCCGTCTTGCCGTGGTGCAGCCCGGGCAGCACGCGCTGGATCGACTTCGGCATCTCGCCCTTGCCGGTCGCTCGCTGGATATTCTTCGGCACCCACAGGTTGATCGGGTCCATCTTGCGGACGCGGTTGTTGAGCGTCGCGGTCCAGTCGGCGGCGAACGCGAGATTGTAGGCATCCGTATTGTCGTAACGCACGATCTGGTTCGGCAGGTTCTCCCAGCCCCATTCCCCTTTCTCGATCTCGTAGCGCTCCTCGTAGCGCCAGACGCGAATCAGCGCCTCGACCGACGCGCGCTTGATCTCGTTCAGCAGGTTGCCCCTGCCGTCGTCGGGGTTCGTGACGAACGTGACGGCCGGCGACGGGCGATCCGACGACCGGCTGTCGACATGGCGGGCCAGCGTCGAGGCGAGCGCGATCGGGCCGACCAGTTCCGTTTCGACGAATCGCTCGATGTCGTCGTCGTCGGCCGTACTCAGCGTGTAGCCGTGCTGCCCGTTCGGCGTGGCCGGCAGAACGATGACGCCGTCCAGGCGTCCGAACTGGTCGTCGAAATACTGGAGTACCCGCTGCACGGACTCCGGCCGCAGCGGATCGACCTGCTGCACGTGGATGGATTTCGAACCCATTGCCTTGGCGCGGGACCTTGCAATGCCGACCGAGTCCAGCTCCCGGAAACCCATGACGATCCTGGCGCCGCGGTCGATGTTCGCGTTCGCAAACGCGAAAGCCTCGTCGATGTCGGCACCGCCTAAGATCAGCACGGCCTGGCCGCGCAAATCCACGAGCCGGTTGTCGGGCCAGGACACGAGCTTGGAGCGGCTCTCGGCCGGCACCTGCATACCGTTGGTGATCTCGAAGGACTGCCCTGCGAATGCCGCGGACTCTTTCGACGACAGCCAGACGATCGTGGACGCGACGTCTTCGGGCGTGGGGTAGTCGTAGGTCAGCGTGCCTTCGGCATCGGGACGCTGCGCGATCATGAGGCCGGTGAACTCGCTCTTGGTCGAGCCGGGCTCCTTGTCCTGTAGCTTGTCCATCGCGGCAAACACGGTATCGATACGCTCGGACTTGATCGGCCCGGGATAGACGCAGTTGACGCGAATGGCGCGATCGCTCTTGCCGAGTTCCAGTGCCAGCCCCTGCGACAGCGCGTTGAGACCGGACTTCGGCACTACGTAGGGAATGCGACCGTAGTAGCGTGTGCGGGAGAAGATCGTCGACACGTTGATGATCGAGCCGCCGACCGACATCTCCGGGACCGCCGCACGCGACATGTTCCAGGGTCCGCCGAGGAGGTTCATCGCGGACTCGAACATCGTCAGGCCCTCGTTCCGCGCCTTCTTGTCGGCCTCCGTGAACGGGATGTCGCGCAGTGTCTGTTTCGGCCCCGCGGTCCCGGCGTTGTTGACGAGTACATCGATCTTGCCGAACGCGCTGACGGCCTCGCTGACGATACGGCGGCAGGCATCCGGATCGGCGCAGTCGCCGGTCACGATGGCCGTCCGGCTCGTGTCGTAGCCTTCCTTCGTGAGGATTTCCCTGAGGTCGTCGAGCTTGTGAGCGTTGCGCCCCGTCATGACGACGTTGGCGCCCTCGGACAGCATTTGCCGCGTGATGTACTGGCCGATATTGCCGCCAGCGCCCGTCAGGATGATGTTCAGCCCGGCGAGACGACCGCCTGCCGCTGGTGCATTCTTCATCGGAAACTCCCCGCTGATCCCGTATCGATTTTCGTGATGGCCTCGCCGCGGGCTTCCGCGTCGCGGATCGCCCAGGCGCGGTAGAGCTCGTCGCGATTCTTGAGACCGAGTCTCGGCAACGCGTGCACGGCGACGTAGTTCGCGCCGGCGTGGCGGTTTTCCCACATGGCCTGGTGCGCCTCGCCGAGCTCCTCGAGCGGTACCGGCACCGGCGGCACGACATCCACCATACCCGCCGCGATTCGCTCCTGCATTTCGGCGAACTGGCGAGCGCTGTTCAGGTGCGTGCCGCGTATCTCCGCCGTCGGCATGATGATTCTCCGCTGCCGCATCCAGACCTGCGGCGCGTAGAAACTGAGGCGCCGTCCGCCCAGGTCCTCCGCATACACGACGCGGCCGACGTTGGGCTTGACCAGTGACGTCGCAAGCGAGAGCCCGTCGCGACCGGGACGCTCGAACACGACGTCCGGCAGGCCGCGCCGGTCGAGCGTACTCCGCAACAGCGGGGCGATCGCCGAACCGACCGGCTTCAGCGTCCGGTCGGAGAACGCCCGCACCGCTTCCTTGAACTCGGCCGAGGCCGTGAACGGATCGGGCAGCGGCGCCAGCGGGCCCGGCGGGTCGAAGTCGTCACCGAGCCGCCGGCCGATTTCCTCGAGGCTGACGACGCCCTTGAACTGGCGGCCGAAACCCAGCGAGGTCACGAACTCGCGCTGCGAGATCGTGTCGGCGAGGACCGCGACCCTTGCCCCCAGCGAACACCCGATCTCGATGGCCTCGATCGCGCGCGGATCGACGATGCCGTCGTCGCTGCCGGGTCCGTAGACCACGAGTAATGCCCGGCCCGCACGCAGCTCGGCGCGCTCGAAGACGTCGGCCGTGCGTGCCTCGCCCGGCTTGCCCATGAACGAGAAGCGATACCCCGAGGACGCGCCGAAGAAGGTGAGCACACCGCCCTCACCCAGGACCTGGAAGGAGCGTCCGAAGGCTTTTTCGCCGGCATGCGAGACGACGTAATCGACAGGGCCGCCCGCGAGCCGGGTAACCTCGTCGACGAAGGCGCCGCCTTCTTCTTCCCATGCCTTCCAGTCCGCCGGCGCGTCCGGAACCGGCGAGAAGATGCGTTCCCAGCGGGGGTCCTTCCGGTTGACGGCATCGCCGCCGTGCTCGCGGACCCGCTCGGCGCGCGCCTCCGAGGAGACCATGCCGATCACGTCGAGCCCCGACTGGGTCGCACTGCGCAGGCACTCGAGCCCGGTACCGGTCGACGCGCCTTCGACGAACAGGCGCTTGCCGGCGGTCACGTTGAGCGTGTGATAAAGCGCCCGGTGGATCGTGCCCTGGATGAGCCCGTAGGAACCGGCTTCCTCGATCGTGAGACCGGCAATCTTCGGGTGCAGCTGCGGCCCCTGCACCACCAGGAACTGCGCATGACTGCCGTCGTTGACCTCGTAGCCCTGGATGTGGAAATCGGCGGCCATCGGGTCGAGGCCCTGGTCGGGCGAAAGCAGTTCGCTCTGCCCCGAGTACACGGTGACCAGCTGGCCGACCGCCAGCCGGCCCTCGCGCACGAGCTCGTCGCCCAGTTGCGCGATCAGGCCGATACCACCCGAGCCCGTCACCTGCAGGTCGGTGTCGCGATTATCGAACGGCGACACCGGTATCCCGGTGAGCGCCCAGATGTCGTTGAAATTGACCTCGGAGACCAGGATGTAGACCAGCGCTTCGTTCGGGCCGGGCCTCGGCGTATCGAACACGAGCAGGCGCTCGGATTCCTCCGGGTCGGCATGGCGCGGCAGGCCCGTTGCCGGGTCCTTGCTGACGCCCATGCCGTACTGGTACTCGGGCACCGGCGTGACGCCGGGGTAGAAGCTCGCGTCCAACGGCAACAGGCGTCCCTCCGCCTCGAGCTTGCGACGGAGGTCCTCGTCGGCATCCGGCGGCACCTCGACGTGGCGCAAGGGCAGCGGTGCGCTCCGTTTCTCCAGAAACGCGCGAATGCCGACCGGCCCGCTGTCAGGGTCACAGACGGCCTCGGCGAACAGCTTTGCCTCGCGCTCGATGCCGGCCGCCTGGCCTTCCCGGGCCCCGGTGGACAGTGCATCGAGGATGCGCTCGACGGCGGCGCCCCGACCGCTGTGCTCGAGTTGCGTGATGGCCGGTGCCAGCCGGCGGTCGTCGAGGCGGTCACGCGGATCAGGGATGGGTTCACCGAGCGTGTCGCGATAGGCCTGGCGGCGCTCCAGCGCGTCGCCGAGCGGGCCTTCGCCGGCGAAATGCTGCCGCAGGCGATCGACCGCGACCGCGACGACGCCGTCGCCGTTGGCGGGCACGATCTCGTCGATCAGGCCGACGTCGAGACCTTCCTCGGCGTCAATGCTGCGGCCACTGAGTACGAGCCTGACCGCCTCGCAGAGGCCGTCGTCACCGCGGCGGGCGTAGAGTTTGCGCGGCAGCCGCTGCGTACCGCCGTAGCCCGGCAGCAGGTTCAGGTTGATCTCGGGCTGGCCGAAACGCGCTTCTGGACCCGCAATGACGTAATCGCAGGCCAGCACGAGCTCGTTACCGCCGCCGAGCGCCGGGCCGTTCACCGCCGCGATGACGGGTTTGCCCAGGTTCTCCAGCGACGCGAATGCGGCCTGCGCCGCGTGCGGGAGCGTCAGCGCACTGTCCAGGTCGCCGTTTTCGCCGATCTCGAGCAGCTCCTTGACGTCGGCACCGGCGACGAACGCGTTGCCGGCCCCTGTCAGGACGACCGCCGAGGTTTCCTCCCGGCTGGCGATGTGCTGAAGCACGGTGTTCAGCTCGTCGAGACTGCGCTCGTTGAGCGAGTTGACCGGGGGATGGTCGATGATCACGACCGCGATGCGGCGGCCCGGCGCAATCTCGTGGTTTTCCACGCGCAGGTAGCGATAGGTCTGCACGATCATCCGCGCTTCGCTCAGGCGCCCGAACGAACGCCACTCGTCGACCTTCTGACTGATCTCCTCGATGACCTCGGGATTGCGCAACGTGGACAGGTCGCCCAGCGGCTCGTCCAGCAGGATCGAGCGGAGCGTCCGGCGCATGTACTTGCCGGACCGGGTCTCCGGGAAAGCCGAGACGATAATGAAATCCGACGGGACCGCGGTGGCGCCCTTCTCGCTGCGAACGAGCCCCTGCAGCCGGGCAATGTCGTCGTCGCCGATCTTCATTCCCGTCGCGGGGATCAGGAACGCGACCGGGGTCTCTCCCTTCTCTTCGTGCGGCGCACCGACGACCACGGCGTTGCCGACCGGCGAATCACGCCGCAAGACCTTGTCGCGGAGGATTGCGCCCTCGATTTCCTCGGTGCCGATCCGGTGGCCGGAGGCGTTGATCACGTCGTCGGAACGCCCGTGCAGCGTGAAACTGCCGTCGTCGTGCTGCCGGGCATAGTCGCCCTGCGTATAGGCATAACCACCCGACCAGCGATCGAAATAGACCTTGCCGAAACGCTCCAGGTCGCCCCGCCACTCCGGGCTGCCGAGTCGGTCGGCATCGCCCCAGATCGTGCGCGCCAGGTAGGGATACGGCTGCTTGATGACCAGCTCGCCCTTCTCGCCGGGTTTTGCGACGCGCCAGTTCTCCGCCTGGCCTTCGTTTTCCCCGTCGGCGGCGATACGCACCTCCGCATCGATCCACGGCAGCGCCCAGGTCTTGGCATCGGCCGCGAGCGGCTTGAAGCCACCCCATGGACACGAGAACACGATGCCGCCGTGTTCCGTCGCCCAGTAGGAATTGATGTAGTGACTGCAGACCCGATCCATCGCGAATTCCTGCACCGCCGGCGACACCGGCTCCGCGCAGAACGTCGCGGCCTTGAGCCCGGACATGTCGTAGGCGGACATGTCGGCGGTGCTCGACGGGTCCGTCATGACCGCCTTCAGGAACGTGGAGCCTGCCTTGAAGATCGTGGCGCCACGGCGCGCAATGATCGACGAGAAACGCCCGGCATGCGGGAACAGCGGCGAGCCCTCCGCCACGATCGACGTGATGCCGAGCGACAGCGGCGCAGCTATCAGGTAGGACTGGCCGGTGATCCAGCCTGGATCGGCGATGACGTAGATACGGTCGTCGGCCTTCGTATCGAACACCATCCGCATCGTGTGCGAGATGCCGGCGAGCCACCCGCCGTGGGTGTGCACCACGCCCTTGGGTTTGCCAGTAGAGCCTGACGTGTAAATGATAAACAGCGGCCAGTCCGCGTCGACCGGCTCGGGCGGGTGACTGGCACGAAGCGCGCGCCACAGGGTGACGTCGTCGAGTGCGAGCAGGTCGTCGATGCTGTTCACGTCGACGCCGGCAGCCCGTGCCCGCTCGAGCACCCGGTCCGTCGCGGCCTCGACGAGCTTGTCGGACCACACGTCGCGCGACTGCTCGACGATTTCCTGGCCCGTGTAACGGACGACGAGGACCCGCTCGACGATGTGGGTCACGTCGGCGAGGCGGCGCGCCACGCCGGTCCGTATCTCGGCACTCTGCTCGGCATCGACCGTGTCCCCGGCCGCCAGTGCCCGCCCGAGCTCGCGCATGACATCGCCACGCTCGATCGTGATCTCGCCCTCGAGTGCGCTCGCAACAGCCTCGTAGAGTTCGGTGCTGAGGTCGCCGAGCCCGAACTCGCCGAGGACGTCGTCGAGTGCCGCCAGCGCTTTGCCGAGCGGCACGAAATTGTCGAGCGCCTGGTCTGTGAAACTTTCCTTGTAGGGAACGACCTCGGCATTGCGATAACCGCCGTCGGCCGTCACGACGACCCGGGCGCCGGCATCCGCGATCCGGTCCGAAAGCGTCTTCGCCGAGAAGCCGCCGAACACGGGGGTATAGATGATACCAAGACGCTTGGCCGCCTCGGTGTAGTAGAGCTGCTCCGGGATGTTCGGCAGGTTGAACGCGACGCGATCCCCTTTACCGAGACCGAGGTTCGCGAGCACGTCCGCACGCAGGACCGTTTCGACGAGCAGGCGCCGGTAGTCGATCTCGATCTCGAATACCGGGCCGCCGCGGCCACCGTTCTTGGAAGGATCCCAGCGATCGCCTTCGAACACGAAGGCCGGATGAGCACCGCGGCCGCCGAGCACGTGCCGGTCGACCTCGTTGAAGCAGGCGTTGGTCAGCCCTCCGGCGAACCAGCGATAAAACGGCGCGTCGCTGGCGTCGAAGGCCTCTCGCCAGGGCCGCCAGCCGGAATCGACATCCGCCGGCTCGGTCGCCTCCCCCGTCCCGGCATCGAAGCCCGACCAGTTACCGCTCGCGGGATCCCGGTTCAGCCAGCTCCCTCGCTCGGCATCGAACCAGTGCAGTTCAGACGACGCTATGTCGCCGTGGTAGGTACCCGGATCACTGACGGCCTGATCGCGTTCGCGTCGTTCGTCATCCCCGGATGTAAGCCGGCCCCATTGTGAGGCTTCCCGGTTTTTTTTCGTCGTCTGGCTCATCGCACCGGCCGTTGCATTGGAAACCGTCGCTAATAACACCAGCACTCGGGGATCGAAGCAAGTCGAATCCCTGTTCGCCGAATTCGGCCTGTATTCAGCCGGCCGCCTCCCGCGCTTTTCGGCGGCGTTTGTTCGCGGTGAAGGCGATACCCTGCGCGTTCAGGTCAAGATCGAGGCCGACAAGATTCCAGGCATCGGCCGATGCCCCGTGCCGGTCGAGCAGCCCCGTGAAATAGTCCACGAGCCGGGATTTGACATAGCTCTCAAGCTCGTCGTCGGCGTGGTCGCTGGCATAGGCATCCAGCATCACGCGCTCGGCGAAATCGAGATGCCGTATCAGTTGCTCCGCGCTTCGGTCGATATCCGTAACTGCACCAAAATGGGTCGGATACATAACGTCGGGTGACAGCGAGACGAGCCGGCGGATGGCATCCCGCGCGAGCTCCGCGTCGAAATCCGTCGGGCTCGTCGACGGCAGCGCGAAGGTCCCTAAGTCCTGGAGATCGGGATAGTGGAGCCCGAAGGCGTCCCCGGTGAATATGGCCCCTGCCGCTTCGTCCAGGATACAAAAATGATGATTCGCGTGGCCTCGGGTATGCAGGAAGCGCAGCTTGCGCCGCCCCAGGTCCAGGGTCTCGTCGTCCTGCATTTCGCGCACGCGAGCGGCCGGCACGGGCTCGATGCGACCGTACAGCTGCTCGAAGCGCTCCGCGCCGTACACGGCCGTAGCGCTTTCCACGAGCTTGGCCGGGTCCACGATGTGGCGCACGGCCCGCGGATGCGCAATGACGGTCGCATTCGGACACGCCTCTGCCAGTGCAGACGTCCCGCCGGCGTGATCGAGATGCACGTGGGTCACGATGAGATAGCGCACCTGCTGCGGGTCCAGCTCTGCGTCATCGAGCGCGGCCAGCAGCCGGGGAAGCGCATGGTTGGTGTTGTTGTCCACGAAAGCCGCCTCGTCGCCGTCGACGACGAGGTACACCGCCGCAAAACGCTCGCGATCGAGATAGTGGCTGTCGATGGTATGGATGTGATTCACGGAGTCACCTGTCCTGAATCGCCGAAACACGGCCGTCAACGGAACGAAGCAGTACGATAGCAGAAATGGAAACGGCTTCCCGCCGCAGGCAGTCCGAACCGCCTGATGTCTCTGGCTCTCCGCCACCAGTCGCGGCATTCAGTCCGGATCAGCGTCGAGGCTCGAGTTGTTCGCGGCCATTCCAGTACAGGCAGTAACGATGGGGGGCTGCCCTCATCCTAGGTACAGCGCTTACAATCAGTGGCCCCCGATCAGGAGATCCGGATGAACCTTGAGCAATACTCTTACCTGGCGGAGATTCTCGGCACCGCAACGGTCGTCGTCTCACTGATATACCTTGCCGTTCAGGTCAGGCACGGAATCGCCCAGGGGCGGGCCGAGGCACGCTATGCATTCGTCCAGGCAACGAGCGACATCAACATGACGATTGCGCAGGACAAGACGCTCGCATCGGTATGGCGCCGCGGCCTGGCAAATCCTGACGAACTGGACGCCGACGAAACAATGCAGCTATGGATGCTTATGGGCCAATACTGTAACGCCTGGATGGTGATGCACCAGCTGCATATCGACGATCAGCTCGCACAAAATCAATGGCAGGTCGTAATTAACGATGTTGCCGCTATTTTATGCACCACCGGCGGCCGAGCCTTCTGGCGCATGGGCCGCGGCGCGTTCGACCCGGAATTCAGAACATTCGTCGACGATGTTCTCGACAAGGGAGAGCAGCCCTACGACATGTTGGCCACCAGCTGACGATCCGATCCGGGTCATTCGAGTATCCTCTGCCGATGAACGCTCGATCGCTGCTGCCTGCCCTGCCCGCCTGTGTTGCCCTGATCTTTGCGGCGCCACGACCGGTCCTCGCTGACCTCGAGATGTTCGAAATTACCGAGTTTCAGACCTCCGGGCGGGTCGTGACGGCGGAGTTTGCCGACTTCAATGGCGACGGCGTGACCGACCTGATGACCGCCACGCTGGATGGCGTTCCGCCGACCGAGACGCGCCAGCTTCATGTGTACCTGGGTCAGCCTGACGGCTCTTTTCTACCGCTGCCCTCCCACGGCGTGTCGATACCCGAGCTGGGTGCCGTGTACGACATCGCCGATTTGCGCGACACGCCGGGGGACGAACTGATCGTGCTTGGACCGGAGGGGGTCACGATTCTCTCGCTCGCAGACGCCACGGCGCGCCAGTGGCAGCTTGCTGTCGAAGGCCCGACTACGGTGGGTGCGGGTCCTGATGAACGCGGCTTCGACCCCTACCGCCTCGTTTACGATGACTTCGGCGACCAGCCATGGATCCTGGTCCCGCAAATCGGCCAGGTGTCCGCGCTGCTGGGCGACGGCACGGCACTGGGCGCCATGGATGTCGGCCGCCGTACCAACTATTTCGTGTCCAAGAGCGAAAGCCTCCTCAGCATCGAGACGGATATCCAGCTCTACCTGGATGCACCAAAGCTCAGCATCGGGGACGTCGACGGCGACGGGCTGGCGGATATCGTCGCCAGTACGCGCCACGAACTCCGGGTGTTTCTCCGCAAAGCGGACGGCGGCTTTCCTGTCGATGCGAGTTACGCGCTGCCGATAGGGCTGATCAATCGCGAAGACCATGCCCGTGGCAGCGGCTCCGTTGTCACCAGCGTCCGGGACCTCGACGGCGACGGCCGGCTCGACCTGATGATCTCGCATTCCGCCGGCAACTTCACGAATGCGGAAACGACGACCTACGTCTACCATAACCGGGAGGGTCGCTGGCTGCTCGGTGAACCCGACGATCGCTTCGAGAGTACAGGCTCCCTGACATCCGACCTGTTGCTCGATATCGACAGTGATAGCAAGCTCGAACTCGTCCGGGTGCAGGTCAAGTTCAGCGTGTTCGAGCTTGTCGAGTTTCTGCTCACCCGCGAGATCGATGTGAACGTTGCGGTGCATCGCGTCGAGGAAGACGGTAGCTACGACATGAAGCCCTGGTCGAAACGGAAGATCAGCACGGAAGTGAGCTTCGACACCTTCAGGCCGAAAGGCTTTATGCCGACGAGCGGAGTCGACCTGGATAACGACGGCCGCATGGATTTCATTGCCTCCGCCGCGGGGGACGGTATCGAGGTTTACCTGGGCAGCGAGGAAGGGCTCTTTTCCAGGAAGCGATACCTGCAGAAACTGCCGTCCGCCGGCGTCATTCGCTTCAGGGACTACAATGGCGACGAACTCCCCGACTTCATTCTCTGGGACCCGCAGGCGTTCGACGCGACCTTACGCATCGGCCGCAATACCGGCGCGTTCGAAACAGGCGATTAACGCTGACCGCGTTTTCGATGCCCGCATTCGGTCGGGGCAACCAAACCCTTCACGCTCCCTCACGGAGAACCACGAAACGCCGCCACGGATTCACGGTGACTGCTATGCTATGACGCCATGGCGCTACCGTTTACTCGACCGGAGTTTCTGCAGGTCTTTGCAGACTATAACGAGGGTATCTGGCCGCTGCAGGTCGTCGCTGGCCTTCTCGGCGTTATCGCCCTGGCATCACTCTTTTCCAACAGCCGGATCGCGGACAGGGTGATTGCCGGGATCCTTGCGGTGTTATGGTCGGTCACCGGTATCGGCTACCACTGGCTGTTCTTCTCGTCGATAAGCCCGGCGGCTTACATCTTCGGCGCACTGTTTCTGATCGCCGCTTGCATCTTCCTGGTCGAGGGGACTGTCAGAAACCGGATACGCTTCCGGTTCGTCCGGGGAATTCGCGGCTGGGCAGCACTCCTGGTTCTCACCTATTCGCTGATTGTCTATCCGCTTATGGGGCTGGCGATAACTCACCCCTACCCGGAAACGCCCCTGTTCGGCGTTGCGCCATGTCCAACGGTGATCTTTTCGCTCGGGCTACTGCTGCTTGCCGCGTACCGGCGTCCGCTTCTATTGGCCGCGGTGCCATTACTCTGGGCCGGAATCGGCGGCAGTGCGGCGTTTTTGCTTGGCGTCCCGCAGGACCTCGGGCTGTTGGTCGCGGCGTTAATCTGGCTTGCCGGCTGGATTCATCAACGCCTGGTCATCAGGCAGCCGACGACCGGTCGGGCGCCAGGGCAATGACGTTCTCTTCGAAAAAGCGGACGAATTCCGAATTCAGGACATCCTTGCGCATTTCGTAGATCTCCCGGACCGGCACCGGGAACGGCCCCTCGTCGTAGAACCACATGCGCCACGCCCCGATCGGCAACTCCTTCTTCTGCAGCATGCCGGCGGCGTACTCACCGTACTGCCATTCCCAGAGCTCGACGATTTTTATCGCTACCATGAGCCCCGTGCTGCGCTCCTCGGGAGTAACAGACTCGCCTCTCGCCCACTTGTGGGTCGCCTCGATGACGTGTGGCAGCATGAGCGAGTCGGCGATGTCCGAGCGATATTGCCTCAAGCTGTATCTTGCCTGTGCGGCCAGGAACCTGTTGTTCTGCCTGATTTCCATCGCCAGGAATATCAAACCGGCAATTACACCGATGTTCGCCCCGATCGTCAGGATTTGTGAAATATCAGGTCCCATCTCTGCCGTTCTCCACGCAACTCGGGGGGACAGTTTACTTTGGGGAGCGAGTCAGGGGGACAGTTTACTTTTCGAGAACATCTCTACCGCCCGAAAGCAGCAGGTGCCGGGCGCTTGCGCCGCAATTCCGCCAAAATGGCTTGCTCGAGATCTGAAGCACTATCCGTCGAACTGTGTGCCCGGCGGACGGCTCGCCGTCTTCGTGTCGAGAGCGTTTGTAGCGACCGGCGCGGTCGTGCTCGACAGGCTCCGCGTCTTCGCGAGGCCGTAGAGGCCTGCACCGGAAAGCGAAGCACCGAGGAGTATCAGCCCCAGTGTGCCGATCCACAGACTCGTCTTCGAGGATGTCTCGATCGGCCCGCTCTTGGCGGGAATCAGGTACTGCCCCTTTCGTCGATAATGCTTTATAAATTCGGGGGACAGTTTACTTGTCCTGCGCCGATGATGAATCTGCAGCAAGGAGCCCGGCACTGACTCAGGAATCGAGGCTCCTCGGGGATAAGTAAACTGTCCCCATTCTCTTTCCCCTACTCGATCCAGGCGATGCACTCGATTTCCACGCGGGCATCCAGTGCGAGACCGGACACCGCAACCGCGCTGCGCGCCGGCTTGTTCTTGAAAAACGTCGTATACACCTCGTTCATCGCCGGCCACTCCGCCATATCGGCAAGGAAAACCGTGCACTTGACGACCTGTTCCATCGACGAGCCGAAGGTCTCCAGGGTCGAGGAGATGTTCTCGAGCGTCTGTTTCGTCTCCGGAGCTATCCCGCCGTCCACCAGTTCGCGTGTACCCGGGGGAATGCCCAGCGCACCGGTGACGTATAGCGTGTTGTTGACGCGCACGGCCGAACTGAAAGGCGCATCGCGGCCCTCCATGGCGGGCGTGTTCAGGTATTCGATAGTCGGTTTTACTGCCTTGTGTGAGTCGGCTTCGGCGGTGCAGCCGAGCACGCAGATCGCGGCTAGCAGGGTGAGGATCAGTCGCATGGTCTTGTCTCCTAGAGGTTGCCGGCGGCCGCGGCCGCCTTGATCTTGTCGGCTGCGCGGAACGCGAGCGCCATGATGGTATGCGTCGGCTGGCCGCGACCGGACGTGACCATGCTCGAACCATCGCAGATGAACAGGTTCGGTACGTCATGACTGCGATGATCCCGGTCAACCACCGAGGTACTCTTGTCATCGCCCATGCGGCAGGTTCCGAGCAGGTGCGGGCCGCCCTTTCCGTGCTCGACTTCGTTTGCCCAGACGCGCGTGGCGCCCGAGGCCTCGCCGAGATTCAGCAACTGCTGGCGGAAAAAGCGCGCGTTTTCGAGGTCATCGTCGTGATCGAGATAGGTCATACGCAGGCCGGGGCGACCGAGCTTGTCGGTCACGTTTGGATCCAGCGTGATGTTGTTTCGCTCCATGGCCAGCGACGTCGTACTCGCCAACAAGGCCATGGACCGCGTGAAGTTGTGCGCCATGTAGTCCTTGAACCCGGCGCCCCACGTCGGCATATCGGGCGGTATGGACAGCAGCGCGTAGAGGATCGGCGAAGCCGCAAACAGCGGCCGCGCATCGATGCCGCCACCACCGTAACAGCCGCGCGCTTCGTCGGTGTCGTAGAAGTCGTGAATCATGCGGGTGACCTGCACGCCCTTGTAGTCGTTCAGGGGGTGCTCGTAGGTTGCCTGCGCGAGCGCGTGCTGGTTCAGCATGAGGTTCTTGCCGACGTAGCCGCTGGAGTTGGCGAGTCCGTCCGGATGCCGGGCACTGGCGGACATCAGCAGCAGGCGCGGCGTCTCGGCGCCATTGGCCGATAAGACGACCGCCCTTGCCTTCTGTGCCTGTTGCCGGCCCTTGCCATCGACGTAGACCACCTGCGAGGCACGCCCCTTTTCGTCGGTGTCGATCCGGATCACCGTGGAGAGCGGACGAATCTCGCAGTTTCCGCTGGCTTCCGCGAGCGGGATCATCGCGGCCAGCGTCGAGGACTTGGCGCCCACTTCGCAGCCGAAGCCCATGCAGAATCCGCAGCTGATACAGCCCGGCCGGTTGTTGTGTGGCTGGGAAAGGATGGCCAGGGGCTCCGGCTGAGCGGTCAGGCCGAGCTTTTCCGCTCCTTTTTCCAGCAGTACACCGGAGGACTTGACCGGCATCGGTGGCACTGGAAAGGGCTTCGAACGCGGCGGATCGTTGGGCCCCGGTGCACCCGAGACGCCGATTTCCCAGTCGACTCTCGTGTAATAAGGCTCGAGCTCTTCGTAGCTGATCGGCCAGTCGGCGAAGGTCGTCCCGCTGATCGGTCCGAGCAGCGAGCGTTCCTTGAAATCGACGGGCCGCATGCGCCAGAAGTTTGCCGTGAAGTGGACGCTGGAGCCGCCGACACCACGAGCATACCAGGCAGGCGGCCTCTCCCGTGGTGCCCGTGTCGCGACTTCCTGCTCGGTGTGACGGAAGGTCTGATCTGCGGCGTCTCCCGTCAACTCGCCGTAAAGCTCGACCTCGAGGGCGTCATGACTGAAGTCCCCGGCCTTGCGGTATGGCCCCTGTTCGAGCACGACGACGCTGTGGCCGGCGGTCGAGAGCTCCTTTGCCAGGATGCCGCCGGCGGAGCCGGAACCGATGATGACGAAGTCGACCGCCTCCCGCGTGTCGAAGCGCCTAGACATCCGCACGTTCCCTGCCGGCCTCTGCGTCGTAATAGCCGAAGGGATACTGCGCGGGGCCGTGACCGCCGAAGCCGATCAGTTTCCAGCTCACGTGGTCCCGATTGCCACCGTGCTTCTCCATCGCGAAA
>JAZBNZ010000344.1:0-9201 GCA_036350895.1 Woeseiaceae bacterium
CACCGGACGCGCGCGCGGCTCGGTCGCATGCTGGCGAACGACCCCGCGCTGAAACCCGAACTGAAGGCAGTCGGCAGTGACAATGACCTGTAACGAAACCGGCGAACTGCTCGGCCGTCTCGCGGACGGCTCGCTGGACGACGCCCGCCGCAGGCGCGCGCTGGCTCACGTCGAGCGCTGCGACGACTGTCGTGCGGCACTGCGGGGTGCCGAGGCACTCGTGGAGATTCGGCAACGCGAGGTGCCCGCGGCGCCGCCGCACTTGTTCGACACCGTCGTCGAAAAAGCCGTATCGCAACCGGCAGCGGCGGCGCGCGACCACCGCTTCTGGACCGGGGCCGGTTTCGGCGCGCTGGCCGCATCCCTCCTTGCCGTGGCGCTCTTCTTCGGCTTTGCAGAAGCGCCGGCGCCGACATCGGCAACGCCGGAATTCGTGGTCTCGCTCGACGAGCCGCGCAACATGAACATTGCCTTCGAGACCGACCGGCGTCTCGACGGTGCCACCATCACGATCCTGCTGTCGGGCGACGTGGAGATCGACGGTTACGGACCGCAGCGTGAGCTCAGCTGGTCCGACGATCTCGACGCTGGCGTCAATCGTTTGAGCCTGCCCGTGATCGCGAACGGCCTCGGGGGCGGACAAATAATCGTGCGTCTCGAGCACCCGCAAAGCGAGCAGCTGTTCGTCGTGACTTTACCTGTAGAATCATGAGCTTGGGCAAGACATGATGAAGAACACCATCGACCTGATGAAAAGACTGATCCTGGGCCTGAGCTTCCTGTGCATGCTCCTGAGCGCGAGCGTCGTGCTCGCCCAGGAGGACGACGCCACCGAGCCGGATCCCGCCGAGTCGACAATCCGCCTGATGGATATCGCCGAAGCCGACCTGCCGGGGGCCGTGACCCGGGAAATCATGCTGCCACCGGCCGTCCGCGAGAACACCAGGGCTGTAGAGAACGCCGAGCGCGGTCTGATGAACGCACAGGAAAACCGTGAACGGGGCCGTGAGCAGGGCCTGAGCCAGGCCGACCAGGCGCGCGAGAAGGGTGCGGCCATGGCCGAGGAGGCGCGACAGAACCAGGAGAACCGCGGTCGCTTCGAGGACAGGCCCGGTCGACCCGAGCGACCGGAGCGTCCCGATCCCGAGCCGCCCGACCCCCCGCGCGGTCCGCCCGGCAACTGACGCCGAGCGCAGGTACAATACCCCCGTGCCCATTGTGCGAGTGCACAATGGGCATTGTCTTATGGGGCCCCTGAAGGGAGTCGGACCTCAACGTCAGAACAAATGACAGGCAGACTTCTTATCGTACTCGTCATGCTCTCTGCCGCATTCGCGGTCCGGGCGGACGACTGGGCCGACGGCAAGGCGGCCTTCGAGCGCGGCGATTACGCCGCGGCGCTCGACTATTTCGAGGCGGCGCGAGATGCGGGTGCCGCGGGCGCCGCCGTTCACTACAACATCGCTGTCTGCCAGTACGAACTCGAACAATATGCCGCGGCCGGCGAGACCTTCGCCTACATCGCCAGCGCATTTCCGCGCATGGCGGGCCTGGCCGAGTACAACCTCGGCCTGGTCTCGCGGCGCCTCGGCGACACGGCCGCCGCGGCCGAGCATTTCGTCGAGGCATATCGTCTCAGTAGTGACAACGAGACGATCCGCGTACTCGCGTCCAACCAGCTCGCCGAGATCGAGCCGGACGTGCGGCCTGCGTCGGCCTGGGCAGGGGCTTTCGGCGTGCGAGCCGGCTACGACGACAACGTGGCGTTGCGGGACACGACGAACATCCCGCTCGGGGTCACGACGGAAAGCCCGATGCTCGACCTGTTCGCGTCGATCGCGGGACCGTTCTCCGGGCGGCCGGGCGGCTTCCGTTTCGAGGGCAGCCTGTACGCTGTGAAGTACTTCGATGCCGACGAGTTCGACCAGAACGAAATCAGCGCCGGCGCCCTGTACGAGTGGCGGCCCGCCGACTGGCGGATCGAGGCCGGCGTTTACGGGCGGGCCGGCTGGCTCGGCGGGGATGCATTCGACCGGAAAATCGGTATTGGCATCGAGGGCTACCGATACCTCGGTGACAGCGCGACGCTGGGTCTCGCCTGGTACTACGACGACGTGAGCGAGGGTGACGACGTCTTTGCGGGGCTCAAGGGCAAGCGCCAGTTCGTCGTCGCTCGCTATCGCTGGTTCTCGCGTGACGGCCGCCGGCTGCTCCTGCGACTGCGTCACGAGGACAACGACCGCCTGGATCCCGGCGTCTCGCCCACGCGCAGCGACGTCTCCGTCGATTACCGCTACCTGCCGGACACCGGCTGGGGATTCGAGGCCGGCGCGAGTTATCGACGGAGCCGTTTCGGGGATCTCGTCGTGCCGCGCACCGAGGAGCTCGCTTCGGTTCGTGGAGCGTTGACCCGGCGCTTCGGCAAGGACTGGATGCTGCTCGTCGAGTATCGCTACTCCGATAACGATTCGACGGACCCGGAATTTGCCTATGACCGGAACACCCTGACGCTCGGGGCCATGCGGACGTTCTGATAACGGCCGCGGCTATCGTCGCGGTGCCCGCCTGTGGTGTACTACGGCGCACGATTTCTGTCACATGGATGAATCCGTATGTTTGCTCGCCCGAGTATCTTTGTCGTTCTTTACCTTCTCACGATCCTGGTCGCCGCCGCGCCGGCGGTGTCCAGTGCCGATGCGCATGACCAGAAGGCCGTGCTCGTCACCGGCGCGAGTTCCGGCATCGGCCGGAACATAACCGAGCGCCTCGCCGGGGAAGGCTTTTTCGTCTACGCGGGTGCGCGCAAGGAAAGTGATCTCGAGGCGCTCGACGCGCTGGACAACGTCAAGGCGGTGCGGCTCGACGTCACGGTGGACGAGGATATCGACGCAGCCGTCAGGATGATCGAGGCGGAGGGGCGAGGCCTTTTCGGTATCGTGAACAACGCAGGCGTCGCGGTCATCGGTCCGATGAACGAGGCGAGCGAGGAAGACATACTCTGGGTGCACGACATCAACGTCCTGGGCCCGTACCGGATCAACAAGGCCTTTGCGCCGTTGCTCGAGGAGAGCGGCGGCCGGACGATGATCATCGGCTCGATCTCGGGTTTCATCTCCGGTCCCGGCAGCGGCACGTACTCGATGAGCAAGTTCGCCGTCGAGGCCTATACGGAGGCGCTCGCCGCCGAAATGGCCGACACGGGCGTTGTCGTCACGATCGTCGAACCGGGCGGCTACCGGTCCAGGATCCGCGAGAAAGTGGCACTCCAGGAGTTGACCGGCGTGCAGCAAGCCGCCGCAGACCTCACCGCGGAGCAGAAAGCAGAGCTCGAAGCCGCCCGTGCCCGGAACGCGGAGCTCAAGGAACCGGACGAGGTGTCCGCCGCGGTGCTGGACGCATTGACCGCGGAGACGCCGAAACCGCGTTACATGGTCGTGCCGAACGCCGAGCAGGCCGAGGCGACGATACGTAATGCATTGCGGCGTGTCGTCGAGCTCAACGCGGACCAGGAGTACGAGTACTCGCGCGAGGAACTCATCGCGATGCTCGACGAGCTTCTCTAGAAGCGCGTGCTCGCGCGCGACGGCGGCAAAGCCCGAATCGGTCGCCTGTCGGGACGGGCTGCAACGGGTCGGGACCCGCGTCCGCCTCAGAACCCGACCGTGAAAAACAACGCCGGCCCCCAGTGCAGCGCCCGAAACGTGCCCTCGAAATTCTGCCGCGTAGACTCGAGGCGCATCCGGTAGGCATTGATGGCGAGCCCGGTCTGCACCGTGCGGGTCAGCTGCCGCGAGAAATCGAGCGAACCATAGGCCACGTATCCGTCGAAGCTCCAGAATGCGGTGCGCATGAGCTGCAGGCGGGCGGCGAGCCGCGACCGATCACCCAGCGCGACCGAGCCTTCGGCACCGATGACGGGGGAGACGGGATTGCCCTCGACGAGTTCGCGCTCGCCGTCGGCATTTTCGACGTCGATCTCTACCGTCGTACGGTGCACGCCGCCGGTCAGCGCAAGTTCCTTCTGGGCATCCCGGATCAGCGAATAGGAATACGTCGCTCGAAAAACCCGGTAGCGTGACGACAAGCGGAAAGGCTCGTCGAGCGGCAGGTCGATTTCCCCGAACTGCCTCGGCACGATCGCTACCGTCGATGAGCGTCGGCCTACCTCGAAGTAACCGAGCTCGATGCGGTGATAGTCCGCCAGGCGGACCAGCAGGTCGAGTTGCGGCGCCCACTTCGAGTCCTCGCCTGAACCGTCGCTCTCGAGATCGAAGATATCACCCGGTATCCGGTCCGCTTGCGGGAACTGAAATTCCGTATCGATGTTGACGAAAAACGCGCCGACGCGGAGCTCGACCGGGGTATCCGTCTTGTCCGCATAGGCGTAGTCTCGAGGGACGAAGACGTCCGCGTTGTAAGCCAGTCCGAGACTGTACGAGTAAATCCTGTCCTTGTTCACGATCGGGCTCTGGCGTACTTCATCGCCGAGCGACTCCGCGGCCACGTAGCCGCTCAGCAGCCATTTGTCGGACAGCCGCCAGCCGAATCTGAGCCGCAGCCTGTAGTTCATGTCCCCATCGGGTACATAGACGGGCCGCGCCGGGCCGGACTCGGCCTCATCGACGCCGTAGTAGTAACGATTGTAGGTTGCGTCCGCGTAGATGGCCTCTGCCATCGGAATCAAATAGCCGCCTGCAAACTCGAACGGCAGGGAAACCGACAGTTCGCCCAGGCTGCCGCCGTTTCGGCCGAGCAAATCGGTATAAGCGCGCAGCTGCGCCTGCATCGTGCGGCCGCGCCAGCCGACGTAGCCGCCGCCTTCAATCGTCCATTCGCGCGCTTTGAGCCCGAGGAGTTCCGGACTGACCTCGCGGCCGAAACCACCGCTGTTGAAGTTGCCGACGGCCCCGACCTCGAAGCCGCCCTCGCTCACGTAACGGACCCCGGTGCCGACGTCCTCGAACAGCAGCAGCCAGTCGCGGGTGAAAACGGAAGGCCGGAAACTGGTCAGATACGGGTACGGGAGCACCGAGGAGCCGCCACCGGCGTAGGGTGTCTGCGTCGTCGTGACGGCGACGCCGAGGGCGTAGTCGTTGAGATCGTAGTCGCGGATGTAATCCAGGACACCCGCCGCCGCCGGTGCTGCGAGGCCGGACAGTATCGCCAGTGTGACGAGTGGGGTGACTGTCCGGGCCATGATCATCGTGCGAATCATACTGCAGTATCGGGAGCCGCCGCAGCAGGCGATAGGCACCTTTGCAAATGTTGCGAGGCAACGTAGCCCGGGGAGCGTCGTTACGGGGCGTCGGCCTGGTTCTCCGGCGCCGCCGCGGCGAAAGCGCCGAGCGCGCGGCAGTGCGCGTCGATGGCGCAGAGCCTGGGGAAATCGGCCGTGTCGATGTCGAAACGCCGCGCGTTGTACATCTGCGGAACCAGGAACACGTCTGCCGCCGTCACCGCGTCGCCGAAGACGCAGGGGCCGTCGCCGGCTGCGAGTTCGAGCGCAGCGAAGCCTTCCCGGATCCAGTGTGCGTACCAGATGTCTACGTCGTCCTGCCCGTGACCCAGCGTGTCTTTCAGGTACTTGAGTACGCGCAGGTTGTTGAGCGGGTGGATGTCGCAGGCGATGGCCGCGGCGAACGCGCGCACGCGGGCGCGGTCCGCGGCAGCTTCCGGGTACAGTCGCGGCTCTGCATACCGCTCATCGAGGTACTCGATGATCGCCTGCGACTGCGCAATGCCGAGGTCGCCGTCCTCGAGGAACGGGACGAGCTTCTGCGGGTTGCGCTGCCCGTAGCCGTCGCCGCGGTGTTCGGCGGCGACCAGGTTGACCGGCACGATCTCGTGGTCGATGCCCTTCAGGTTCAGCGCGATGCGCACCCGGTAGGCGGCCGTCGAGCGCCAGTAGCTGTAGAGCCTTACGGCCAACTAGGGTCCCTCGTAGCGTTCGACCACCTGGTCTATCGCGCCGAAGATCGAAGCCCCGTCCGCATCGTTCATCTCGATGCGGATGCGGTCGCCGAAACTCATGAAGGACGTCTGCGGCTTGCCGTGCTCGATAGTCTCGATCATGCGGATCTCGGCAAGGCAGGAATAGCCGACGCCGCCGTCGGCGATCTTCTTGCCGGGGCCGCCGTCGAGTTTGTTGGAGACCGTCCCGGAGCCGATGATCGTTCCGGCGGAAAGCGGCCGCGTCCGGGCCGCATGCGCGATGAGCCGGCCGAAGTCGAAGGTCATGTCGACGCCGGCCTCCGGCTTGCCGAACGCTTCGCCGTTGAGTGTCGACAGGAGCGGCAGGTGCAACTTGCCGTCCCGCCAGGCGTCGCCGAGCTCGTCGGGCGTCACCGCGACCGGGGAAAACGCGCTGGAGGGTTTCGACTGGAAGAAGCCGAAACCCTTGGCGAGTTCGCCGGGAATGAGGTTACGGAGCGAGACGTCATTCACGATCATGACGAGCCGGACGAAATCCAGCGCCGCCTCCGCGCTCACGCCCATCGGCACGTCGCCGGTCACGACGGCGACCTCGGCCTCGAAATCGATGCCCCAGTCCTCGTCGGCCGCGAGGATCGGGTCTCGCGGTCCGAGGAACGCGTCCGAGCCGCCCTGGTACATGAGCGGATCGGTCCAGAAGCTCTCCGGCATCTCGGCGCCCCGTGCCTTGCGCACCAGCTCCACGTGATTCACGTAAGCGCTCCCGTCCGCCCACTGGAATGCGCGCGGCAAGGGCGATGCACACTTCCCGGCATCGAAAGCGTCTCCGGTAAACTCGAGATCCTTCGCGAGTTTCTCCAGTTCCGGTGCGAAGAGATCCCAGTTGTCGAGTGCCGCCTGCAGCGTCGGGGCGATCGTGCCCGCGGGTATGTATCGTTCGAGGTTTTTCGACACGAGCACGAGGCTGCCGTCACGGCCGGATTTGAGTGATGCAAGCTTCATTCGGCAGTGCCTCCGGTGAATTCCAGTTGATGCAGCCAGGCCGCATGGCGCGGCGCTTTCTTCGTTCTGCTCCATTCCTCGAGCATGTCCGGCGCTACACGCTTCAGTTCCTCGATCTGCTCGGGCGTATTCGTGTTGGCGACCAGTTCCAGCCGGTGTCCGTTCGGGTCGAAAAAGTAGATGGACTGGAAGATACCGTGGTTCGTCGGTCCCAGTACCTCGACGCCCTCGGCCTCGATGTGTTTCTTGGCCGCCAGGAGTTCGTCGTAGGAGCCGACCTCGAACGCGATGTGCTGCACCCACTCCGGGGTGTTCCGGTCACGGTCCATCGGTTCTTTCGTCGGCAGTTCGAAGAACGCGAGTACGTTGCCCATGCCGGCATCGAGGAACACGTGCATGTACGGATCGGGTTCCTTGGTCGACGGCACCTGGTCCTCCGCGAACGCGACCGTGAAGTCCATGTTCAGCACGCGCTGGTAGAACTCGACGGTTTCCTTCGCGTCCTTGCAGCGATAGGCCACGTGGTGGATGCGCTTCAGTTCCATGAACGTTCCTTATGCTTCGGCCGCAACGACGCCGCGGGCGACCTGGTCGCGTTCGATCGACTCGAACAGAGCCTTGAAATTGCCTTCGCCGAAGCCTTCGTCACGCTTGCGCTGAATGAACTCGAAGAACGTCGGCCCGACCATGTTGTTCGAAAAGATCTGCAGCAACAAGCGCGGATCGCCGGCCTCGGTGCTGCCGTCCATGAGGATGCCGCGTGACTGCATTTCGTCGACCGGTTCGCCGTGTCCCGGCAGGCGTTCGTCCAGCATCTCGTAGTAGGCGTCGGGCGGCGGCGTCATGAACTCGATGCCGCGTGCCTTCAGGCGATCCCAGCATGCGTACAGGTCGTCGCAGGCGAGGGCGATGTGCTGGATGCCTTCGCCGTTGAAGGCCATCAGGAACTCCTCGATCTGCCCGGTGCCCTGCGAGGCCTCTTCGTTGAGCGGGATGCGAATCTTGTCGTCGGGCGCGGTCATGGCCTTCGACAACAGGCCCGTGTATTCGCCCTTGATGTCGAAGTAGCGGATTTCGCGGAAGTTGAACAGGCGCTCGTAGAAATCGGCCCAGAACTCCATCCGGCCACGGTATACGTTGTGCGTCAGGTGATCGAGCGTATGGAAGCCACAGCCCTCGGGGTGCCGGTCGACGCCTTCCTCCCAGACGAAGTCGATGTCGTAAATCGTGCTGCCTTCCTCGTAGCGGTCGATCAGGTAGAGCGGTGCGCCGCCGATACCCTTGATCGCCGGCAGCCGGAGTTCCATCGGGCCCGTCGGTATTTCGATCGGCTGGGCGCCGAGTTCCAGTGCGCGCCTGTAGGCGGCGTGCGCGTCCTTGACCCGGAAGGCCATGCCGCAGGGCGACGGTCCGTGTTCCTGGGCGAAATAGAAAGCGTGGCTGTTCGGCTCGTTGTTGAGGATGAAATTGACGTCGCCCTGCCGGTACAGCGTGACGTCCTTGGACCGATGCCGCGCGACCCGCGTGAAGCCCAGGAGATCGAAAGCCTGTTCCAGCACGGCCTTGTCCGGCGAGGCGAACTCTACGAATTCGAAGCCGTCGAGGCCCATCGGATTGATCTGGTCGGTCATTGCATTCGCTCCTGAATCGGCGGAAAGAAAAAGCGCCGCGCCCCCGTAGACGCCGCAACCCCTATTTTGAACCTTTGCAGGCGCATTTTTTGCCCAAAGATGGCAGTATCGGCGCCTATTAACATACAGTTTGTTCAAAAAAGGCCGGAAAATGGGCAAAAAGACCATTCGACTCGATCGCGCCGATCGACGGCTCCTGGCGGCCCTGCAAAGCGATGCCACCCGCAGCCAGGCGGAGCTCGCCGAGCTGTCGGGCATGTCCCGCAGTTCCTGCGCCCGGCGCATCCGCGAGTTCGAGGCAGCGGGCCTGATCGAGGCGCAGGTCGCGGTCCTGAACCCCTCCATGGCCGGGTTCAACATCGAGGTTCAGCTTGCGGTCGCGATGATCGAGCACAGCGACGAGAACCGGCGGTCCTTCGAACTGCACGTCGGCCGGCTTGATGCCGTGACGGAATGTTTCTCGGTCTCGGGCGAGCGGGACTATGTCCTCCACGTCGTCGTCCCCGACATGGATGCATACACCGAGTTTCTGAACACGAGCATCCTGGCGCACCCGGCCGTGCGCTCGGCGAGTTCTACCTTCGTCCTCCGGCGCGTCAAGTACACGACAAGCCTGCCGCTCGACACGCTCGACTGA
>JAZBNZ010000345.1:0-4678 GCA_036350895.1 Woeseiaceae bacterium
CGACTGCCGAATCCAGGGCGGACCTGGAGGACGACGAGGTACCCGCGTGGGATCGCGATCCGACACTCGCGGAACTGAGACCCGACCTCGACGCACTCGAGCGCGCCATGGCGATCGCACATGGCTATAGCGACAGCGACAGCGACAGCGATAACGACAGCGACAGCGGCCGCGACAAGCAGGCAGCGGACAATGCACCGGCGCCGAAGCCTGTCAAAGGCACTCTGCAGGAAGCACCGGAGCAGATGCCCGAGATAACCCTGGACGACTCGATCCGGCGCAAGGTCGATATCCCGGAGTCCGGGCTGCTGGACGCGGACCCTCTCGAAGGCAGCCTGCCCGAAAACGCGGCCGACGCCTCGACGACGTCGGAGACGATTTCGATCGTCGAGGATCTCGGCAGCACGCCGGCGAAGGCCGACCAGTCCCTCGACCGTATCGCCGCGGAACTCGCCCGCGCCAAGAGCCTCGAGGACGTGGACGACAAGCTCGCCGAAACCCTGTTTGGCGAAGAGTTCAGCCTGATGGCAGCCGAAGTCGCCGCGAACGCAGCGGAGCCTGCCCCGCAGCCCGAACCGGCCCCCGAATCCACATCCGAGACCGAAGCCGAGGCCGGAACCGAGGCCAAAACCGAGAAGGACGCTTCAGCTCCGCTCGAACTGACGCTCGAAGAGACCGATGGCAGCAACGATGCCAGCCAGCCGGCCGACGACACCGGGGACGGTAGCGCGGCCGCTGAAACCGGGCTGGAACGCGAATTCCTCGAGCTCTACGGCGAGAGCGCGGTCGAAGTCTCGATGGAGACGACGCCGACCGGCCTCAGCGTGGCGAAGACCGAGACCCGCAGCAGATCCGCTGGCCGGAATGGCAGCGGGTCGCAGAAGCCTGCACCGGAGCCGATCGAAGACCAGATAAACACGTCGATCACGCAAACCATGAAGGCCTTCGATCCGGCCAAGTTCGCTGATACCCATACCGAGGAACGAACCGGGTTCTTCAGCCGTTTCCGGCGCTCCTGAGTGACATAATCCGGGGCTTCACAGTACCGATGCGGCCCGGAATCTGAGAAACTGGCCGGCCATGCGACGCGTAGGGGATGCGTCGCTTCGAAGCTGCCCGGTCAGAACGCCATGAACAAGCGCCAATCGGGGCTGGACACCTGGAGCTATTTCGCACGCTCGAAAAGCCCGCGGGATAGTATCGAAAGCTACCTGCCGCTCATCCTGAGCGTCGCCTGCGCGCTCGGTATTGCGCCGTTCGCCGTCATGCGCCTTATGGCCCGGGAGTGGGCGCCGGCGATCATCGACATCCTCCTAATCGGCGGCATCCTCGGACTCGGCTGGGTCGTCTACCGGACGCATCGCGTCCGCTACGTCAACATCGCCATCGCGATACTGTGCGTGGGCGGTGCGCTCTCGACGGTCTACCTGAGCGGGCCGCAGCAGGTGTACTGGGTGTACCCCGCGCTCCTCGCCATCTTCTACCTGCTGAGACCCAACGAAGCGATAGTTCTGACGCTCACGATCATCGCGGCGCTCATACCGGTGTTCCTGCCGCTCGTCGACAGCGTCGAGACGACGACGGTGTTCATCACGATCGTGCTGATGAGCGCGTTCGGCTATGCGTTTTCCGTCGTGACGAATCGTCAGCGCGCCGCGCTGATCCAGCTGGCGACGAAGGACCCTTTGACCGGTGCCGGTAACCGGCGGGCGCTCGAGGCGAAGCTCGAGGAAATCATCCGGATGCGCCAGCGGCAGCCCACGACCGCGTCCCTGATCATGCTCGACCTGGACCACTTCAAGGCGGTCAACGATGCCCACGGGCACGCAACGGGAGACCAGATCCTGAAGAGCCTCGCAAGGATCGTCGAACTGAGGATACGAATGACCGACAGCCTGTTCCGCATCGGCGGGGAGGAATTCGTGATCGTTCTCGAGGGGCAGAACCGCGACGACGCGCGTCATCTTGCCGAACAGCTACGGACACTCGTCGAAGCCAACGAGCTCGTTCCCGATCACGGCGTAACGATCTCCCTCGGCGTCGCCGAACTCGGAGACGACGAGAGCGTGCTCAAGTGGCTGGAACGCGCCGACGAGGCCATGTACGACGCCAAGCGCCGCGGCCGCAACGTAACCCGCCTCGCCTCCTGAGCGAGTCGCTGCCGGTCAGGGCAGGCGCAACTCGATGTAGGCCTCGACGACCCCCTCGAGCATCGCGAGCGGCAGCGCGCCGTTGGCCAGCACCGCATCGTGGAACTCGCGGAGATCGAAAGCATCGCCGAGCGCGGTTTCGGCACGGCTGCGGAGTTCGCGGATCTCGAGTTCGCCGAGCTTGTACGCCAGCGCCTGCCCCGGCCACGAAATATACCGATCGATCTCTGCGCGGATGTTGCTTTCGGACAGACCGGTATTCCTGGTCATGAAGCGGATCGCCTCGTCCCGGGTCCACCCCTTGGCATGCATGCCCGTGTCCACGACGAGGCGGCAGGCACGCCACATCTCGTAGCTCAGGCGGCCGAAATGCTCGTACGGCGTCCGATAGATTCCCATCTCGACGCCGAGCCTCTCCGTATATAGCGCCCAGCCTTCCCCGAATGCGCTGAAGTAGAGATCACGGCGAAATTCCGGACCCTCGTCCATCTCCAGCGCGAGCGCGCCCTGCAGATGATGTCCGGGCACCGCCTCGTGCAGGGTCAGCGCCGGCAACTCGTAGAGCGGACGCTGGTCGAGCGCATACGTATTGAGCCAGTATGCACCGCCGTGCTCTCCGCCGAGCGGCGCGCCGTAATAGGCCCCCGTCGTGTAGTTCGGAGCAATCTCTTCCGGCACCGGGACGATGCCGTAGGGCTGGCGAGGCAGCTTGCCGAAGAAACCCGGCAGGCGATAATCGATTCGTTTCGCGATCCACGCCGCCTCTTTCAGCAAGGCTTCGGGAGTCTCCGCGTAAAACTGCGGGTCGGTGCGCAGGAACCCGGTAAACGCGGCGAAGTCACCTTCGAAGCCGACCTCCTCGATGATGGCGTCCATCTCGCGGCGAATCCGCGCCACCTCGGCGAGGCCCGTCGCATGAATCTCGTCGGCGTCGATATCAGTCAGCGTCGTGTAGCGACGGATCTGGAACGCGTAGTACGCCTTGCCGTTCTCGAGTTCGCTGGCCCCGATCGTAGCCGACGCCGGGTACTCGCTTTCCAGGTATTCCACCAGCGACTCGAACGCGGGAAACACGTCGTCCTTGATGACCTGGCGCGCCGCCGCCTCGAGCTCGGCCGCTTCCTCCACGCCGAGCTTGGCGGCCATAGTCTCGAACGGCTCGTAGAAGCTGCTGTCCTCGGGCCGATCCTTGAGCTGCGACCGAAGCGTGGGCAGCACGCCTTCGATAACGATTCGCGGCAGAACGAAGCCGGTTTCGGCTCCCCGTTGCATATTCGCGATGTTCTCGGCGAACCAGCGCGGGATATCGCGCATCCGGGCGAGGTAATCGCGGTAGTCGTCCGCCGAGTCCATGCGCACACCGCTGCTCGCGGTCAGCGCCTCCATGTAGAAGCCGGAGAACGTATTGAACGGAATCCGTTCGAGCCCGAGATCACGCGCCTCGATCGCGTCGCGCAGCACCCAGTCGAAAAGCTCCGCGTTGAGGCGGCCCTGCTCCGACAGTGACGCCTCATCGATATCGGCGAGCCGGCGCAGGAACGCGGACTCGGCCGCCCGCGCCTCGGCCAGCGCGTCCGGCGTGACGCGGCCGAGACGATCGTTGAACTCGTCGATGCCCGCCCGCGTCGCCGCGACCGGGTATTCCTCGAGATAGTAGTCCCAGTAATCCGCCATGAGCGCATCGAGCGTGGCGTCCTGGGCCCGTACGTCCGCGGCGAAGGCGATCGCAAGCGTCGCGAGCGCCGCAAGGACGAGGGATTGCTTCGTGGGCATGGCGAGAGTCTCCCGCATCGCCGCCGATCACGACGGCGATGCGTTGCAGTTGCCTACTCGTCGGCGAGTGCTTCGATGGCGGCCTTGCGGGCCGCTTCAAACTCGTCGCCCGGTTTCCATTGCGGCATCTCGTCCGCGTTCGCGATCGCAAGCCCTGTCCAGAAACCGAGCGCAGCGTCGTCGACCATCCCCTCGAGGTTCCAGTTCTCGTCGTACTCGTCGGTCGGCTGGTGATAGTTCACGTTCGTGTAGTGATCCATCTGCTCGCGGCCCCAACCCTCCGGTCGATCGACGAAGTCGGTCCCGGTGTCGAGGTACATCGCCGGTACGCCGATCTTCGCGAAGCTGAACTGATCGGAGCGGTAGAAATAGCCCTTGTCCGCAAACTGGTCCGGCTTGACGACCCTGCCCTGCTCATCGGCGATCATCGTCACGAGTTCGTCGATCGAGGACTTGCCAAGCCCGACGAACGTGACGTCGTGGGTGTGCCCCCAGATGTTGCCGCCGTCGTAATTCAGGTTGGCGGCGATGCGACCGGCCGGAAACGTGGGGTTCTCGGCGTAGTACTTGGAGCCGAGCAGACCCTGCTCCTCCGCGCCGACGAGGTTTACCAGTATCGTGCGCCGCGGCGCTTCGGACATGGAGCGAATCGCCTTCGCGATCGCCAGCACCTGCGCGACGCCCGAGGCATTGTCCATGGCGCCGTTGTAAATCGTGTCGCCGTCGTCATTCGGCGTGCCGATACCCAGATGGTC
>JAZBNZ010000346.1:0-3238 GCA_036350895.1 Woeseiaceae bacterium
CACGTCGATGCCGGATACGTGGACTGCAGGAGCGGCTCTTCAAGCCGCGACCGCGGCGTGGGCAGACCGATGCCGCGTTCTCGCCGGTGCCTGAAGAGCGCCCCCGGCAGCGCACGTCGATGCCGGATACGTGGACTGTAGGAGCGGCTCTTCAAGCCGCGACCGCGGCGTGGGCAGACTGCTGCGCCCAATGCATCGGGGTTGAAAAGCGTCTCCCGCAGACCGCTTCCGCACGGTGAGAACACTCGATCCGCTGGCGGTGCCGCCGCCATTACGCTATTCTCCGCGTCCCGCTCGGGATTGGTCGCGATCCGGCGGGTTTAATTTTTCTTATAAATCAATCAGATACTGGAGATCTTCATGGCTGAAGAATTCGACCTGATTGCGGAAATCCGGGAAGACCAGGGGAAAGGTGCGAGCCGCCGCCTGCGTCACGAAGGAAAAGTACCCGCAATCATCTACGGTGCCGGCCGTCCGCCGCGCGCACTCGTTTTCGACCATAACAAGGTCCTGCGCCAGCTCGAGAACGAATCGTTCTATTCGAGCGTCCTGAACATCAAGGTCGGCGACAAGTCGCAGGCCGCAATCCTCAAGGACGTCCAGCGTCATCCTGCGAAAAACCAGGTCATGCACATGGACTTCCAGCGCATCGTCGAGGACGAGGAAATCCGCATGAACGTGCCGCTGCACTTCATCGGCGAGGATGTTGCGCCGGGCGTCAAGCAGGATGGCGGCAACGTGTCGCACCTGATCACCGACGTCGAGGTGACCTGTCTGCCGAGAGATCTCCCGGAATACCTCGAGATCGACGTCTCGAACCTGGGTCTCGATGAGATGCTGCACCTGTCGGACATCAAGGTCCCCGAGGGCGTTACGCTCACCGATCTCGCACAGGGTCCGGACAACGACTACGCGGTCGTGTCTATCCAGGTTATCCGCGCGGCGCCGATCGAGACGGAAGAATCCGAGGAAGAAGGCGTCGAGCCCGGCGAAGTGCCGACCGCGGCCGACGAGGAAGCGGCATCGGACGAGTCCGACGACGACTGACGGTCGGATCGTGCATCGCCCGAGAAGGCCGTCCCGCGGGGCGGCCTTTTCATTTATGATCCCCGCCGACGGATCGACGTATGAAAAACGAACTCAAGGTTATTGCCGGGCTCGGTAACCCCGAGGCGAAGCACGAGCGGACCCTGCACAACGCCGGGTTCTGGTTCGTTGACGCCGTTGCGCGTCGATACGGCGGCGAATTTCGCTACGACAAGAAATTCGATGCCGAACTCTGCAGGACGCGCGTCCGCGGCGAAGACGTCTGGCTCGTGAAGCCGCAGAGCTATATGAACCTGTCGGGCGGTCCCGTGCGGGCCGTACTCGACTACTATCGCATCGACGTCGACGACCTGCTCGTCGCCCACGACGAGATCGACCTGCCGCCGGGTACGGTTCGTTTGAAGGTCGGTGGCGGACACGGCGGCCATAATGGCATCCGGGACGTCATCAGGCACTGCGGGCCGAACTTCGTCCGGCTCCGGCTGGGCGTGGGACACCCGGGTGAGAAGGACAAGGTGACGAGCTACGTACTCAAAAAGGCCAGCGCCGACGTCGAGAGAGCGATCGAGGACAACATCGACGACGCGGTCCGGGCACTCGAAGTCTGGGTGGACGACAACCTGAACGCGGCAATGAAAGAGCTGCACACGAAGAGCGGATAATCATGGCAATCACCTGTGGCATCGTCGGCCTGCCCAACGTCGGCAAGTCGACCCTGTTCAACGCGCTGACAGCGGCCGAGATCGCGGCCGAGAACTACCCGTTCTGCACGATCGAGCCGAACGTCGGCATCGTGCCCGTGCCCGATCCGCGCCTGCAGGCGCTCGCGGACATCGTGCATCCCGAGAAGCTGATCCCGACGACGATGGAGTTCGTCGATATTGCCGGACTGGTGGCGGGTGCCTCGAAGGGTGAGGGGCTCGGCAACCAGTTTCTCGCGAATATTCGTGAGACGAACGCGATTGCGCATGTCGTCCGCTGCTTCGAAAACGACGACGTGACCCACGTGGCCGGCCGAATCGATCCGATCGATGACATCGAGACGATCAACACCGAGCTTGCGCTGGCGGATCTCGAGTCCGTTGAGAAGCAGCTGGTCAAGGCCGAGAAGAACGCGAAGACAGCGCAGAAGGAAGCCTTGTTCGTGCGTGACACCCTGCGCAAGGTCAAGGCGCATCTCGACGAGGGCCTGCCGGTCCGATCGCTCGAACTCGCCGACAACGAGCGCCCGATCCTGAAGAGCCTGCACCTGATTACCGCGAAGCCCGTCATGTATGTCGCGAACGTCAACGAGGACGGCTTCGAGAACAACCCGCATCTCGACGTTGTCAGGGACTACGCGGCGAACGAGGGTGCCGAGGTCGTGGCGATCTGCGCCGCCATCGAGGCCGAGATCGCCGTGCTGGACGAAGCCGACAGGGCCGAGTTCCTGCAGGACCTGGGCTTCGAGGAGCCAGGCCTCAACCGGGTCATTCGCCACGGCTATGCGCTGCTCGGCCTGCAGACCTTCTTCACGGCCGGCCCGAAGGAAGTGCGTGCCTGGACGACCAGGATCGGCGCGACCGCACCGCAGGCGGCGGGCGAAATTCATACCGACTTCGAGAAGGGGTTCATCCGCGCCGAAGTCATCTCCTATGACGATTACATCGCCGGCAACGGCGAGCACGGCGCGAAAGAGGCCGGTCGACTGCGTCTCGAGGGCAAGGAATACATCGTCAAGGAAGGCGACGTCATGCACTTCCGGTTCAACGTCTAGGAGCCCGGTCCGACGGGCTCGTGGTGACGAACGCCATCGCAGTCGCGGCTTGAAGAGCCGCTCCTACAGCAGAAGCGTTCGTCCAGGTCGAATCGTGGACCGCGCCATCGTCGAACACCGCGCGTAATTCGCCGGCGCTTGAAGAGCACCTCCGACAGCGCACCCCGATGCCGGATACGTGGACTGTAGGAGCGGCTCTTCAAGCCGCGACCGCGGTGCTGCCGGCCGTTTCGCGCTGCCTACCGATCCTCGCTCATGAACGCCGGCAGCGACAGGTTGTAACGGATCGCGGCCGCGCGGACTGCGAAACCGGCCACCACGGCGATGCCGAGCGACAGGTCGCGCGGAACGCCGATGTACGAACTCCCGATGAACGCGGCGCTGGCGACGAACGCCGCCGTTGCGTAGATCTCCCCGGTCAGGACCAGCGGAATC
>JAZBNZ010000347.1:0-4612 GCA_036350895.1 Woeseiaceae bacterium
CCCATGGCCGCCGCCATCGGCGCCGGCATGCCGGTGCATGAGGCGCGCGGCTCGATGGTGCTCGACATCGGCGGCGGCACCTCGGAGGTGGCGGTCATCTCACTGAACGGCATCGTCTATGCGGCCTCGGTGCGCATCGGCGGCGACCGCTTTGACGACGCCATCATCAACTACGTGCGCCGCAACTACGGCATCCTGATTGGTGAAGCCACGGCGGAGCGTATCAAGCACGAAATCGGCTCGGCCTACCCGGGCGACGAGGTGCAGGAAATCTCGGTGCGCGGCCGCAACTTGTCCGAAGGTGTGCCGCGCAGCTTCAGCCTGAACAGCAACGAGATACTCGAAGCGCTGCAGGAGCCGCTGCAGGGCATCGTGGGCGCGGTCAAGGGTGCCCTTGAGCAGACGCCGCCGGAACTGGGCTCCGACGTGGCCGACCGCGGCATCGTGCTCACGGGCGGCGGCGCCCTGCTGCGCGACCTCGACAAGCTGCTGATGGAAGAGACGGGCCTGCCGGTGGTGATTGCCGACGATCCGCTGACCTGCGTGGCCCGTGGCGGCGGCCGCATCCTCGAGCTCATCGACGAGCAGGGGCCCGGCGTATTCGCCCAGGAGTGAGGCCTGGCGTCAGCCGCACGTTGCTCGCCCGGGCCATCTGGCCCATCATCCATGCATTGTTGTTGTCGGGTATGCTCAGGTTATGGCGCTGACTACCGTGGATCGGGAGCCGGGACGCTTCCGCAACGCAAGCCCGGGCCCGCAACTCTTCATACTGTGCATCATCGCATTCACTCTGATGGTGCTGGATCACCGCAACGAGTACCTGACGGGGGTGCGCAAAACCCTGTCCGTGCTGCTCTACCCGGTCGAGCTGCTGGTCAGCGCACCGGCCAACCTGCGTCGCTCGGTCAGCGAAACCTTCATGAGCCGCAGCGAACTGCTCGCGGAAAACCAGCGGCTGAAAGCCGAAGCGCTGGCGCGCAGCGCACGGTTGCAGAAACTCGCTGCGCTGCAGGCTGAGAACGCGCGGCTGCGAGCGCTGCTCGATTCCACGTCACGCGTTACCGAGGACCTGCTGATCGCCGAAATCGTCGCCGTCGACATGAACCCGTTTCGCAACATGATCGTGATTAACAAGGGCAGCAATGACGGCATCTTTGTCGGCCAGCCGCTGATCGATGCCGACGGTGTGGTCGGACAGATCACCCGCGACCGGATATTTTCGGCCGAGGCGATGCTGGTGACCGACGTGGACCACGCGCTGCCGGTCGAAATCGCCCGCAACCGGCTGCGCACGATAGCCGTGGGCACCGGCGAGCTGGACCGGCTGTCGCTGCCGTTTTTGCCGCGCAACGCCGACGTTGCGGAGGGCGACCTGCTGGTGACGTCCGGGCTCGGCGGGAAATTTCCGGCCGGCTATCCGGTGGGCGTGGTGCGCACCGTGCAAAGCACGACCGGCCAGCCGTTCCTGGAGGTCACGGCACAGCCCGCGGCGGCCCTGAACCGCATTCGCGAGGTGCTGCTGATCAAACCCGGCGAACCCGCGACGCCGGCGGCCGACGTGCCGGCGGCGGCGCTCGGCGAGGCGCAACCCTAGGTGGCACGCGCGGTCCGCATCTGGCCGGCCGTAGTCGCGCTGCTGCTGGCGGTCGCGCTCGAAGTCGCGCCGCTGCCGGCGGTCCTGCAGCCGCTGCGGCCCCCGCTCCCCGCGATGGTGCTGGTGTACTGGGCCATGATGTGGCCGGAGCGCTTCGGCCTGCTCACGGCATTCTGTATCGGCCTGAGCCTCGATATTCTGCACGGGCAGCTGCTGGGCGAGAACGCTTTCGCGCTTTGCGTTGTCACATACATGACCCTGCGCTTTCATTTGCAGATTCGCATCTTCCCGCTGTGGCAGCTGACGATGACAGTGTTTGCGCTGCTGACCCTCAACGCCTTCCTGCAAGTGCTGGTGGAGGGCATCGCGGGCCTCGGCACGCTGGGGTTGCGGCAATGGCCGCGGGTCATCAGTGGCACACTGGTGTGGCCGGTCCTGATGGGCATACTGGACCGGGTGCGGGTACAGAACGAAAGCAGTCGGGTCAGTTACTAGGCAAACCGGGTCAACCACAGCGATGCACAGCGCGACACAAATCAAGGACCACTGGCGCGAAAAACGCATGTTCAACGTGCGGGTGATCATTTGCGCGGCCATTGCGGTGGTGCTGACCGGCGCGGTCGCGGCGCGCCTGGCGGTGCTGCAACTGGTCGACGGTGACTACTACTCCGCGCAGTCGCAAGGCAACCGGATACGGGTCCAACCCCTGCCCCCGACGCGCGGCCTGATATACGACCGCAACAACCGGGTGCTGGCCGAGAACACGCCGAGCTATCAGCTGGAAATCACGCCGGAACAAGTACCGGACATGGAGACCACGCTGCGCGCTCTGGTGCGCAACGGCATCCTCGAGGACGACGATGCAGCACGCGTGCGCGAACTCATCCGGAGCAAGCGGCGCTTCGACAGCATCCCCATTCGGCAGCGGCTCAGCGACGCCGAGGTGGCGCAGTTCGCGGTGCTGCGGCCCTACTTTCCCGGGGTGGAGATTCGTGCCCGCCTGGCGCGCGCCTACCCCTACGGCACCGTAGCGGCGCATGCGCTTGGCTACGTGGGCAGCATCAGCCCGGCGGATCAGGAGCGGGTCGATGCCGCCGCCTATTCGGGCACCTCGTATATCGGCAAAGTGTCGGTGGAACGCGCCTACGAAGATGAACTGCACGGCACCGTCGGGCATGCCGACGTGCTGGTCAACGTGCATGGCCGGGTCATGCAGAACCTCGACACCGAGCTGGCGGTGCCGGGCAAGGACCTGGTGCTGAGCCTCGATATCCCGACGCAGATTGCGGCCGAGGCGGCGCTGGGCGAACAGCGCGGCGCGGTGGTGGCCATCGACCCGCGCAACGGCGAAATTCTGGTGCTGGCCAGCACGCCGAGCTACGACCCCAACGCCTTTATCTCCGGGCTGAGCCGCGACGCTTTTCGCGCATTGCAAAGCGACGCTGATCAGCCGCTGTTTAACCGGGCGCTGCGCGGCAAGTATCCGCCCGGCTCGACGATCAAACCCATTATCGCGCTGGCGGGCCTGCAACAGCAGGCCGTCCAGCCGGGCGAGCGCAAGTACTGTATCGGCCACTACAGCTTGCCGGGCAGCTCACACCGCTACCGCGACTGGAAACCGGAAGGCCACGGCATGGTCGACATGCATGACGCGATCGCGCAGTCGTGCGACACCTATTTTTATGACCTTGCCAATACGCTCGGCATCGACAGCATGGCGCAGACGCTGGCCAGTTTCGGCTTTGGTGCCAGCACCGGGGTCGACATCAGCCCTGAAAGCGAGGGCCTCGTGCCCAGCCGCGAGTGGAAGCGCCGCAATTTTGCCGACCGCGAAGATCAGGTGTGGTACCCGGGTGAAACCGTCATCACCGGCATCGGGCAGGGCTACCTGCTGACCACGCCGCTGCAGCTGGCGCATGCAACAGCGGCTATTGCGATGCGCGGCCAGCGTTTTCAGCCGTCGCTGGTCCGCGGTGTCAAAGACCCGGTGTCGGGTGAACTGACCGTGCGCGAGCCCGTGGCGTTACCCCCGGTTGTGGCCCCGCCGCAATACTGGGATGAGATCATCGCAGCCATGCGCGGCGTGGTGTACGACGCGCGTGGCACCGCCCGCGCGCTGGGGCGCAACTCACCGTGGTCGATGGCCGGCAAAAGCGGCACGGCCCAGGTGTTCACCGTGGCGCAGGATGATGAGTACGATGAAACCGAGCTGGCCGAACGGATGCGCGACCACGCCCTGTTCGTGGCGTTCGGGCCGCTCGAAGACCCGCGTATTGCGGTGGCGGTGATCGTGGAGAACGGCGGCAGCGGCAGCGGGGTTGCCGGGCCGGTGGCGCGCCGCGTGGTCGACGCGTACCTGCAGCAAACCTTGCCGCAGCAGGCGATGCGCTGATGGCAGCGAGCACAGCCGGCCCCGGCCGTCATGGCTTCGTGACGCGGTTTTTGTACCGCGTGCACATCGATCCGCCACTCTTGTTCGGCGTCTGCACCGTGCTGGCGATCGGCGCCTTCGTGCTGTACAGCGCGACGGGCAACAACCTGGACGCCGTGGTACGCCAGGGCGCGCGGATCGGCTTCGCGGCGCTGGTGATGCTGGCGCTGGCGCAGGTCAACACGGCCTGGATGCGGCGCGCGGCCCCGTGGCTGTTCGCCGCCGGCCTCGCCATGCTGGTGCTGGTGCTGGTGCGCGGCGAAATGGGTGGCGGCGCGCAGCGCTGGCTCGACATCGGCATTCGCTTCCAGCCCTCGGAACTGATGAAGCTGGCGGTGCCGGCCATGCTCGCCTGGCTGCTGCACGAGCGCGCCCTGCCGCCCAGCCTGCTGCTGATCACGGTCATGCTGCTGCTGGTTGCGGTACCGGTTGGCATGATCGCGCTGCAGCCGGACCTCGGCACAGCCATCCTGATTGCGCTGACCGGCATCACCGTGATCTTCCTGGCGGGGCTGAGTCTGCGCTTTGTCACCATCGCCGGGGTTCTGACCATCGCGGCGCTGCCGGTGCTGTGGTTCTTCATGCGG